>DATMZM010000125.1:0-3934 GCA_035607445.1 Thermoanaerobaculia bacterium | reverse complement strand
CGCCGTTCGCCCGCGTCCTCCGGCCCTGCCGGCCGGACGACGGCATCCGCCGGATCGCGGAGGGGGAGATCCCCGAGCTGGTCGAGCGCGCGGAGGACGCCGCGGCCCGCGGCCGGATCGCCAAGTTCGTCCCCGCGTCGGGCGCCGCGAGCCGGATGTTCCAGACCCTCTCGGCCGATCTCGCGGATTCCGCTCCGCCCGCCGACCCGCCGCCCGACGTCGCGCGCTTCCTCGCCGAGATCGACGGCTTCCCGTTCGTCGAGGATCTCCGCGCGGCGCTCGCGGCCCGCGGCCTCGATCTCGACCGGCTCCGCGCCGAGGGGCGTCGGCGGGAGATCCTCGCGGCCCTGCTCGAAAAGCCGGGCCTCGACTACGCCGACCTGCCCAAGGGGCTGATCCCCTTCCACCGCGGCGCTGAGGGGGGGAGGGGGCGCACGCCGTTCGAAGAGCACCTGCGCGAGGCGGCCGATCTGGTGCGCGACGACAAGGGCCTCTGCCGCCTCCACTTCACCGTCGCGGCCAATTTCCTGGAACGCTTCCGCGCCCTCCTCGCCGAGATCGGTCCGCGGCTCGAGGCGGAGCTCGACTGCCGCTTCGAGGTCGGGTTCTCGGTCCAGCACCCGCAGACCGACACCCTGGCGATCGACGCCGAGGGGCGCCCGTTCCGCTCCGCGGACGGCTCCCTCCTGCTCCGCCCGGGAGGCCACGGGGCGCTGCTCGGCAACCTCGCCGGGCTCGGCGAGCAGGGGTTCGACCTCGTCCTGATCAAGAACGTCGACAACGTCCTGCCCGGCGGCGGGCCGGCCGAGGTCAAGCGCTGGAAGAAGGTGCTGGCGGGCCTTCTCGTCGATCTCGAAGAGCGCGCGGCGAACCTGCGGCGAGCCCTCGAACGGACGGAGCCCCAGGCCGACCTGCTCGCCGCCGCCCGCCGCTTCCTCCGCGCCGAGCTGTCCCTCGATCTCCCCTCGAACGCCGGCCGCGAGCAACTGGTCGCGGCCCTCGACCGGCCGATCCGCGTCTGCGGCGTCGTCAAGAACCAGGGCGAACCGGGCGGCGGGCCGTTCTGGATCGACTCCGCGGACGGACCGCCGAGCCTCCAGCTGGTCGAGGCCTCACAGCTCGATCCCGCGTCCCGCGACGACCTTCTCGCCCAGGCGACCCATTTCAACCCGGTCGATCTCGCCTGCGCCCTGCGGCTCGGCGGCCGGCGCCACGACCTCCCCCGCTTCGTCGATCCGGGAGCCGCCTTCGTCGCCCCGAAGTCGAGCGCCGGCAGCGATCTCCTCGCCCTCGAGCACCCCGGCTTGTGGAACGGCGCGATGGCCGGCTGGAACACCGTCTTCGTCGAGGTGCCGGACGCGACCTTCGCGCCGGTCAAGACCGTCCTCGACCTGCTGCGCCCCGAGCACCAGGGCTGAACCGGACCGCGATAGGATCGCGATCCGAAATCGCGCGGTTCGCGTAGGGTGAGCAAGCGGCAGCCCGAACCTTCACTCCCGGGAGGAGCCCCCGTGTCCGAACCGTCCCAGAAGCCGAAAGGCGGTCGCGCGAAGACGATCGCGCTGATCGTCGTGGCGCTCGCCGTCGTCGCCGCTCTGGTGCTCGCCGGCAAGCAGCTCGGCGGCGCCGTCCTGTCCTTCGCCGCCTGGGTACAGAGCCTCGGGGTCTGGGGCCCCGTCGTCTTCATCCTCGGCTATGCCGTCGCGACGGTCGCCTTCGCCCCGGCGTTCCTCCTGACGCTCGCGGCGGGCGCGATCTTCGGCCTGGTCAAGGGGGTGATCGTCACCTTCATCGGCGCCACGCTCGGCGCCTCGCTCGCGTTCCTGGTCGCCCGCTACGTCGCCCGCCGCGCGATCGAGAAGAAGATCGCCGGCAACGCGAAGTTCGCCGCGATCGACCGCGCCGTCGCGCGCGAGGGGTTGAAGATCGTCTCGCTCCTCCGCCTCTCCCCCGTCTTCCCGTTCAACCTCCTCAACTACGCCCTGGGCCTCACCAAGGTCCGTTTCCTCGATTACCTCATCGCCTGCCTGGCGATGATCCCGGCCACGATCCTCTACGTCTACTACGGAGCCGCGGCGGGCAGCCTCGCCGAGGTGGCGAGCGGCCAGGCGGGCGGCAAGGGAGCCGCGCACTGGATCACGCTCGGCGTGGGCATCGCCGCGACGGTGGCCGTGACCACCTTCATCACCCGCCTGGCGAGCAAGGCGCTCCGCCAAGAGCTCGAGCGGCCCGAGGAAGGACGGAAGGCCTGATCATGAAGCACGCCGAGCGGAGCGCCCTGATCGAACCCCAAGACGAGCACAACGGCAAGCTCCTCGACGCCGTCCATCCCGCCGCCTGGATCAACCCGACGCCGAAGCCGCGCTATCACCTCGTGGTCGTCGGCGCCGGAACGGCGGGGCTCGTCTCGGCCGCGGGCTCCGCGGGTCTCGGCGCGAAGGTCGCTCTCGTCGAACGCAACCTGATGGGTGGAGATTGCCTGAACGTCGGCTGCGTGCCGTCGAAGGGCGTGATCAGCGCCGCCCGCTCGTGGGCCGCCGCGCGAGAGAGCCGCGAGCGCTTCGGCGGGCCGGTCGCCTCCGGGGAGGGCGACTTCGGGTTCGCCATGGCCCGGATGCGGCGGCTTCGGGCGGGGATCGCCGAGAACGACAGCGTGGCGCGGTTCACCCGGCTCGGCATCGACGTCTTCTTGGGCGACGGCCAGTTCGTCGGTCCGGATTCCGTCGAGGTCGGCGGCCAGCGGCTCCGGTTCCGGCGCGCCGTGATCGCGACCGGCGGCCGGGCGATCGCGCCGCCGATCCCCGGGCTCGCCGAGGCCGGATATCTGACCAACGAGACGATCTTCGAGCTGACCGAAGCGCCGCGGAGCCTCGCGGTCATCGGCGGCGGGCCGATCGGCTGCGAGATGGCGCAGGCCTTCCGCCGCTTCGGCTGCCGCGTCACCCTGCTCGACAAGGACGGCCACGTCCTCGTCCGCGAGGACGCGGACGCCGCGGAGATCGTCCAGAAGTCGATGCTCCGGTCCGGCGTCGAGCTCGAGTTCCACACCAAGATCCTGAACGTCGAGAAGCGCGGCGCGAGCAAGGTGATCGCGTTCGAGGCCCATGGAACCAAGAAGGAGATCACCGTCGACCACATCCTGGTCGCCGCCGGCCGCGCGCCGAACGTCGAAGGGTTGGGGCTCAACGCGGCGGGCGTCGAGCATACGAAAGCCGGCGTCCTAGTGAGCGATCAGCTGCGGACCAGCAATCCCAGGATCTTCGCCTGCGGCGACGTCGCCTCGCGCTTCCAGTTCACCCACGTCGCCGACGCGCAGGCGCGGATCGTGATCCAGAACGCCTTCTTCTTCGGCCGCGGCAAGGCGAGCGCGCTCACGATCCCCTGGGCGACCTACACGACGCCGGAGATCGCGCACGTCGGGATGTACGAGAAGGACGCCAAGGCGAAGGGCATCGAGGTCGACACGCTGACCGTCCCTCTCCACGACGTCGACCGCGCGATCCTGGACGGCGAGGACGAAGGGTTCCTCCGCCTCCATCTCCGCAAGGGGAAGGACGAGATCCTCGGCGCGACGCTCGTCGCCGAGCACGCAGGCGACATGCTCGGCGAGCTCTGCCTCGCGATCACCCACAAGATCGGCCTCGGCAAGATCGCGAGCGTGATCCACCCCTACCCGACCCAGGGCGAAGTGATCAAGAAAGCCGCCGACGCCTGGCGCCGCACCAAGTTGACGCCGGGCGTCAAGAAATTCTTCGAGCGCTGGTTCCGGGTCTTCAAGTAGGAGAGGCGGGCCGTCGCGAAGCTCTCCCGGGCCCCGATTCGAGGCCCGGGAGAATCATCCGTCGAGCCTCAACAGCCGGCGACGCAGGCGTTGTACTCGGACGTGCAATCGTTCAAGCATCCCGGATAGGGGTTGAACCGGCAGTCGAGCTTG
>DATMZM010000449.1:0-12163 GCA_035607445.1 Thermoanaerobaculia bacterium | reverse complement strand
GCAGCTCTCGGAAACGCATCGGCCAGCGCCTCTGGAACTACTGGCTCCAGCTCCGCGTGCGCCATCCGGAACCGCTGATCTCGCTCGTCGTCTTCCTGAGCGGCGGCCCGCCCGGGGCGGCGTGGGGAGTCCACGTCGAGGAGACGATCGGCGAGGAGGACGTCCGCTTCCGCTATCGCTCGTACGGCATCTCGAAGCTCCCGGCCGCGGATCTGCTCGCCCGGCCAGAGCCCCTCGCCTGGGCGCTCGCCGCCCTCGCCAAGCCCGGCCCGCTCGGCCGGGCTCGGCTCAAGCTCGAGGCGCTCCACAAGATCGCCAAGGCCCAAGTTCGCGAGTCCGAGCGCCTCCTCCTGATCAACTGCGTCGAAACCTACCTGACCTTGAACGGCGGCGAGGCGGAGGAGTACGCTTCTCTCAGCCGCGCCCATGAATCTCCGGAGATTCAAACCATGGAACTGACCTGGGCCGATCGAATCGAAGCAAAGGGAATCGAGAAGGGGCTGGAGAAAGGCCGCGAGGGGGCCCTTCAGGAAGGCGCTGACCGCCTGCGCCGCACCGTGCTCCGCCTGCTCGGCCAGCGCTTCGGGGAAGTACCCTCGCTTCTACGGGAACGCCTGGCGGCGATGCGCTCGGTCGACGAGCTGAGCGAAATCGCCGATCGGATCCTCGAAGTCCAGTCGATCGAGGAGCTGGGGCTCGGCGGGTAGGAGCCGGCTCCTCTCGGGGGCTCGTGGCGCTCCCCGCAGCCCCGAGGCCGTCCGTTCCGGGAGCGCTCCCGTTCGTGCGAGAACCCTGCCCAGGCGATCTTTTCGTACGAACTGTCGCGGAATTCGCACAAAAAAGCGCTCGCGACCACCTCCCGGCGCCTCGGGAGGGCGCCCGACGGCTCCGGTCGCACAAAGAACAGCTCCGGTCGCACAAAATGTCGGTGGAGTCCCCTCCCGAGGCGCTCGGGATCGTTCCCGAGGCGCACGCCAGAGCCCCCGGAGCGCTCTTTTGTGCGAAACGCCGTGGATTTCGCACAAAAAGGACTCCCGGCAGCCTCCCCGAAGGCTCGGGCGCTCTCCCGGGCCCTTTTTTTGTGCGTCCCGCGCTCCCGGTCGTACGAAAAAGCTCCCGGGGAGGTCTCCCCGACCGTCGCGGGAGGTCGATCCGCGAGCCGGGAGCGCCTCGGGAGACGCAGGCGTCGTTCCCGGCGGCGCGGGAGAACATCCGCCGGAGGTTCGCAGTAGACTCGCCGCGCTTTTCTGACAGAGGGAGGACGGATGGACGCGCCCGACGAGAAGTCTTTGCCGGAGAACGCTTATCAACCCTTGGCCCCCGGCGAGAGCTACGCGCCGATCGTCCCCGCCTCCTCCTCCCCTCCCGAGGTCACGGTGCGCTCGGTCACCTGGGGCCTCCTGCTCTGCGTCCTCTTCACGGTCGCGTCCGCCTACTCGGGGCTCAAGGTCGGCCAGGTCATGGAGGCGGCGATCCCGATTTCGATCCTCGCGATCGGGCTGGCGCGGGTCTACAGCCGGCGCTCGACCCTCCTCGAGAACGTGATCATGGCGGGGATCGGGGGGACCTCGGGCGCGATGGTCGCGGGCGCGATCTTCACGCTCCCGGCGCTCTACATCCTGAACCTCGATCCCCATCCGGTGCAGACGACGTTCATCTGCCTGGCCGGCGGCGCTCTCGGCGTGCTCTTCCTGATCCCCCTCCGCCGCTACTTCGTGCGCGAGATGCACGGCCGGTTCCCCTACCCCGAGGCGACCGCGATCACCGAGGTGCTGGTGACCGGCGAGAGGGGGGGCTCGCAGGCCAAGCTGCTCTTGCAGGCGACGGGGATCGCCGCGGTCTACGACTTCTTCGTCAGCACCTTCCAGGTCTGGAAAGAGGTGGTCGACTTCCAGTTCATCCCGGTCGTCAAGAGCGTGGCCGAGCGGGCGAAGGTCGTCTTCCGGTTCGACGCCATCGGCTTCATCCTCGGGCTCGGCTACGTCATGGGCCTGCGTTCGTCGATGATCCTCTGCGCCGGCGGCGTGGTGTCGAACTTCGTGCTCGTGCCTCTCGTCTGGATGATCGGCCGCCACTTCCCCGACGCGGTGTATCCAGGGACGGTACCGATCGCGACGATGGGGGCCTCGGAGATCTTCCGCGGCTACGTCCGCTTCGTCGGCGTCGGCGCGATCGCGACCGCCGGGATCTTCGGCATCATCAAGTCCCTGCCGATCGTCATCGGCTCGTTCAAGATCGCCGCGCGCGCCTTCAAGCACGGCGAGGATTCGAGCCTCGAGCGCACCGACCGCGACGTCTCCGCCGTCCTGATGCTCGGCGGCGTGATCGTCTCGGCCCTCGCCGCGGGAATCTTCTTCGGCTCGCTCGGCGCCTCGCTCCTCGTCGTCCTGGTCGGCCTCCTCCTCACCCTCGTTTTCTCGTTCTTCTTCGCGTCGGTGGCGGCGAACGCGATCGCCACCACGGCGCGCAACCCGGTCTCCGGCATGACCATGCTGACGATCATCGTCTCCTCGGTCGTTCTCCTCCGCTTCGGCCTCTCGGGCACGACCGGCATGTTCTTCGTCATGGCGATCGCCGGCGTCGTCTGCACCGCGCTCTCGGTCTCCGGCCAGACGATCACCGACCTCAAAACCGGCTACTGGCTCGGCTCGACGCCGGCCGCGCAGGAGCGGGTGAAGTTCTTGGGGGTGATCGTCTCGGCGATCGCGGCGGCGGCGACGATCATGCTGCTCGCGCGCACCTTCCAATTCGGCGAGGTGGCGCCGGGCGATCCGCGGCCGATGCTCGCCTCGCCCCAGGCGTCGATCATGAAGGCTCTCGTCTCGGGGTTCATGAGCCATCAGCCGGTCGCCTACATCCTGTTCGGCGCCGGAGCCATGATCGCGGTCGCCATGGAGATGCTCGGCGTGCCGGCGCTGATCTTCGCGCTCGGCATGTACCTGCCGCTCGAGCTCAACTCCCCCGCCCTCGTCGGCGGCTTCCTCGCCTACCTGGTCGAGAAGCGCTCGCGGCGGATCGGCGGCGAGCCCGGCCGGTCGATGCGCGAGCGCGGCGTGATCATCGCCTCGGGCCTGATGGCGGGCGGCGCGCTCGGCGGCGTCTTCGGCGCCGCGCTCCGCCTCTTGCACTGGTACAAGGAAGACCGGATCAAGCTGCCGTTCTACGACGACGAACCGGTCTCGCAGCTCGTCTCGACGGCGTTCTTCCTGGCGCTCTGCATCTACGTCTGGCTCGCCGCGGTGCGGGAAGGGAAGGCACGCGCATGACCTCTCCGCCGCCGGTCGGAGTCGGCCGGCGGCGGAGAGGGGATCGGTCGCTTCAGGAGACCTGACCCGCGACGACCTCGTCGGCGCGCCGCTTGCCGCCCGGGACGCCCGTCGGCTTCGGCCGGCCCGGCTGCGGCGGGCGCTTCGGATTGACGGCCTCCGCGCCCCAGTTGCCCGAAAGGCCGGCTTCGTCGGTGGCGCCGATGACGCCGGCCAGACAGGAGGGGCATTTCACCGCGCCCGTGACCGTTTTGGCCGTGGGGCCGGCCTCGATGGTCACGTCCCACGTCCGTCCCGTCGGCTGGTCGAGGGCCGACGCGCCGGTCAGCTTGCCGCTCTGCTCGGTCCAGACGATGCCATGGAGCTCGTGGCTCTGGGTGTCGGCATCGACCCAGGAGACGATGAAACCGTCCGGCAGGAAGGGATCCGGATCGATGCTGATCCGGGCGCCCTTCGGATAGCTCCGGCTCGCGACCGCGGGGCCGATCACGTTCGTGATCCGCCACTTGCGCCGGAAGTAGGACTTCTTGGCGAACGTCTCCTTCGCCGCTCGCGGCGCCCCTTCCCCGCGGGCGATCGGGTGCGGCACCGGCGGGTGCTTCGGATCGACGGCCTCCGCGCCCCAGTTGCCGGAGAGGCCGGCCTCGTCGAAGCAGCCGGGGCAGCTCACCGTCGCCGTGAGCGTCTTGTCCACGGCCCCGGCCTCGATGGTCACGTTCCACGGCTCGTCCGTGCTCTCCTCCATGGCCGGCTCTCCGACCAGATTCCCGCCCTTGAACAGGAGATCGCGGAGCTTGTGCTCGACGTTGTCGGCGTCCGTCCAGATGACCCGAAAGCGCTTGCCGTCGGGCACGATCTGGACCAGGTTGTCCTTCGGATAGGCCTTCTCGGCGTCCGGCGTGCCGCTCGCGCTGGTGATCTTCCAGGTGCGCGGGAAGTACTCTCTCGTGGCCATCGCTTTCTCCTTTTCGTTCGAGGTGCGGGGCGATCCGCCGCGCTCACTTCTCAACTGCCGCGAGGCCGCCGGCTGTCTCACCGCTCCGCCCAATCCCCCTCGAGGACGAACGCCGCCCAGTAGAAGGGGTCCCGGGTGCGCCGCTCGCTCCGGATTCCGAGCTGCGCTTGCCGGAGCGCCGCGGCGGGCGGCAGGCGGTCGGAGAGGAGCGCGCGATAGAAGCGGACCATCAGCTCCGCGGTCGGTCGGTCCTGCACCTTCCACAGGCTCGCGAGCACCCGCGGCGCTCCGGCGTGGAAGAACCCGCGGGTCAGGCCGACCAGCCCCTCGCCGCGCATCTCGCGCCCGAGCGCGGTGTCGCAGCCGGAGAGGACGACCAGGTCGGCCGAGAGCTTCAGGCCGTAGAGGTCGGCGAGCCCGAGGAAGCCCTCCTCCGGCCGGCCCCGCTCGTCGACGAGCGAGAGGACGAGGCCGGAGAGCTGGGGCGTCTCGGCGTCGATCACGCCGTGGGTCGCGAAATGGACGATGCGGAAGCCGGAGAGAGCGCCGCTCAGAACCGCGGCCCGATTGGCCGCAAAGTCGAAGAGGGTCGAGGCGCCTCCCGGCACCAGGGCCGCGATCGCCTCGGCCTCGCGGCGAGAGGCCGGCAGGCGTTCGAGGGCGAGCCCGCCCCGGGCGGCGTCCGCCGGGGCCGGTTGTGACGTCCCGGGGACCCGCTGAACCCTTGGATCCTCGCGCCCGAAGACCGGGTCCGCGACCAGGATCGCGGCGCGGGAGGCCCGGGTCCGCTCGGGGGCGCCGCGCACGATCGCGAGGGCGGAAGCGGACGGCAGGAGCGCGATCTCGTGGCGCTCGAGGAGCGGCTCGTCCGCCGCGCCGGGAAGGGGCAGCGCGGCGAAGGGGACGTACTGGAGCGCACCGTCCGCGACCACCACGAGGCGCCGATCCGCCAGCCGGTCCGCGACCGGGCCGAGGAGCAGGAGGCCCAGGTCCCGCCGCGCCTGGGCCTCCGCTTCGAGCTCCCGCGGATCGCCCGCGCCCGCGGTGCGCAGATCCTCGTAGACCCGCCGCGCGAGGGTCTCGATCGCGGCGCGGCCGGGGAGATCGAAGCTCGCGACCCCTTCGGAGGTCACCGCCCAGAGGAAGCTCCGCTCTTCGCCCAGGGCGTACTCGAGGAGAAGCGTGCCGGGATCGAGAAGGCGGCGGATGCCGGCGGCGTCCAGAGTCTCGAAGGCGAGCGCGGCGGAGCGGGGGTTCTTGGCGCGGATCTCCGCGGCGAGCCGGTCGTCCTCGGCGAGGAGGTCGAACAGCTCGCGCGCGGACGCCTCCTTCTCCGCCGCGGAAGCCGCTCCGGCGAGCATCTCGATCCGCCGCCGCGCCTTGGCCGCGAGCCTCTGGCCGAGGTCCTCCGCCCGTCGCTCGAGCTCCGGATCGGTGCCGCCCTGTGGGTCGGCCCGGGCTTCTTGGAGCAGATCGAGGAGCGAGCGCGCTCTCGCCCTCTCGCTCGCGCCGAGCGCCGCCTCGGCATGGCCGCGCCCCGGCTCCTTCCGGTCGAGCTCCATCCGCACCGAGACGGAGAGCTCGAACGTGCGCGCTTTGGCGGCGAGGAACGAGGCCCGCAGGTCGGGCGCGACGACGGCGGCGCGGACCGATTCGACCAAGCCGAGAGCCTCGTCGAGGCGCCGTTCGGCCGATTCGAGGCGCCCGAGCCGGCGATCCGCCATGGCGAGCGCGGTCAGCGTCTCCGCCTGCCCGGCTCGGTCCTCGAAGCTCCGGCGTAAGGCGAGCGCCTCGTCGAGCGGTGCGACCGCTTCCTCCGCCCCGCCGGAGAGGAGCCGCGCCTCGCCCACCCGGTGGAGCGCCGCCGCCAGGCCGCGGCGATTGCCGAGCGCGCGGAACAGCTCGACGGCCCGACCGAGAGCGTCGAGCGCCGGCGCCGCCTCGCCGGCCGCCAAGCGGGTCTGCGCTTCCCAGTTGAGCGCGGTCGCCTCGAGGTTCTTGTCCGCCGCTTCGCGCGCGAGCCCGACCGCCCGCCCTTCGAGGTCGAGAGCCGCGGCGAAGTCGCCCTGCTCCTCGCGCGCCCGCCCGAGCAGGCCGAGGGCGTTGATCTCGCCCTTCCGGTCGCCCAGCTCGCGCCGCAACGCGAGCGCCCGCGTCAGCTCGTCGGCCGCGCGCGCCGGCTCGCCGGTACCGACGTACGCGGAGCCCCGGTTCTGGCGCACCCTCGCCTCCCAGCTCCGATCGCCGATGCGGACCGCCAGGTCGAGGGCCTGGTCGTAGAGCGCGAACGCCTTCGCCGTCTCGCCGGTGCCGGCCGAGAGGACTCCCAGGTTGTTGAGGACCGAGATCTCGCCGTGGCGATCACCGAGGGCGCGCAACGGCACGAGCGCCCGCTCGTACGCTTCGCGCGCCCTCCCGGGCTCGCCCAAGAGGTCGTAGACGCCGCCGAGATTGGCCCGGGCGGCGGCCTCGGAATCGGGGGCCCGCACCGCTTCGAGCCGGCGCAGGGCGTCCTCGTAGCAGGGGATCGCCTCCCGCCACTCGCCGCGGGAGTGGCGGACCAGGCAGACGTCGCTGAGCGTGACCGCCTCGCCGTAGAGGTCCGACCGGCGCCGCTCGATCGCGAGCGCCCCGTCGAAGTGAGCCAAGGCCTCGTTGGGATCGCCGAGCGACCAGCGGCAGAGCCCGAGGGCGGTCTCGGCCTGGCTCTCCCCGGCCTCGTACCCGGCCGCAGCGAAGAGGGCGCTCGCCCGCTCGTAGCCCGGAGCCGCACCCTTGGCGTCGCCGAGAGACCGGCGGGCCTCCGCCTGCAGGTAGAAGGCGCGCGCCTCCTCGCGCCCGTGGGCGAGGTCCCGGAAGCGGGCCAGCGCCTCGTCGCCCAAGCTCGCGATCTTCCGCGTCGCCTCGCCGTCGCCCAAGGCCCGCTGCCGACCCATCTCGGCGAGCAGCGCCTCCCCAAGGGCGCGCCGCCGCTCGTCGGGCGTCCCGTCCGGCAGCTCCTCGATCCGGATCTCGTAGCGCCCGGGCGGGACGTCGGTCTCCCGGGCGATCACCTCGACGCGCCAGCTCCCGGGCTGCCCGGGCTGCCCGGCGGGCAGGAGCAGCGACTCCCAGCCCTCGCGCTCGCCGGATTGGTTCGAGACGCCGAGGCTCTCGCCGTCCGGGCCCGCGGCGTCGAGGGCGACGTTGATGCCGCGCTGTTCGACGGTGACGAGGAGCGGCCCGCCCGCCCCCTCGATCCGGTAGGCGTGGCGCTCCCCGCCGGCGAGAGCGCGCTCCATCGAAGCGCCCGGAGCGAGCGGCAGGTCCCGGGGCGCCTCCGCTCCGGAGAGCGCGAGCGCACCGAAGACTGCGAGCGCGATCGGCGGCAGGGGCGAAACCCCGCGATGCGGCCCCATGGCGGCACCCTCCTTAAGTCTTTTCGCGCCAATCTTGCCACGGAAAAGACGCCGGAGGGTGCCTCATGAAAGGCAAGAATCCGGACGGGCTCGCGGCCCGCCCGGATCGGGAGCTGGAAGCCGTCCGGCTACTAGCCCTTGCCGCTTTTGGAGCTCGTGGCGGTGGCCCCCTCCGGCGCCTTCGGCTGCACGTTCGGAGCTGGCGGGCACGAGGGAGCGATTCGATTGAACGTGGCCTGCGTCCAGTTCTTGAAGCTCAAGTCGGGACGCCATTCGGTCCAAGGGCCGGTCATCAGCTGCAGGTTGATGAAATCCAGATCCGCGTGCTCCTCGAGCGATCCGGCCAGGGAGCTGCCCAGCACGCGAACGCGGTCACCGTTGCCTGCGGGGTTGGCCCCCTTCTGGAACCAGCGTCCCAACACCCCTCCGAAGGTCGGGAAGTACCAGCTGCCGTCGGGCAGGAAGCAGATCTGCTGGGTCGCCGAGTTGAACATCGAGGGGGTGTCGTCCACGAAGAAGTTGACGGTCCAGAGGCCCACGGGAGTGTTCTGGGCGAGGGCGGTGCCTCCGGTGCCCAGGGTGAGCAGGAGGGCGGCGGCAGCCGCCAGGGCGAAGGTCTTCATCGGAAACTCTCCTTTCGTCATTTGCGCGTCCAAGGTTGATGACCGGCGGTCACTCCCTCTCTGCCGCGAGGGGGCCGGCTGTCTCACCTGGTTTTGGAATTCGCGCTACGGCGTGCGGACGACGCGGAAGGAGAAGCCGGCGACGGGGACCGGCGCGCCCTGGGCGGGGAGCCCGTCGACCCGGATCGAGAGAACGCCGGCCGGGAGATTCGCTCCCGCGAGAGCCACGGTCAGGGCCTCCTGGGCGTCGGGGTGGAGGCCCGCGGCGCGCCAGAGCGTCCGGCCGTCCGGACCGGCCAGCGTCGCGCGGTAGCTCGGGTAGCCCGGGGCGTCGAGCTCGAGCGAGAGGACCACCCACTCGGTCGACGGCGAGAGCGCGAGCCGCGCCGTCGGCTCGCCGCCCGGCGCGGAGCGCTCCGGAGAGAGCGGGACCACGGGGACGTTGATGCGCGGGCTCTTCGCGCGCGCGAGGTCGGCCGCCAGCCGCTCGCGCTCCCGCCGCTCGGCCTCGGCCTGCCGGTCCCGTTCGGCGATCTGCGCCCGCAGCCTGGCCAGCTCCGCCTGGCGCTCGGCCTCGCCCGCGGCGGGCGGAAGCCCGGGATGGCCGACAGGAACGGGGCGTTGCGCCAGCTCCTCCCGGGTCCGCGCGAGCTCGCGGTCGAGCCGGCCGGTCTCTCGCGTCAGGTAGAACGACGGCAGGACGGCGATCAGGAACAGGAAGCCGACGCCCCAGGGTGCCAGCCGGGAGCGCGCGAGCCGGGCGAGCAGGCTGAGCCGCACCACGCCGGCCGCGGCCTCGCGCGCGGCGACGGCGCGCAGGCCGAGGCGCAGCGTCTCCGCGGTCTCCAGGCGGTCGAGGCACTCCGGGCAGGCGAGGGAGTGCTCCTCGAAGCGCGCCGCCTCGTCCGGCGGGAGCTGACCCAGGAGATAGCGCTCGGCGACCTGCTCGGCATCGATCAGAGAGTGGTCCATTCCGCCCTTTCGGAACCCGAGCGATCGGGTCCTCTCCTGTATGGTGCCACGAGGTCGCCGATCCTCTCAGCGCGCGCTCTCGAGCAGCTCGCGGAAGCGCTGGCGCGCCCGGAACAGCACCCGATTGAAGTGGAGGCTCGAAAGCCCGAGGTCGGCGCAGATCCGTTCCTTGTCCTCCTCGGCGACGTAGAAGCGGAACAGCAGCTGGCGGTCGCGGTCGGTGCCCAGCTCGCCGATCAGGCGCCGCACCTCCTGGATCTCCTCCTCGCGCACGAGGGAGGCGAGCTGGCCGGGCGAGGGATCGGCGGGATCGACGGCCGCCGCGTCGACCGAGTCCCGCTCGCCGCGCCGCGTGCGCTTGCGGTAGCCGCCGAGGAACAGGTTGCGTCCGGTGCCGAGGAGGAAGCCCGCGAGCCGGCTCGGCTCGGTGATCGAGCCGCTGCGCAGCCGCTCGAGGACCACCCGGAAGGTCTCCTGGTGGAGGTCGTCGGCGAGCGCCGGGTCGCCGGTCAGCCGCCGCAGATGGAACAGCAGGCCGCGGCTGTAGCGCGCGACCAGCTCGTCCTCGGCCGTCCGGTCGCCGCCCCGGATGCGGCGGACGAGATCGACGGCCACCTCGGCTTCGGATCGTTCGGCGATGAGCACGCGCTCCCCTGCTTGCCGTCGGACGCGGGAAAAACCTCGGCCTCCCGCTTCCTGGTCTGTCAAGAATTGCGCAAGAGTAGATCGAACCGGCGGGCGGTGGCAATCGACCGGTCCGCCCGTATATAGGTAGCGGCAGAAAACCGGGAACGGAGCGAGGGGCGCGATCGATGTCCAGATTCTTTCGGCTGTTCGCTTTCGTGCTTCTGCTCCTGGGGCTCGGCGCCGTCCTCGCCTCCGTCATCCTCCGTTCCCGCGCGCAGACCGACCGCACGCTCGAGGCCGGCTGGCGGAAGACGCTCGGCGGTGCCTCGTTCCTCGAGCGCTATCCGCCGGCCGAGAACAACGCGAAGGCGCTCGAGCTCGAAGCCGCAGGCGCCGCGCTCGGCCTCGAGATGGCCCCGGCGGACGCGCCCGGACGGAGCCATCCGACGCGGGACGCGGCGCGCCGCTTCGAGGCGATCAAGACGCTGCTCAGGAATCATCTCGACCCCTCGGTCGAGCGGGACGACGGCGAGTTCCCGGCGCCGCCCCCGGCGCTCGCCGCCTTCCTCGACAGCTCCCGCCCGGGGCTCGATCGGATCGCCGGCCTGCTCCTCGCCGACCCCCTGCCGGTCTGGGAATTCGATCTCGGCAAGGCCTTCGAGGCGACGCTGCCCAACTACCTCGGCGTCCTCGGCATCGAGAGGCTCCTCGCGGCCGAGGCGCTCGAACGGATCCGCACCGGCCATCCGGACCGGGCGCTCCCTCTCCTCGAGGCCGCCTGGCGGCTCGATCAGGCGGTCCGCGCGGGACCGACCCTGATCCCCCAGCTGATCTCGCTCACCGACCTCAAGTACCTGCAGCTCGGGCTGCGCGCCCTCCCGGCCGCGCCGCCGGCCTGGCGCGAGCGGATGACGGCGCTCGACCTGCGCCGGGGGATCTCGATCGCGCTCCGGGCCGAGGCCTTCGTCGCCTACCTTTCTTCCTTCCGCGCCCGGCCGCTCGGCTCCGAGAAGTCTCCGACCTGGACCCTGCCCTTCGTCCGCTGGGGGCTGCACGACTACGCCCGCCGCTTCCAGCCGATGATCGAGGAAATGGAAAAGCGCGACCTCTCGACCTTCGACGCCTCGGCTTTCGGCCGCGAGATGGACGAGCGCATGCCGCGCTGGCAGATCGTCGCCCGCCTGATGCTTCCCAATTTCTGGGACTCCTGGCCCAAGGCCGCGCGCGGCGAGCTCGCGGCCGACCTGACCGCCCGCATCCTCGCCGAGCGCGAGCGCCTCGCCGCGGGAGATCCCCCTCGTCCGAACCGCCGCGAGCCCTCGCGGATCCGGGGGCTTTCCTGGCTCTATGAAGACGTACCGGACGGAACCAGGATCCGCCTCGACGGCGATTTGCTCTACAAGGACAAGAAGGGGCTGCCGCTGCGGTTCACGCTTCGGCGGCCGGAGTGAGGCACTTCGAAAGAGAGATCTCCAGAGCCGGAAGATCCTCGTGAACGGTCTTCCAGAGAACTTCGGAGCTGACTCCAAAATAGCCGTGCGACAGCTTGTCCCGCATGGCCGCCATGTCCCGCCAAGGGATCTCCGGGTGGGCGTCACGAACCTCCGCGGAGACACTCTTTGCGGCTTCGCCGACAATCTCGAGCGCTCTCGTTACCGCAAAGGTGGTTCGGCTGTCGTCGGCGAAATCTTCGTAGCGCATCCCTTCGACAAATCCCCGCGCTTTGCGCGCTGCATCGAGGATATCGGCGAGAAAGTCGTGATCCGTCCGGCCAGCGCTCAAATCGGCACGACCTCGGCGAGCACTCGCTGTCCCACTTGGGGTTTCAGGGCGTCTCGCATCGCCAGATCGACTTTGCGCCCCAGGCTGTCGCTCAAGGTCCGCTCGAGGGCGAGAAACGTCAGCAGGGTCGGCGTCGTGTCGAAAGACACAAGCAGGTCGAGGTCGCTCTCCGGCCGGTCTTCTCCTCGGACCACCGAACCGAAGATACCGAGCGAGCGAACGTGGAAGCGCTCGGCAAGATCGGGGAATTGTCGCCGGAGATTTTCTCGGACGTTCTCGAGAGTGCTCGTTCCGCTCATTTTCGCCGTCTCCTGCGCTCGAAAAGCATACCCGATAGTACTCGTGATCGTCGGCTTTGGCCGCCTTGACGGAGTCAAACCCTCTCAGACGCCTGCGCCGTAGGCCGGCGGTCGAGCACCTCGCGGATCTTGGCTGCCAGGCGGGCGGAGGAGAAGGGCTTCTCGAGGAAATCGAACTCTCCGGCGAGCAGGCCGTGGCGGAAGATCACGTTGTCGGTGTAGCCGGAGATGAAGAGGACCG
>DATMZM010000245.1:0-2776 GCA_035607445.1 Thermoanaerobaculia bacterium | reverse complement strand
AGCTTGCGCACCGCGAGGAACTCGAGGATCCGCTCCTTGATCTTTTCGAGGTCGTAATGATCGTCGTCGAGCACTTCGCGCGCATGGTCGAGATCGAGGTCGTCGACCGAGGTGGTCGCCCACGGGAGCGCGGTCAGCCAGTCGAGATACGTGCGGATGATCTGCGTCTCGGCGCTTTCGGGGTGGCTCCTCTCGAGGCGCCGGATCTGGCGCTCGAGCTCCTCCTTCGCGTCGCCCGAGATGCCGCGTTCGAGGGCGAGCTTGCGGTAGTTGGCGACCTCTTCCGAAAGCTCCTCGCCCTCGCCGAGCTCCTGCTGGATCGCCTTGAGCTGCTGGCGCAGGTAATACTCGCGCTGGCTCTTGTCCATCTCGCCGCGCGCCTGCGAAGAGATCTCCTGTTGCATGGTGAGAACCTGGATCTCGCGCACGAGCAGATCGCTGACCCGCTTCAAGCGCTCGATCGGATCGAACGTCTCGAGCAGCTCCTGCGCCTCGTGGGGCTTCAGGTCGAGGTTGCTCGCGGCGAGGTCGGCCAGGCGGCCGGCGTCCTCCAGGTTGGCGGCGATGACCATGACCTCGGGCGAGATCGCCTTGCCGAGCGCGACGGCGCGGTCGAGGCTCTCCTTGACCGAGCGCACGAGCGCCTCGGTCTCGAGGCCGGGCAGGACCGGCGGCTCTTCGATCCGCTCGATCTTCGCTTGCAGGTAGGGATCGGTCTGGCTGATGTGGGCGACGTGAGCGCGCGCGAGGCCCTGGACCAGGATGCGGATGCGGCCGTCCGGCAGCTTGAGCATCCGCATGATGATCGCCGCGGTGCCGACGGGGAAGAGATCGCCCTCGCCGGGGTTTTCGATCGCGCCGTCGCGCTGGGCGACGAGCATGATCACGCGGCTTTCGGCGAGCGCGCGATCGACCGCGACGACGCTCTTGTCCCGCCCCACCGAGAGCGGCAGGATGATGTAAGGAAAGATCACCGTGTCCTTGAGCGGCAGCACCGGCAGGACGTCGGGGATCTTGATCGCGTCTTCGTGCCCTTCGCTCGGTTTGGTGCTCACGGCGCCTCCCCTCCGCCTTCGGGCTTGGGCTTGGCGATCGGCGTTTCGATCGGCGTTTCGCTCGCCGCGCTCGCGGTCTCGATGACCACCTGGCGCGCGGCCAGCCTCTTCTCCTGAATTTTCGGGAACTCTATCGCGAGCAGCCCGTCGGCGAGCCGCGCCGTTCCCTGATGACCGTTGACCGGCACGAACAGCTGGACCTCGCGGCGAAAGCGGCCGTGGCTGCGCTCCATGCGCTCGAAACGGATGCGGTCGGAAGGCAGCGGCGTCGTCTTCGTGCCCATGATCGAGACCCGCTGGCCGCTGACCTCGATCGTCAAGTCGGCGGGCGCCAAGCCCGGTACTTCCACCAGGATCAGGATCGAGAGCGCGGTCTCGACGATGTCGAGCTCCGGGCACCACTCGGTCGCGGGATCCGCGCCGAGCTCGAGCGCCTCTTCGAAGAGCCGCGCCATTTCGGTGTGGAAGCGCGAGATCAGCTCGATCGAGGCGATGCGCTTGGCCACGTTCAGGTTCCCCTCTTCGACTTGCCGGCCGGCTGGATCAGGGTCTTGACGACGTCCATGAACGCATCGATGTCCTCGAAGCGCCGGTAGACCGAGGCGAAGCGGACGTAGGCGACCTGATCGAGCTCCTTCAGCCGGTCCATGACGAAGGCGCCGATGTCCCGGGTCGAGATCTCGCGATCCTCGCGCTCGTGGAGCATCGATTCCGCCTGGTCGGCGATCTCCTCGAGCTTTTTCGAAGGCACCGGCCGCTTCTCGCAGGCGCGGTAGAGCCCGGCGAGCAGCTTCTTGCGGCTCCACTCCTCGCGCCGGCCGTCGTGCTTGACGACCATGTAGGGAATGTCCTCGATCTGCTCGTAGGACGTGAAGCGCCGGCCGCACACCAGGCACTCGCGCCGCCGCCGGATCACCGCGCCGTCGCGGCTCTCGCGCGAGTCGACGACGCGGTCGTGGTTTTCCGAGCAGAAGGGGCAGTTCATCCGCGGTCACCGTCGGGGACGGTTCGGCTGGTCGGCGGGCGCCGGGCCGGGCGCGCGATCCGCGCGGTCATTCCTTCGCGTGGAGCGCGATGTTCAGGCGCAGGAGCACCCGCTCGAGCTGCGCGGCGTCGCGGATGTCCACCTCGAGATCGCGGACGGCGTCCATGACGTGGTGCTGGTCGTCCTCGACCTGGAAGCTGACGAGAAAACGCCGCGCGCGCTGGAAGTCGGCTTTCTTGAGCGTCAGCTCGATCGAGCGCGAGAGCTCGCCGCGGCCATTGCGCTGGGGCGAAGACGGAGGCGCGGCGCCGGAGGGGCTCCCGGGGCCGGTCGCGACGGTGACGCTCGGCCGGCTCGGAGAGGCGGCCTCGCGGCGGATCTTCTCGAGCTCCGAAAGGACGTCGACCGTTCGCCGCGCGGCGCTCGCGGTCAAGGGCTTGGCGGCGGGCCTCGGGGACAGGCCCGCAGGCGTCTGCGCGGGCGGAACCGCGGCCGGAGGAGGTGCGCTCGGAACGTTCGGAACGCTGGGACTGCTCGGAGCCGGCCGCGCGGGGGCGGGCGACCCGGTCTGGGCGGCGGGCGGCGCCGGTGGGGTGGCGGGCATCCGGAGCGGCGCGACCGGGAGCGGCGGGGTCGCCGGAAGGTTCGGTTTGGGCAGCGGCAGAGGTGCCGAGCGCGCGGCGGCCTGGGTTTCGCCCGGGCGCCCGAGGCGCTTCTTGAGCGAGACGAGCGTCAG
>DATMZM010000226.1:0-12104 GCA_035607445.1 Thermoanaerobaculia bacterium | reverse complement strand
GTACCAGGGGAAGCCGAGGGCCGGATCGGGAGACCAGCGCAGGTGGACGCCGTTTGGCAGCGGCGGTTGCAGCGGGTCCGTCGGCTGGTCGCCGCGGATGCCGAGGGTCAGGAGCGTCAAGGCGTCGGAATTGAAGGGCATCTTTCGTCCCGCGGTGCTGGAGCCGTTCGCCAAGCGCAGCCGACACGTCAGATCACGAGATCGAGGCTCGGCAGCGCCCTCGGCCCGGATCACTGCGCTTCTTGAATCGGTGCAGCTAAGCTAAAATAAGAGTTGTACCCGCAACTGTCAAACTTATCGAAGCATGAAGACTTCGCCATGAGCGGTCGCCGTTGGCCATCCGTTGGCCAGCTGTTGGTCACGGATCCCGATCCGCCCTCCACGGCTCCACCTCGAGCCCTCCGCGGTTAGGTAGAAACCGAACGGGCAGCCCTGGATGCGTGCCTCGCACCTCCTCGAGAATCCGCCGAAGCGTCCGCCGAAGGCGATGCCCTGTGCGATCGGTCGACCCAAGCTGCTGCACGAGCTCGTTCCAGGGAACGACGGTCGGGCACCGGGCAGCGAAGCAGCGGTAGAGGACGAACGAGACGAAGTCCCAGGCCTTCGGGCGGTTGTGAAACTGGCCGAGTAGCGCAAGAGATTGGGGCACAGGATGGCGACGGAGGAGCGCCCAGAGGTCTGGATCGAGGTCGAAGCCGTACCTGCGACGGATGAGGAGTAGCTGCGGTGAGACCCTGCCGACCTCAGGGCGGATGGAACCGCTGCCATCTTTGGGAAGGAAGATCTTCTTGAGCGGATGCATCTGGAGCCGGGCCGACTCGAGCTCCGATTCGAGGGTGATCGAGATCGCCAGACTGCCGAGCCGGCGAATCCTCTGGCGGACTGCGGTGTACTCCCGGCCGCCCTGGTCGAGCCCGAAGGCCTGGAAGTACTCGGCGAGCGCGTCGAATCGGACGAAGCCGTCGTCGAAGGCTCGCGTCTGGATCCAAGCCAGAAGTCCTCGGTCGGCGCCGAAGGGGAGCGGGATCCCTTCCTCGATCGAGGTGTAGGTCACGCTCAATCGAGTCCGCCGACCCAAGCGTGCGACCCGACGGACGGATCGCTCCCTCGATGCGGTCCACGGCAGGGGGCAGAGGACCAGGTAGAGCGCCTGAACCAGGCGGTCGAGAGGACCCGAGCGGGTTCCAAAGGGGATAATCTCTCGATGGGTCTGCTTCCGGTCTTCAGACTGGGCGTCGCCACTCCTCATGCCGCGAGGAATGCCTGTCGGAGGAGCCGGAAATCATGGAGGAACTCGAGCAACGAGTTCGATTCCAAAACTGTTGGGGATACCAACGCACTACGATCGGCAGAAGCCTCGAATCTCTTCGAGGGCTCAAGCTCGCAGGCTCCAAGACCTGGAGGAACCAGCATGAGCTCCCGAGACATGGGTACCGCACGAGCCGATTCCGGCCCCGGTGCTCGCAAGCTGCGGCTGGCGATCCTCGAGCATCACCAGCTGTTCCGCGAGTGCCTGGCGACGGCGCTCGCCGAGATGGGAAGCTTCGATGTGCAGCCGCTCGCCGGCCTGGGTCACGCGCCCGTCGATCGCCTCGCCGAGCTCGAGGTCGACGTCCTGCTCCTCGGTCTCGACGGCGTCAAGAACGAGACCGCCGATCTCGTGCGCGAGCTCACCGCGCGCCAGCCGCGGCTCGCCGTCGTGCTCATCGGCTCGGCGCAGGACGAGGGCCGCATGGTCGACTGCCTCGAAGCCGGAGCCGCGGGCTGCGTCTTTCCCGAGCAGTCGCTGACCGAGGTCTGCACCGCGATCGAGAGCGTCGCGCGCGGCGAGGCGGTCCTGCCGCCGCGCCTCGCGGGAACGCTGTTCGCGCGCCTCGCCGATCTCGGACGCGAGCGCCGCCGCCGCGAGCGGCTGAGCAGCCTGGCCCTCACCCCGCGCGAGTTCGAGATCCTGCGTCTGGTCGCCGAGGGGCTCTCGAACGAGGAGATCGCGCGCCGGCTGTTCCTTTCGATCCACACGGTCAAGAACCACGTCCACAAGATCCTCGAGACCCTCGGCGTGGCGAGCCGCTGGGATGCGGCCCAACTCGCGATCACCAGGGGCTGGCTGCCGGACCGGCGGCGCGGCGACCGGGCGAGCCCGCTGACGATGAACCCGATTTAGATCCACCGGTTCATTTGCGCGGAAGACTCGCTTGCATCAGATAGAGGCCTTTGTTCTGACCCCGATCGAAGGGAGGTACCGGCGATGGCGCTCGTCGTCGCCCGGGCGCGTTCGATGCCGGCTCGAATCTCGGTGGCGATGATCAGCGACAACCGGCTGTTCGCCGAGGCGATGGCGATCTCGCTCGCGCGTGCGGACGGGATCGATCTCGTCGCTTGGTCTGCGCCCAACGCCTCCGGCGAGCCGCGCCTCGACGTCGCCTTGGTCGACGCGAGCGAGGGCCGGGCGCCCGCTCTCGCGCGGCTCGCGCAGCTCGAGGGCGCGCTTCCCGATGCGCGCGCGATCGTCCTCGGCGTCGAGAGCGAGGACGAGAGCGTGCTCGATTTCATCGAGGCCGGAGCGGCAGGCTACGTGTTGCGCAGCGCGACGCCCGCCGACCTTCTGGCCGCGATCCGAACGGCGATGGCCGGCGAAGCGCGCTGCTCGCCCCGCGTCGCCGCCGAAGCGGTCGCGCGCGTCGCGCACCTTGCCCGCCAGCGCCCGCCCGAGCCGCCTCAGATCGGCGAGCCGCTCACCGAGCGCGAGCGCGAGGTCCTGGTCCAGATCGCCCGCGGGCTGGGCAACAAGGAGATCGGCCGCGCGCTCGCGATCACCGTCCGGACGGTCAAGAACCACGTCCATAGCGTGCTCGCCAAGCTCCGGGTCCACCGCCGCCGGGACGCGGTCCTCCTCGGTCACCAGCTCGGCCTCCTCTCGTTCGGAGGCGCCGCCTTGGAACCGCCCGGTGGTTGGGCCGACAGGCATTCCAGTAGCGCGTGAATCTCTTTTAGCTCCGAAGACTCATTCCGCCCGAATCGGCCTGCCCATAGCTTTCGGGAACAACGAGAATTAGCCCGATCGCGCGCGTGGTCCCGCCGGGCTCATCGCTTCGGGGCTCCGCCTCCGGACCGCGCGCCGGCGTCGTCGGGCGGACGAGGGGGCCTGCGATGGAGTCCGCGGAGATCAGGACCAGGATCAAGCAGGTCATCGCGCGGATCACCGGGCTCGATCCGCAGCGCATCGGCGACGAGGCGACGCTGCGCGAAGAGCTGAACCTCGACTCGCTGTCGCTGCTCGAAATCGCCGTCGAGGTCGATCTCGCCTTCAAGCTGGACCTTCCGGACGAGCGCTACAAGGGCGTCGACACCCTGCCCGCGATGGTCGACCTCGTCGCGGGGCGCCTGCGCGAGCTCGAGGTCGTCCCGGGATGACCCCGGCTCCCGGCGGCGCGCCGAGCCCGCGCGTCGCCATCACCGGCCTCGGGCTGGTCACGCCGATCGGCATCGGGAAGGACGAGACCTGGGCGGCTCTGCTCGCCGGCCGCTCGGGCTTCGCGCCGGTCGAGTCGTTCGACACCTCGGCGTTCTCGGTCCACGTCGGAGCCGAGGTCAGGGGCTTCGACGCGTCCCCCTACTTCCGCCGGCTCGATCCCGCGTCGGTCGGGCGCGCCTCCGGCCTCGCGATCGCCGCCGCGCGCCTGGCGCTCGACGACGCGGGCCTCGACGAGGCGGCGATGGACCCGCGCGAGGCCGTGCGCGCAGGGGTCGCGATGGGCACGACCTCGGGCGAGCCGCGCGAGGTCGAGCGCTTCGACGACGCGGTGCTCGCGGGCGCGCTCGATCGGATCGGGCCGGAGTTCCTCGCCCGCTATCCCTGCCACACGATCGCCGCCGCGATCGCCCGCGAGCTCGGCTTCGGGGGCGTCAACGCGATGCTCCCGACCGCCTGCGCGGCGGGCAACTACGCCATCGCCCACGCCGCAGACGCGATCGCCGCCGGGCGCGCCCACCTGATGCTCGCGGGCGGCGCCGACGCCTTCTCGCGCATCACCTACACCGGCTTCGCGCGCCTGGGAGCGATCGCGCCCGAGCGCTGCCAGCCGTTCGACCGCGGGCGCTTGGGAATGATCCCGGGCGAGGGGGCGGCGGTGATCGTCTTGGAGCCGCTCGCGCGGGCGCTCGCGCGCGGGGCCCGGATCTACGCCGAGCTCGCGGGCTACGGCCTGTCGTGCGACGCCCACCACATGACCGCCGCGCATCCGGAGGGGGAGGGCGCGGTGCTCGCGATGGCGCGCGCTCTGTCCGCGAGCGGCGCCGCACCCGAAGACGTCGCCTACGTCTCCGCCCACGGCACCGGCACGCCGACCAACGACCGGCTCGAGGTCCTCGCCTTCCGCCGTGTCTTCGGGGCGGGCGCGCCGCGCGTGCCGATCAGCTCGATCAAGTCGATGCTCGGGCACACGATGGGCGCGGCGTCGGCGATCGAGGCCGCCGCCTGCGCGCTCGCGATCGCGACCGGCCGGATCCCGCCGACCGCGAACCTCGAAGACCCCGAGGAGGCGGACCTCGACTTCGTCGCCAACCGGGCGCGCGAGCGCGACGTTCCGCTCGCGATGAGCAACGCCTACGCCTTCGGCGGCAACAACGCCTCGATCCTGCTGCGCCGATGGGCTCCGGCCGGGGGCTGACGCCGTGCGCCGACGGGTGGTGGTCACCGGGGCCGGGCAGGTGTCGCCGCTCGCGGACTCGACGGACGGCCTCGCCGCGGCGCTCCGCGCGGGTGCCTCCGCGCTCTCGCCGATCGATCTCTTCGAGACCGCCGGCCTGCCCTGCCGCCAGGCGTGCGAGGTGCGGGGGTTCGATCCCGCGGCGACGCTCGGCGCGCGCAACCTGCGCCCGATCGACCGCAGCGGCCGGCTGCTCCTGGTGGCCGCGGCGCGCGCCCTCGAAGCGAGCGGGCTCGACGCCGAGGCCGGACGCGCCCGCGGGGTCGGGCTCGCGCTCGGCACGACGTTCTGCAGCGTCCGGACGATCGCCGAGTTCGATCGCCGGAGCTTGGAGCTCGGCCCCTCCCACGCGAGCCCTCTCGACTTCGCGAACTGCGTGATCAACGCCGCGGCCGGCCAGGCCGCGATCTGGCACGGCCTCTCGGGCGTCAACGCGACGCTCGCGGGGGGCGAAACTTCGGGCCTCGCAGCGATCGCGTACGCCGCCTTGGCGATCTCCGCCGGCCGGGCCGACGTCATGCTCGCGGGCGGCGTCGAGGAGCTGTCGTTCGAGTCGTTCTTGGGCCACCTGCGCGCCGGCCGCCTGTGCGGCGCGTCCGATCCGCAGGCGGGGGAGCTGCCGATCCCTTTCGACGCCAAGCGCAACGGCTTCGCCCTGGGCGAGGGGGCGGCGCTCCTGATGCTCGAAGCCCGCGAGGCCGCCGCCGCGCGCGGCGCCCCGGTCCTCGCCGAGCTGCTCGGCCACGGCGAGGCGTTCGATCCCTCCGGCACGGAGGAGGGGCTCGCTGCCGCGGTCGAGCGCGCGATCGCCGCCGCGCTCGATGACGCTGGGCTCGCGCCGGCCGATGTCGATTGCGTCTTCGCCTCGGCGAACGGCAGCGTCGCGGGCGACCGCGCCGAGGCGCTCGGCATCGCCCGCGCGCTCGGCGCGCGCGCCGCGGAGCTGCCGGTCGCGGCGATCAAGGCGATGCTCGGCGAGGCGCTCGGCGCCTCGGGCGGCTTGCAGGCGATCGGCCTCCTCGCTACGCTGGCGGACGGCCTGCTGCCGGGAATCCGCGGCCTCGAACGGGTCGAGGCGGGATTTCCCCTCGGCGGGGCGACGGCCGCGACGCGGCCGGTCGCGGCGCGGCGCGGCCTGGTGACCGCGGCCGGCGCCGACGGCCACGCGGCGGCCTTGCTCCTGGGCGGGCGGGAGGATGTCGAGTGAAAGGGAGGGAAGATCCGACCGCCGTCGCGTCGGCGGCGCCCGACGCGCCGGCCGAGACCCCCGCCGCAGGCGAGCGCGCCGAGCTGGTTCCCCGATTCGAGGAGCAGGGCTACGCGGACGAGGCCGTCGTGGCGCGCCGGCGCTTCGTCGAAGAGCGCACCGGCGCCCGGCTCGCGCACGTCGGCGGCGCGCCTCTGCCGGGCCAGGCGATGCGCGGCAACGTCGAGAACCCGATCGGCGTCGCCCAGGTGCCGATCGGCGTCGCCGGGCCGCTCGAGATCGCCGGCGAGCATGCGATCGGGCGCTTCTACGTCCCGCTCGCGACCACCGAAGGGGCTCTCGTCCGCTCCTACGAGCGCGGCATGATGGCGATCACGAGAGCCGGGGGGGCCGTGGCGCGCGTCGTGCGCGACGAGAATCGGGTGTCGCCGATTTTCCGCTGCGAGGACGTCGGCGCCGCGGTTGCGCTCGCGCGCGGCGTGTCCGGACGGCTCTCCGAGCTGCGCGCCGCCGCCGAGGCGACGACCCGGCACGGGCGCCTGCTGCGCGCCGAGGCGCGGCCGATCGGGCGCGAGGTCGTCGTCGAGCTCGCCTTTTCGACCGGCGACGCCCACGGCATGAACATGATCGTCAAGGCTGCGGACGCCGCCTGCCGGTTGCTCGCCGCTGCGGACGGCGTGCGCGGCTACACGATCTTCAGCGGCGCCGAATCGGAGAAGCGGGCGAGCGGTGCGTTGCTCCTCGGCGGCAAGGGCAAGACCGCGATCGCCGGCGTGCGCCTCCGCGCGAGCCTCGTGCGCGCCTACCTGCACGCGAGCCCGGAGGCGATGGTCGAGGTCTGGCGCTCGACCGCGCTCGGGCACCTCGCGGCCGGCAGCCTCGGCTACAACGGCCATCTCGCGAACGGCCTGACCGCCCTCTTCATCGCCTGCGGCCAGGACGTCGCGAACGTCGCCAACGCCGCGGTCGGCATCACCGCGTTCGAATGCACGGAGGAGGGCGATCTCTACGCCAGCGTCACCTTGCCGGCGCTCACCGTCGCCACCGTCGGCGGCGGCACCGGCCGGGGCACCGGCCGCGAAGGCCTCGAGATGCTCGGCTGCGCCGGCTCGGGCGGCGCGCGCAAGCTGGCCGAGATCGCCGTTGCGACCGCGCTCGCGGGCGAGCTGTCGATGGGTGGCGCGCTCGCGAGCGGCGAGTTCGTCGCGGCGCACGAGACCTACGGGCGCAACCGCCCCGCGGGCGAGGAGCCGGGGGGCGGCGCGCGGTGAAGCGCCCATACCGCGGCCTGCGCACGGCGCCCGAGGCGCGCTACGACGCCGTGATCGCGGGCGCCGGCATCGGCGGCCTGATCGCCGGCAACCTGCTGGCCCGCGCCGGGCTCAAGGTGCTGCTCGTCGAGCAGCACTACATGGCGGGCGGCTACTGCAGCACCTTCCGGCGCGGCGGCTACACGTTCGACGCCGCGACCCACTTCTACCCGCTCCTGGGCAACCCCGAGACGATCACCGGCCGCCTGCTCTGCGACCTCGGCGTCGAGACCCGCTGGGTCAAGATGGATCCGGTCGACACCTTCCACTTCCCGGACGGCAGCCGCTTCGCCGTCCCGGCCGACTTCGACGCCTATCTCGCCAAGGTGAAAGCCGAGTTCCCCGACGAGGCCGCGGCGCTCGACGGCTTCTTCGCCTCCGTCCGCGAGGCCTACCTGCACGGCCTCCTGCACTACTTCCGCGGCCGGCCGGGCGTCCCCGGCGACCGCCTCGCGCGCTACCGCGATCTCTCCGTCCGCGAGGTGCTCGAAGAGCGCTTCAAAAACCCCAAGTTGCGCCTCCTCCTCGCCGCCGATTGTCCGCACTGGGGCTCGCCGCCGGGAAGGACGTCGTTCGTCTTCGATTCGATGCTCCGCCTCTCCTACTTCCTCGGCAACTACTACCCGCTCGGTGGCTCCCAGGCGTTCCCCGACGATCTCGCGCGCTGCTTCGAAGAGCGCGGCGGGCAGATCATGACCAGCACCGCGGTCCGCCGCGTGCGGATCGCCGGCGGCAGGGTGGTCGGCGTCGACCTCGAGATGCTGCGCGGCCCGGGGCGCACGGCCTTTCCGCATCCGGCGGTCGCGACCGGGACGGTGGTCTCGAACGCCGATCTCGTCCAGACGTTCGAGACGCTGGTCGGGCCCGAGCACCTGGAGCCCGGCCGGCTCGACGAGCTGCGGCGTTTGCGCCCGACGTTCCCGTGCTGGCTGACCCACCTCGGACTCGCCGGCGTGCCGAGGGAGGCTCTCGAGGAGGCGCAGGGCTACTACTGGGACTCGTGGCAGATGGACCGCGTCGGGCTCGACGCGCTGCGCTTCAAGCTCTTCTCGCCCACCCTCTACGAGCCGGCGATGGCGCCGCCCGGCGGGCAGGTGCTGATCGTCCAGAAGGTGCTCGAGATGGATTACGAAGGGGTTTGCGACTGGGACGCGCACAAGCGGGGGATCGAGGATTTCATCTTCGGTCACCTGGAGCGCCTGCTGCCCGGGATCGGCGAGCGGATCGTCGTTGAGAGCAGCGCCTCCGCCCTCACCTCGTGGCGGTTCACGCTCAACCGCCATGGCGCCATGCTCGGCTGGGAGATGTCCCCCGGGCAGCTCGGCTCCGGGCGGCCGGGTTTGGAGACGCCGGTCGGCGGCCTCTGGTGCGTCGGCCACTGGACGCGTCCGGGCGGCGGGATCACGCCGGTCATCGTCTCGGCGCAGCAGGTGGCGGAGGGAATCCTGAGAGGGCGCGCCGCCGAGCCGCCGGTACCGGACCTCGCCGCGGTCGCGAGCTGAACGCCGGCCGAAGCGCCGGCGCCGCGAGCGGGCGGCGGACAAGGAGGCAGGCCATGGAAAAGGCTCTCGAGGTTCTGGTCGTCGGTCCCGACGACGTCGCGACGAAGCTCATCGCCGCCCGGCTCGGCCGGCGCTCCGCTCCGGCGGGGGACGCGGCATCGCCGCCGATCGACTGCCGGGTCGTCGCGAACGGCGCGGACGTGCCGCTCGAAGGCGTCGACGTTGCGATCTATCGCCCGCGGTACGCCGGGCGCCGGCTCGCGATCCCCGATCCCGCGGATCTCGACGCCTTCCTGGCCGCCTGCACGCCGGGCGGACCGCGCCGGGTCGTCCTCGTCTCGAGCGCCGCCGCCTGCCCGCCGCGGCACGACCATCCCGGCTACACCGCCGAGGCCGCCCCCGGCCGGGCCCTGCGCCGGACGATCGCCCAGGCCTGGCTCGATTTCGAGGAGCGCGCGGCCGAACATCTCGGCGTCGAGCGCGGCATCGAGCTCGTGGTCCTGCGGCCCGCCGCGCTCGCGAGCGCCGATTCGAACGACTACCTGGGGCGCCTCCTGCGTTCGCGGATCGCCTTCGTCGTCGCCGGCTACGACCCGACGGTCCAGCTCCTCGCCCCGGAGGACCTGGCCGAGGCGGTCGCGGCGGCGGTCGTCCGCGGCGGCGAGGGGACATACCACGTCGTGCCGCGCGGCGCGGTCTCCGTCCGCGCCGCGCTGCGCTTGGCGGGCGTCGCGCGGATCGCTCTGCCGATCACCTGGCACCGCGCGGCGCGCGCGGTCCTCGCCCCGCTCGGCCTCGCCGATCCGGCCGAGCAGGTCGAGGCCGTGCGCCACCCGGCGACCGTCTCGGGCGCGCGCTCTGAGAGCGAGCTCGGCTTCGTGCCGCGGCACTCGAGCGCGCGTGCGATCCTCGACGCGCGCGGGCGAGCCGAGCGGGAGGCGCCGGAGTTCGACGACTTCGGCCTCTCCTACCCCTACATCCGCGCTTACGGCCGGACGCTCTTCCGTTTCCTCCACCGCGTCTTCTGGCGGGTCGAGGTGCGCGGCATCGAGAACGTGCCGCGCGAAGGGCGCGCGATGCTGGTCGGCGTCCATCGCGGCTTCATGCCCTGGGACGGCGTCATGGCGCTCCACGCGATCGTCGAGGCGACCGGCCGCGCGCCGCGCTTCCTGATCCACCCGACTCTCGTCAAGTTCCCGTTCCTCGCCAACTACATGACGAAGCTCGGCGGCGTCATCGCCAACCAGGAGAACTCCGACCGCCTGCTCGCGCGCGGCGAACTGCTCGGCTTCTACCCCGAGGGGATCCGCGGCGCGTTCACGATGTACAAGGACGCCTACCGGATCGGCAAGTTCGGCCGCGACGAGTTCGTCCGCACGGCACTGCGCAACCGGGCGCCGATCGTCCCCTTCCTGACCGTCGGCAGCGCCGAGATCTACCCGATCTTCGGCAAGATCGAGTGGTCCTGGTGGAAGCGCTATTCCGAGTGGCCGTTCCTGCCGATCACGGCGACCTTCCCGTTCCTCCCCTTCCCGCTGCCGTCCAAATGGCACACCGAGTTCCTGGCCCCGATCCCGCTCGACCGGCTCTACCCGCCCGAGGCGGCGGACGACCCGGCGACGGTGCGCGCGATCAGCGCTGAGCTGCGCGCGCTGATGCAGGAGCGGCTGCTCGCGATGAAGGCGAAGCGGAAGTCGATCTTCTGGGGCGAGATCTTCGACGGCGAGACGGCGAAGGTCGCCCCGGCCAGTGTGCCGGGCAGTCCGCCGCGCGGAGCCGGTTGAGCGCGGCGAGCATCGCCGGATCGGCGCCGGCGAGGGGTCCGCGCTTACCGCTCGGCCGGCGCCTGGGCCTCGTCGCACGCCTCGCGCAAGGGGGCGAGCCGGCAGGCGACGGTGGGATCGAAGCTCCAGCGATAGGGCGCGGCGGCCGGTCCGCACGCCGCCAGCCGGGCCGCCATGTCGCCGGGATCGAAGCGCGCGGTCGCGGGATCGATCGCGGCGACGAATTCGGGGTGGACGAGCGCCCGGGCGTCGCTCAGGACCGAAGAGGAGACGTGGGCGACGATCCAGCGCGCCAGCTCTTCCAAATGGCCGAGCTGCTCGTCGAGCACCCGGTGGGCGGCCGAAGGGGAGACGCCGATCTGGTAGAAGCAGCTCTCCGCGCGGCGCAGGGCAGGGACCTCGGAGAAGTCGAAGTGGACCGGCGGCCCCGGCACGGGCGCCAGGTGGTCGCGCTTCCAGCGATAGTAGTCGGCCAAGAAGACGTGGAGGTTCCTGTTGATCGGGCCGAGCCGCGCGAAGCGGCGAAAGAAGCCGGGCGCGAAGGCCGGGTGGGTGAACAGGTCGTTGACGAACGGGAAGACGTAGAAGGCGAAGTAGACCGACAGCTCCCAGACGTAGCGCAGCGTAAACGCCTCCTGGTCGCCGAGCGTGTCGTACGAGACGGCGTAGCTCGGCACGTAGGCCTCGTAGATCGAGCGCGCGAGCGCCTCGTAGCGGGGGACCTTGGCCGCGAGGTCGGCTCGCGGCGTCGTGATCGCGTCGGTGATCAGCGTGTTGTAGAGCGAGATCAGGTCGCCGCCCGGGCTGTAGAGCGGATCGGTGAACCGGCAGGCTTCGCCGGTCAGCGCCCAGCGCGCGGTCGAGAGCGTCCGCTGGCAGTCGAACGCGAAGTCGACGAAGCCGCCCTGGTCGACGATCTTGCGGCGTTTCAAATCGCGGGCGAACATCGGATAGCGACGGCAAACCCAGTCGATCATCTTCTCGGGCGTCGCGACGTCCGCGCGCGGGATCTTCTCGGCGTCGTAGACCAGGCCCAGGCTCGTGATGCCGTGGAGCGGGATGGTCCAGAACCAGTAGCCCTCGCCGCAGAAGTGGTTGGTGGCGAGGAAGGTGGGCAGATGGCCGAGGGCCGAGCGGTCCGGGCGCAGGCGCACCTCGCGCGCGGAGCGGTCGGTGAGCTTTTCGATGTCGACCAGGCCCTCGACCCAGCAGAACGAGGCGCCGTGGCGGATCGGGCTCTTCGCGGTCAGGCCGAGGCGCTTCGCGAGCAGGCGCGCGCGCCCGGTGGCGTCGACGACCCAGTCGGCGGTGCCGCGGACCTCGCGGCCGTCGCGCTCGAAGCAGAAGGTGTGGGGTTCCCCGGAGTCCTCGTCCGCCAGCTCGACGTCGATGCCGGCGATGGGAGCGTGGACCTCGCACCGCGGGTGCGCCGAGTTGACCCGCACCAGCTCGGCCTCGAACTTGTTGCGGTCGAGCTGGTAGGTGGCGATGTTCGAGAGCAGGCGCAGGTAGGACTGCGAAAGGTCTTCGTAGCGCGCGGCGCCGGCCCCGCTCGGCCAGTAGAAGCGGAGGTTGTATTTGAGGTAGTGCTC
>DATMZM010000357.1:0-6627 GCA_035607445.1 Thermoanaerobaculia bacterium | reverse complement strand
GGGACACATGTTCAACCATTCGATCGAGACCGCCGTCTACGACTGGCCGATCCGGCGCGGCCTGGGCCTCACCGCCGCGCAGTTCGTCTATATCGTCTGCGCCTTCATCCTGAACGCCCTCTATACGCGCGCCCAGCCGCGGAAACGGGGGAAGATGCTCGTCTTCGGCGGCCTCATGGCGGCCGCATGGCTCTGGATCGAGGCCTGGAGCCTGGTCGGCCGGCTCGCCGCCTTCGCGCGGCGCGCGGGGGGAGTCGAGCCGCCCCGGCAGGCGGCGGAGGCGAGCTGAGCGAGCCGATCCGGGAGGCCACCCGGAGGCACGACCGGATGCATGGCCGAATGCACACCCGGACGAGCGGCAGCGGCCCGCCCGTGCTGTTTTTGCACGGCTACCCGACGAGCGGCCGTCTCTGGGATCCGGTCGTCGAGCGGTTCGCGCCGCGGTTCACCTGCATCGCGCCCGACCTGCCGGGCCTCGGAGCCTCTCCCCCGCTGCCCGGCCCGCCCGACCCCGAGAACATGGCCCGGGCGGTCGAGGCGTTGCGGACCGATCTCGGCCTGCCCGCTTGGAGCGTCGTGGGGCACGACGCGGGCGCCGTCGTGGCCGTCCACTTCGCGGCCCGCTTTCCCGACCGGGTGACGAAGCTGGCTCTCCTCTCGCCGCCGATCTTTCCCGAGCTGCGTCCGCCCTGGTTCTTCCGGCTCTTGCGCACCCCGGGGCTCGGCGACCTCGCCGCGCCGCTCGTGGCGCTCGCGATCCGGCGCGGCGGCCTGCGCTCGCGGATCGAGAGCGCGGACCCGGCGCTCGACGGGATCCTCGAGGACTTCCACCGGCCCTTCCGCGGCCTCTCCGGCGCGCGCCGCCTGCTCCGGCTCGTGCGCTGGGGCGACCCGAAGGAGGTGCTGGCCCGCACGGCCGACCTACTGCCGGGGATCGAGACCCCCACCCTGATCCTGCACGGCCGGCGGGACGGGGCCGTCCCCCCGAGCTTCGCCACGCGCGCCGCGGCGGCCACTCCGGGAGCCCGGGCTCTCTTGCTCGACGCCGGGCATTTCCTCCCCCTCGACGCGCCGGAAACCCTGTGCGAGGCCCTCGAGGTTTTCCTCGCCGGCGGCCCTTCGGCATCCCCTTGACGCCACCCACCCCAGGATCCCGTCAGCTGGTGTCTTTATCCTTCGACGCCTCTCAGCCTTCGCTACAATCGTTTCGATCGTACCGAAAGGGAGGTCTTCCGATGCGGCTCCTGGATTCCTGGCGCGCGGTGTGGGTCGTCGCCCTTCTCGGCTTCGCGGGGGTCTCGGCCCTCGCGGCCCAGCCTCGCCTCGTCGCCGATCTCAATCGGCAGCGGGTCGATGCCCGCTTGCAGCCTTTCCAGGGCGCGGGCGTCGAGCACGAGGGAGTGCTCTACTTTCCGGCTCACGATCCGCAACACGGCTACGAGCTCTGGCGGAGCGACGGCTCGCCGGCCGGCACCTACCGTCTGGTCGACCTCTGCCCGGGAATCTGCTCGGGCGTAGAGAGTCGTCCGTTGGGGTCTTTCCACGGCTCCCTCTATTTTCAGGGCAACGACTCGGAGCACGGGTCCGAGATCTGGCGCACGGACGGAACGGTCGGCGGGGAGGAGCTTCTCGCGGACCTCTGCCCGGGCGAGTGCTGGGGCTCGCCGTACAGTTGGGTCGAATGGCGCGGGGCGGTCTGGTTCCTCCTCCAGCCGGCGTTCGATGCGCCCGTGACCCTCTGGACCAGCGACGGGACGCGGGAAGGTACCCGGCAGGTCGCGAGCCTCTGCACCGACCTCGGGCTCTGCACGACCCCGGAGCAGTCCCCCTTTCTGAGCGGGCCGGATCCGTCCGGGCAGGGACTTCTCGTCTGGACCTACGGGTACGCACTGGAATCCCTCGCCCGCACCGACGGCACGGCGGGCGGCACCGCGCTCCTGCATCGGTTCGTCGAAGGATTTCAATACATCGACCAGGTCCCGCGCTCGGCGGCGCCGGGCGTGCCGCTCTATTTCCTCGACAACGCGGAGCTCTGGACGAGCGACGGAACGCCCGCCGGCACCCGCCTCGTCCGCAGCTTGGTCGGGCTGGTGGACAACTACGACTTGCAATCGTTCGAGGTCGTCGGCGGGATCTACCACGCCACCTTCCTCGCCACCAATCAGTGGCTGCGGTCCGACGGCACGGCGGCAGGCACTTTCGTGTTGGCGCGGGCGGATCCGGACACGGACACGGCCGTCGCGCACATCGGCAGCACCCTCTTCGTCGTGACGTCGGACGGCATCTGGCGCACGGGAGGGAGCCCCGAAACCACCGTTCGATTCGATGGACCGGTCGGGCCGATCCTCAATGTCGTCGAGGGGCCGGACCGGCTGTTCGTCCTGGCCTTCGACCAGGAACAAACCGTCGTCTGGACCACCGACGGCACCCCGGCCGGGACGCGCAAGATCCGCTTCGGCCGCGGGCCGAGCCTGGACGAGTACGGGCTGACGGGGTTTAAGGGCGGCGCGTTGATCACCCGGGGCCTTCACGAGCTGTGGCGGATCGATCGCACGGGCAGCCAGGTCGAGCGGCTCCACGATTTCCTGCCCGCGAACGGCGGCTCCGGCCCGATCGAACAGGTCGTCCTCGACAACCGGCTGCTCTTCTTTTCGCAGATCGACGCGCAGAGGTCGCGGCTCTTCTTCTCGGACGGCACCGCGGCCGGCACGTCCAGGATCGGCACGGCGGAAGGGGTCGGCGTCGGCGTCGGCGTCGATTCCCGGCGGGTGTTCAACCTCACGCGCGCGGGCGACAGGGCGTACTTCAACAACCGCGGACGGCTCTGGTCGACCGACGGAACCCCCGAGGGGACCCGGTCGTTCAAGCCGCGGTCCTCGTTCTACGAGGGCTTCGGCATGAACGCGCCGATCGGCGTCCTCGGCGGCCAATTCATCTACTCCGCGACCCTCGACGTCAACGATGCTCCCCACTGCGCTGCGGGAGACAGCGAGCCGTGGACGACCGACGGAGTGCACGGCACGAAACGGCTGCTCAACCTCAATCCCTTCTTCCAGGAGCCCTATGGGATCTGCTCGGACTTCGCCTACTCCTCCTCGCCCGGCCCGGGCGTCGTGCTCGGCGGGATCGCCCTCTTCGCCGCGAACGATTTCGTCCACGGGCGCGAGCTGTTCGCGACCGACGGCACGCGGGAGGGCACCCGGCTCGTCGCCGACATCGATCGGGATCAAATGCCCTACGACAACTCGGAGCTCGAGCCGCATCTTCTCCATTCGATCGGCATCGGCTCGGATCCGACCGACCTCGTGCGGGCGGGGACGAACGTCTTCTTCGTCGCGGACGACGGGAGGACCGGACGCGAGCTGTGGATCAGCAACGGCAACCGCCGGGGGACGCGGCAGGTCGCGGATCTCGTGCCCGGCCGCGTCAGCTCGACGCCGCGCAACCTCGTGGTCATTGACGACGACGTCTACTTTTTCGCCGCGCATGGCGCGGACGGCGAGGGCGAGGGCCTCTACCGGAGCGACGGCACCCCGGACGGCACGGTCCTAATCAGCGACCTGGCTGGCGTTTCTCAAGCCCGGGACCTCACCGCCCTCAAGACCGGCAGGCTGTACTTCGCGGCGTTCACGGAGGCCGCGGGCACCGAGCTGTGGACCTCGCAGGGCACGGCGGAGACGACCCGGCTGGTCGCCGACCTGCGCCCCGGCCTGCGCGGCTCGGCGCCGCAGAATCTCAAGGCGGTGGCCGGCAAGCTGGTCTTCGCGGCGGACGACGGGACCACGGGCCTCGAGCCCTGGACGAGCGACGGCACCCCGGAGGGGACGATCCGCCTGGGAGACCTCTCCCCGGGACCCGATGCGAGCACCCCCGGCCCGTTCAGCGTCGCGAACGGCCAGATCCTCTTCGGCGCCGACGACGGCGAGCACGGGCGCGAGCTGTGGTCCCTTCCGGTCGCCGAGGTGGCGGTGGCGGCGGTTCCGCGGGATTGAGAATGGAGAGATCCATCATGCGATCGCATTCCTCGTGGCGCCGGAGAACGGGCGCTTTCGTTCTCGGCCTGGCGGGGGCTTTCACCCTGTCGGCCCAACCGCATCTCGTCGCCGATCTCAATCAGGAGCGGACGAATTCGTCCTCGCGGGCCTATCCGGCCGGGGGTGTGGAGCACGACGGCGTGCTCTATTTTCCGGCCCACGATCCGCAGCACGGCGACGAGCTCTGGCGGACCGACGGCTCGCCGGACGGCACCTACCGCCTGGTCGATCTCTGCCCGGGAATCTGTTCGGGCGCGGGCCGGCCCCTGGGCTTCTTCCACGGCTCTCTCTATTTCCTGGGCACGGATCCGGACCACGGCACCGAGATCTGGCGCACGGACGGCACCGCCGGCGGGGAGGAGCTTCTCGCGGACGCCTGCCCCGGAGATTGCTGGAGCTTGGCGAACGGATGGGTCGAATGGCGCGGGGCGCTCTGGTTCCTCTCCCAGTCGGCGTACGCTGCGGCCCAGATCCTCTGGACCAGCGACGGGACGCGGGAAGGAACCCGGCAAGTCGCGAACCTCTGCGCCGATCTCGGGATCTGCAACGACCCCAGCCAGGGGCCACCCTACGTCTTTCTGGGCGGGCCGGATCCGACCGGACAGAGCCTTCTCGTCTGGACCTACGGGAACGGACCGCAAGCCCTCTTCCGCACCGACGGCACCGCGGGCGGCACCGTTCTCTTGCATTCCTTCGCGGACGGATTTCAATTCATCGACCAGATCCCGCGCACGGCGGCGCCGGGCGTGCCGCTCTATTTCGTCGACTCTCGCGACTTGTGGACGAGCGATGGAACGCCCGCCGGTACCCGCCTTGTCCGCAACCTGGTCGGGCTGGTGCAAGACCTTTTCCTGCAATCGACCGAGGTCGTCGACGGGATCTACTACGCCACGTTCTTCGACAACACCTGGTTGCGATCCGACGGCACGGCGGAAGGCACTTTCGTGTTGGCGCAGGTGGGTCCGGGCTCGGATCTCACCCTCGCGCGCATCGGCAGCTCGGTCGTCCTCCTGACGAACAACGGCATCTGGCGCACGGGAGGCACCCCCGAAACCACCTTCCAGTTCGCCGGACCCACTGGGGAGATCCAGGGCGTGGTCGAGCGGGCGGACCGTCTGGTCGTCGCGAGCTTCGATTCCAACCAGGGCCCCCCTTTCCTCTGGACCACCGACGGCACTCCGGCCGGCACGCGCAAGCTGCACCTCGGCCGCGGACCGAGCCTCGATCCGGAGGACGGGTGGCCTTTGGCCGCCTTCCAGGACGGGGTGTTGTTCACGCGGGGCCGCCGCGAGCTGTGGCAGATCGATCGCACCGGCACCCGGGTCGAGCGGCTCCACGATTTCGAGCCCAGGAACGGCGGCTCCGGCCCGATCGATCAGGTCTCCTTAGGAAACCGGCTGATCTTCTTTTCTCAGATCGATGGACAGAGGGCGCGGCTCTGCTCCTCGGATGGCACCTCGGCCGGCACCGGAGCGATCAGCAACGTCGCGGGCCTCGACGGCATCGGCTCTGATTACCAGGGGCGTTTCCGGCTGGCGCGCGCGGGCACGCAGGCATTCTTCTCGACGAGGGGCCGGCTCTGGGCGACCGACGGAACCCACGAGGGAACCCGGAAGTGGAAGGCCCAGTCCGCCTTCTACGAGAGCTTCGCCCTGAGCGCGCCGATCGGTTTCCTCGGCGGCCAATTCATCTTTTCCGCGACCCTCGACATCAACGAGGTCAACCATTGCGCTCCGGGGGACAGCGAGCCGTGGGTGAGCGACGGGAAGCACGGCCCGAGGCAGCTCCTCAATCTCGACCCCTACTTCTTCGAGCCCGATGGCGACTGCTCGGCCGATGACCTTTCCTCCTCGCCCGGCCCGGGCGTCGTGCTCGGCGGGATCGCTCTCTTCGCCGCGGACGATCTCGTGCATGGGCGCGAGCTGTTCGCGACCGACGGCACGAAGGAGGGCACCCGGATCGTCGCCGACATCGATCGAAAGCGGATGCCGTTCGATCAGCCGGAGCTCGAACCCCACCCGCTCCCCTTCATCGGCGTCGGCTCGGACCCGAGCGACCTCGTGCGGGCGGGGAACAACGTCTTCTTCGTCGCGGACGACGGCACGACCGGACGCGAGCTCTGGATCAGCAACGGCAACCGCCGCGGCACGCGAAGGGTCGCCGATCTCGTGCCCGGCCGCGGCGGCTCGACGCCGCGCAACCTCGTGGCGGTCGGCGATTCGATCTACTTTTTCGCCGCGCATGTCCCGAGCGAAGGCCTCTATCGGAGCGACGGCACGCCGGGCGGCACGGTTCTGGTGAGCGACCTGGCCGGCGTCTCCCAGGTGCGGGATCTCACGGCCACCAAGAACGGCCGGCTGTACTTCGCGGCGTTCACCGAAGCCACAGGGACCGAGCTGTGGACCTCGCAGGGCACGGCGGAGACGACCCGGCTGGTCGCCGACCTGCGCCCCGGCCTGCGCGGCTCGGCGCCGCAGAATCTCAAGGCCGTGGCCGGCAAGCTGGTCTTCGCGGCGGACGACGGGACCACGGGCCTCGAGCCCTGGACGAGCGACGGCACCCCGGAGGGCACCGTCCGCCTGGGCGACCTCTC
>DATMZM010000261.1:0-4722 GCA_035607445.1 Thermoanaerobaculia bacterium | reverse complement strand
CCGATCAGCCCTTCGACCTCGCGCCGCCGCCGGTTCGCGATCGGCATGCCGAGCACCAGGTCGTCCTGGCCGGTCAGGCGGGAGACCAGGGCCTCGAAACCGGCGAGCAGGACCATGAAGGTCGAGGCGCGGCGCTCGCGGGCGAACGCCGCGAGCCGTCCGGCGAGCTCCCGCGGCAGCGCCGTCCGCACCTTGCGGCCGCGGAAGCTCGCGACCGGCGGGCGCGGATGGTCGCCGGGCAGCTCCGTGATCGGCGCGCCGGCCAGGCGTTCGCGCCAGTAGCCGAGCTGGCGGTCGAGCTCGCCGCCCGCGAACCAGGCGCGTTGCCAGGCGGCGAAGTCGGCGTACTGGACCGGCAGCGGCGGCAGCACCTGCGCTCGGGGAGCGGCGCCGGCCGCGAACGCCTCGTAGTGCGCCGCGATCTCGTCGACCAGAACGTTGGCCGACCAGCCGTCGGAGACGATGTGATGGATCGCGTACAGCAGGGCGTGCTCTTCGGTTCCGAGCCGGACCAGCCAGGTGCGCAGGAGCGGCGCCCGCGCGAGATCGAACGGCAAGCCGAGCTGCGCGCCGGCGAGCCGCAGCGCTTCGCCTTCGCGGCGCGCGGCGCCGACGCCGGTCAGGTCGATCCCCGCCGTCCGGTAGGCCAGGTCCTGTTGGATCGCCTGCGTCGGCTCGCCGCCGGCCTCGCCGAAGCCGGTGCGCAGCGTCTCGTGGCGGGCGACGACCGAGGCGATCGCCGCGGCGAAGGAATCCGGCCGGAGCGGACCGGCGAGCTTGATCGCCCCGCCCAGGTTGTAGAACGGGTTGCCCGGCGCCAGCCGGTCGAGCAGCCAGAGGCGCGCCTGGGCGTACGAGAGCGGCAGGGCGACGCCGGTGCGCGGCAGGGCGACGAGCGGCGGAGCGGGCGGCCCGGGGACCGCCGCCGGCCGGCCGGCGTCGATGCGGGCGGCGAGAGCTTCGAGCGCCGGCGCCTCGAACACGGCCCGCAGCGGCAGCTCGACCTCGAACGCCTCGCCGAGGCGCGAGAGCATCCGGGTCGCCAGGAGCGAATGGCCGCCGAGGTCGAAGAAGCTCGATTCTCGGCCGACACCCCCGGCTCCGATCGATCCGCCGAGCAGCTCCTGCCAGATCTCGGCGAGCCGCCGCTCCGTCTCCGTGGCCGGCGGCGTCAGCGCCCGCCCCTGGTCGATCCGGGGCGCCGGCAGGCGCTTGCGGTCCACCTTGCCGTTCGGCGTCAACGGCAGGGCGTCGAGGCGGAGATAAGCCGACGGGATCATCGGCTCCGGCAGGCGCCCGCGCAGGAAGCTCGACAGCTCCTCCTTGAGCGCGGCGGCGTCCATCGTTCCGAGCGGGCCGGCGTCCTGCCGCGCGGAGACGTAGGCCGCGATCCGCTTGTCCTCGCCCTCGCCGAAGACCGTCGCGGCGGCGGCGGCGACGCCGGGGTGGCTCGCGAGCACCGCCTCGATCTCGCCCAGCTCGATGCGGTGCCCGCGCACCTTGACCTGGTGGTCGATCCGGCCGAGGCACTCGAGCCGTCCGTCGGGCCAGAAGCGCGCGAGATCGCCGGTGCCGTAGATCCGGGCGCCCGCCCCGCCGCCGTAAGGATCGGGCAGGAAACGCTCCGCCGTCAGGTCCGGCCGGGTGCGGTAGCCGCGCGCGACGCCCGCTCCGCCGATCCACAGCTCGCCGGGAACGCCCCAGGGGGGCAGCCCACCGTGGCGATCCACGACGTAGACGCCGGTCGCCCGGATCGGCCGGCCGATCGAGATCGGTCCCTCTTCCACCCGATCGAGCGTCGACCAGACCGCGGTCTCGGTCGGGCCGTACATGTTCCACAGCGAGCCGACCTTTGGCCTGAGCTCCGCCGCGAGCGCCGGGGGCAGGGCTTCCCCTCCCACCAGCGCTTTGAGACCCCGCTTGCCCTCCCAGCCCGAGGCGAGCAGCACGCGCCAGCCCGACGGCGTCGCCTGGAGGATCGTCGCGCCGTTCCGCTCGAGCAGCTCGCCGAGCAATCTGCCGTCCGTCACCTCCTCGCGGCTCGCGATGACGGTCCGCGCGCCGAGCAGGAGCGGCGCGTAGATCTCGAGCCCCGCGATGTCGAACGACAGCGAGGTGACCGAGACGAAGACGTCGTCCGCGGCGATCCCGGGCCGCTCGATCATCGCGCGCAGGAAATTCGAGAGCGCGCCGTGCGGCAGCTCGACTCCCTTCGGCGCGCCGGTCGAGCCCGAGGTGTAGATCGTGTAGGCGAGCGTCTCCGCCGTCGCTCCCGAGGCGGATGGCGGTGCTTCGAAGACCTCTTCCGGATCGCCCTCGATCTCGCCCGCTCGCGAGAGCGGCACGACCGTCGGCGCCAAGCGCGCGAGCCAGCCCCCCTCCTCGCCGGCCAGCAGATCGGCGCTCGCGATCAGCATCCGGATCCCGGCATCCGCCGCCATGAACGCGAGGCGCTCCACCGGGTAGGCCGCGTCGAGAGGCACGTAGTTCGCGCCGGACCGGAGCACCGCCAGGGCGGCGATCGGCAGGGCGAGCGAGCGCTCGACCGCGATCCCGATCTTCGCCTCGACGCCGGCGCCGAGGCGGCGGAGCCGCTGCGCGAGCCGGCCCGCCCGGCGTTCGAGCTCGCCGTAGGTGAGCGCGTCGGTACCCGCGACCACCGCCGTCGCCCGAGGCGTCCGCGCCGCCTGCGCGGCGATCGCTTCGTGGACCGGGACGTCGAGCTCGGAGGCCGGCGCGCCGGTCCCCGCGGCGACCAGCTCCGCGCGCTCCGCCGCGGCGAGAAGCGGCAGGTCCGAAATACGCCTCTCCGGCCGGGCGACGGCGCCTTCGAGCAGGGTCCGGTAGGCGCGCGCGAGGCGCTCGATCGTCGCGTGCTCGAACAGGGCGGTCGCGTACTCGAAGGCGAGCGAGAGCGAGCCCGGCGCCTCGTACAGGTAGACCTGGAGATCGAACAGCGCGGTCTCGGCCTGCACGCCGAGCGGCGCGAGCGTCAACTCGGCATCGCCGCCGCCCTCGACCGGCGTGTTGACCAGGTTGAACATCAGCTGGAACAAGGGATTGCGCGCGAGGTCGCGACGCGGCGCCAGCTCTTCCACCAGCCGCTCGAACGGCAGGTCCTGGTGGGCGAACGCGCCGAGGGCCGCCGCCTTGGCGCGATCGACGGCCCCGGCGAAGCTCGGATCGCCGGCGAGATCGGTGCGCAGGACCAGGGTGTTGACGAAGAAGCCGATCAGCCCTTCGATCTCGCGCCGCCGGCGGTTCGCGATCGGCGTCCCGAGCACGACGTCGTCCGCCCCGGTGTAGCGCCCGACCAGGACGTCGAAGCCGGCGAGCAGCACCATGAAGAGGGACGCCCGGCGCTCGCGCGCGAGCGCCGCGAGAGCGCCGGCGAGCTCGGCCGGCAGCTGGGACGAGACCTTGCGGCCTCTGTAGGTCGGGAGGTTCGGCCGCGGCCGGTCGGCCGGCAGCTCGGTGATCGGCGCGCCGGTGAGCCGCTCGCGCCAGTAATCGAGCTGGCGTTTCAGCTCGCCGCCCGCGAACCAGGCGCGCTGCCAGACCGCGAAGTCGGCGTACTGCACCGGCAGCGCGGGCAGCGCGGGCAGCGCGGGCCGCCGGTCGCCCGCAAGCGCGGCATAGGCCGCCGCGATCTCCCCGAGCAGGACGCCCATCGACCAGCCGTCCGAGATGACGTGGTGCATCGCGTAGAGGAGAGCGTGCTCGCCGCCGCCGAGGCGAACGAGCCAGACGCGCAGGAGCGGCGCGCGCGACAGATCGAAGGGCAGCGCGAGCTGCGCCGCCGCGAGCCGGAGCGTTTCCGTCCGCGCCGCGCTCGCCGCGGGACCCGAGAGATCGATCCGGCGAATCCGCACCGCGACGTCGGTATGGATCGTCTGCCGCGGCTCGCCCTCGGCCTCGCCGAAGCTCGTGCGCAAGGATTCGTGCCGCGCGGCGACGGCCGCGACCGCCGCCGCGAACGCGCCGTGGCGAAGGCGTCCCGAGAGGCGCAACGCTCCCCCCAGGTTGTAGAACGGATTGCCCGGCGCCAGCCGGTCGAGGAGCCAGAGGCGCGCCTGGGCGAACGAGAGCGGCAGGGGGCCGGTGCGCGGCAGGGCGACGAGCGGCGGAGCCGCCGGCTCCGTGGACGCATCCTGCCGGGCGGCGTCGAGGCGGGCCGCGAGAGCGCCGAGCGCCGGCGCCTCGAACACCGCCCGCAGCGGCAACTCGATGCCGAATTCCTCCCGCAGGCGCGAGACCAGCCGCGTCGCGAGCAGCGAATGACCGCCCAGGTCGAAAAAGCTCGAGTCGAAGCCGATGCCCTCCGCTCCGATCGAGCCGCCGAGCAGATCCTGCCAGATCGCCGCCAGACGCCCCTCGGTCGGCGTCCGCGGCGGTGAGAGCGCCGCGCCGGTCAGCCCGATCCGGGGCGCCGGCAGCCGCCGCCGATCCACCTTGCCGTTCGGCGAAAGGGGCATCGCGTCCAGGCGCACGAAGACCGACGGGATCATCGATTCCGGCAGGAGCCTGCGCAGGAAGCCGCCCAACTCCTCGCGCAGCGTGCCCGCGTCCGCCGCCTCGAGCGAGCCGGCCTCCGGCCGCGTCGAGACGTAGGCCGCGATCCGCTTGTCCTCGCCCTCGCCGAAGACCGTCGCCGCCGCCAGCGCCACGCCCGGATGACGCCCCAGCACCGACTCGATCTCGCCCAGCTCGATCCGGTGTCCG
>DATMZM010000141.1:0-6754 GCA_035607445.1 Thermoanaerobaculia bacterium | reverse complement strand
GCGATGAGCAGCTCCCAGTCGCGCAGGACATCGGCAAAACTCTGAATCATCGGCATGACGTTCTCCTTTTTGGAGTTGACCGCAGCGGAATCGCCACGAGTCGATGGGGAAGATACATGGAAGCTCTGAGCGTGTCAATATGATTTTGCACACAAGCCGAATTGATTTGTGTGCAGCTCTATGAAAGCATCCGCCCGGCAGAGATCTCGCCCAGCCTTCCGGGTTCCGGCCAGCGCTCTCAAAGTGACAGAGGGAAGGGGCTGCGGCCGAGGTCGGAACGGCTGCGACCGAGGTTGGAGCGACTACAACCGCGGTTGCAGTGGCCCAGACTCCGGCAGCGGAGGTTCCAACTCTCTCAGGAGGGATTGCGACCGAGGTCGCGGAGGCTCCAACCGCGATCGCGAAGGCTCCAACCGCGGTCGTGAAGGCTCAGACCGGGGTCGGAGTGGTTCCGACCATGGTCGCGGAGGCTCCGACCAAGGTTGGAGAGGTTCCGGCCGTGGTTGCAACGGTTCCGGCCGAGGTCACAACGGTTCCGGCCGAGGTTGGAGAGGTTCCGATCCAGGTTGGAAGAGCTTCGATCCAGGTCGCAACCGTTCCGACCGCGGTCGCAGAGGCTCAGACCCAGGTCGCAACCGTTCCGATGGAGACCGCGGAGCTCCGAACTCTTTGACTCGATTCGTGCGAGGCCCCCGAGACGCCCAGGGGCGAGGCGGCGGCGCTAAGCGCTCATTCGCTCGCGAATCACGTCCTTACCCGCCAGGTCGTCTTCAGAGAGCACCCGGTTTGCTTCCAAAACCAACGCGACGGCTTCGCGCAGGTTCGCGCGAGCTTCTTCGAGGGTCTCGCCTTGAGTATTCGCGCCGGGAAGCTCCTCGACAAAGGCGACGTAACCGCCCTCTGGGGCCTTGAGATAGACGGCGGTCAATTCGAGCGGCATGGTGGAAGCCTCCTCACGAACAAGTTTAGCCGCAAAGGTGCTCGTCCATCCCGTCGCGGAACGAGTCGATCGGCGGCGATCGCCGCTTCGAGCGCGGGCACGGACATTCGGAAGGTCTCGGGATCGCTCGCCACTTCGCGCGCGAGCGGGAGGGCGAATGACGGGCCTCGAATGAGCGCTCGGCATCCGCCTCCCTCTTCGTTGCGGAACGGCTCAGTGGACGAAGATCACCGCCGGCTCGGCGTCGATCTGGGCGCAGGACTTCCTCAGGAGCTGGCAGAGGTCGACCCGCCGGCGCTCGATGTCGCTGAACTGATGGTTGAGGCCGCAGAGGTCCGAGATGGCACCTCCGCCTCCGGCCAGGAAGGTCGACAGTTGGGAAGGCGAGCCGAGGTTACGCGGCTCGACGTGCTTGAAGACCGTGCCCGTCTCGGTCGAACCGTGGCAGCCGCTGCAGGTGTTGAGCGAGAGCAGGTGGCGGGCCTCCGGGTTGGTGATCGAGGTGCACGAGGGGAGCGGTCCGTCCCAGCCCTGTTCGAGCGAGTGCCGGGCCGCGGCGCCGCGGAACGGGCTGCCGTTGAATAGCAAGGGCACGACGTGGGTGCCGGCGAGGATCGCCGCCTCGTTCGCGTTGGTGAAATCCGCGATCGGCTGGGTGTTCTGCAAGTTCCGCCGGGGCGTCTGCGCCACCGTGTTGAGCTCGAGCGGGGCGGTCGTGCCGGTGGAGAGCGCGCTCAGGCGGAACTCCCGCAGCTCCCACGGGGAGGCGAGGAAGATCTCGTTGGTCCGCAGCTGGTTGAGCGCGCTGCGGTTCGGCTTGTTCGGCGAGGCGCCGATCGAGGTGAACCGGTCGGTGACGCTCTGGAGCGCCGCGTTGTAGTTCGGGCCGAACGGGATCGAGCCCAGCGCGTGCCAGATGTTCGCCCAGTTGAGGACGCCGTTGCAGTCCGCGGCGTCCAGACCGTACTCGAGGATCGCCAGGAACTGGGTCGTGTTGCCCGCCGCGTCGAGCAGGTTGAAGACGAAGCGCCCCTCCCCGGCGGTGGTGCCGCTCGAATAGCCGGCGTTCTGACGCAGGTCGAGTCGGGCGACGATCGCGAGCAGCCGGAACGGGGCCTTCTTCATGTCGAGCTGGGAGCCGCCGCTCGCCAAGAGCCAGGGCTGGATCACGAAGCTGTCGATGTTGATCCGGGCCGGCACGGTGTCGCCGTTGACGACCTTCGCGACCTTCCACTGGCCCAGCCAGTTGAGGGTGAACTTGGACAGCGCCGCCGGATCGGTCGTGCCGGCCAGCCCCTCCATCAGCTTGCCGAAGGTCCACGCGCCGCGCGTGGCCGGCTGGACCGGCTTTTGGCAGATCCCCGTCCAGGTGGTCCGGAAGCAGTCCTCGACCACCGAGATCGGGGTGATGAACAGCTCCCGGGCCGGATCGACCGGGCAGGCCAGCTCGGCATCCAGCAGCGTGGGGTCGCGGCTCACGCGGGTGGCGTTCGCGACCGGAGGGGAGGCCGCGGCGGAGGCGGGCGGGGGCAGGGCGGCCAGCGCGGCGGCGGCCGTGAGGATCAAGATCCAGAGGTTCGAGGGCCGGGCACAGAGAACTCTCATAGCGCCTCCTCCTTGGGAGAGACGTCGAACGTCGTCCGAGGGAGCGCTGGCCCGGGCCGCGCAAGTTCCTACTACTTACTTCCTGTGCCGCGGGATGATGTGGAAGTGACAAAAAAGAGAAGTTCGAAAATCACCACGGTTGCGGTGTCCGACCCGACCGATCAGGTTCCCTTCACTTCGTAGCCGCCTCCGCTTCGCGCTCTCTTCGCCGCGTAGACCGCGAGGAGGACCCCGGTGCCGAGCAGGATGATCGCGGGGCCGGAGGGGAGGTCGGCTTCGTAGGAGATCGCGAGGCCGGAGAGCGTCATCGCGACGCCCAAGCCGACGGAACAGAGGATGACGTGCTTCAAGTCGCGGCAGAGCATGAGCGCGATGACCGGCGGAATGGTGAGGAGAGCGATGACCAGGATGATGCCCACGACCTGGATCAGGATCACGACGGTGAGCGCCATCAAGACCAGGAGGAGGGTGCGCAGCAACCGGACCGGCGCGCCCTGGACGCGGGCGAAGACCTCGTCGAAGGCCACGGCGACGAGGCCCTTGTAGAAGAGCGCGACCGTCGCCAGCACGACGGCCGAGAGGCCGAGCGTGATCCAGAGGTCGCTCTCGTTGACGAGCAGGATGTTGCCGAACAGGTAGGTCATCAGGTTCGGCGCATAGCCGGGGGTCTTCGCGATGAAGACGATGCCGACCGCGACCCCTGCCGCCCAGAGCACCCCGATCAAGGCATCCTGCGAGCGCACGCGCTCGGCGTCGACGAGCCCGAGGAGGAGCGCGACCAGGAGCGAAACGCCGATCGCGCCCAGGATCGGATTGACGCCCAGGAAGAAGCAGAGCCCGAGACCCCCGAACGCCGCATGGCTGATCCCGCCGCCGATGAACGCGAGCCGTTTCACCACCACGAACGTGCCGATCACGCCGCAGAGCACGCTCGCCAGCACGCCCGCGAGGATGGCATGCTGGACGAAATCGTAATGGAGCGCGTCGAACAGGGTGGGCATCGGCTCTCGTGCGGCCTCAGTGCTCGTGCAGCACGCGGTGCGCGACGCCGTGGCCGAGCAGCTCGACCGGGCAGCCGTACGCCTCTTCGAGCGCCTCGTTGGTCAGCTCGTCGTGGTAGTGGACCTTGCGGTTGACGCAGGCCACGTGGCGCACCGCCGCGGCGATCGAGGTCGGGTCGTGGGTCACGACGACGATCGGGATCCTCTGGTTCAGCTCGCCGAGCAGCTCGCGCAGCGTCTCGCGCGATTCGGCGTCGATCGAGGCGGTCGGCTCGTCGAGGAACAGGATGCCGGGGTCGGAGACCAAGGCGCGCGCGATCAGTACCCTCTGCATCTGGCCGCCCGACAGCTCGCGGATCGGCCGCTCGGCGAGGTCCGCGAGCTTGAGCCGCTCGAGCATCGCCTCGGCGACCCGGCGGTCCTCGCCCGTGTAGGGCCCGAGCAGGCCGCGGCGGGAGATCCGGCCCATCCGCACCACCTCGAGCACGCGGAGCGGGAAGTTGCGGTCGAAGGTCGAGAACTGCGGCACGTAGCCGAGCTTGCCGGGGCGGTCGGGCAGGCGGTCGACGATCTCCCCGGAGCGCGGCTCGAGGAGGCCGAGCAGGAGCTTGACGAGCGTCGTCTTGCCGCCGCCGTTGGGCCCGAGGATCGCCAGGTAGTCGCGCGGGTAGATCGCGAGGTCGACCCCTTCGAGCACCAGGTGCGGGCCGTAGCCGAAGGTGAGGTTCCGCGCCTCGAGCACCGGCTCGACCCTTTCGACACCCTCGACCATCTCGGTCGCGACCGGGAGAGCGGCCGGGGAGCCGTGAGCGTGCGGATGCTGGACGGGCTCAGCCACGGCGCAGCTCCTCGCGGAAGGCGCGGGTCGCGCTCCGAAGGCTCGCGATCCAGTCGTAGGCCATCGGATCGACCACGATCACCCGGCCGCCCAGCTCCTCGGCGATCACCTCGGCGCTCTTCCTGGCGAAGCCGCGCTGGACGAAGACGGCGCGGATCCCCTCGCGCCGGCCGCGCTCGACCAACTCGATCAGGCGCGCCGCCGACGGCTCGCGGCCTCCCGCCTCGATCGCCACCTGCTCGAGGCCGTATTCGCGGGCGAAGTAGCCCCAGGACGGGTGGTAGACCATGAATTTCCGCGCGCCGCCCGCGGCGAGATCCCGGCGGATCTCGCGATCGAGCGAGTCGACGTCTGCGAGGAACGCCGCGAGACGCCGCCGGTATTCCGCCGCGTGAGGGGGGTCGATGTCGGAGAGGGCGCGCTCGATGTTCCCGGCCGCGATGCGGACGGTCGCCGGCGCGACCCAGACGTGGGGATCGCCTCCCGCGTGGTCGTGATGGTCCTCGTCGCCGAAGAAGCCGGGCGTCTCGAGCCGCCCCTCGGCCTCGGTCGCGGCGAGCGGCGCGATCCCCTGCGACATGTCGACCACCCGGATCTCCGGATGGGCGGCGAGGAAGCGGGCGATGTGGTTGGCCTCGAACAGGAAGGCCGGGTGCCCCACCTCGACGTAGAGCAGTGCGCGGGCGAGCGCCACGGTCTGCCGCGGGGTCGGGGCGTAGCTCGTCTCGCTCGCCCCGGGCGGGATCATCACCTGGACCCGCACGCGCGGGCCGCCGATCCGGTCGACGAAATAGGCCTGCGGCGGCACGCTCACCGCGACCTGGATCCGCCCGTCCGCCGAGGGAGGGGAGGGGGCGCAGGCGGCGAGAGCCCAAAGGGCCGAGAGCGCACCTACGGCCGCGGCGCGACGGATGAGGCGGAGCCGGTCGATCGACACGAGCCGGCATGATACGGAATTCGGAAGCGCCGGGGGGCAAGGGCGCCACAAGGGCGTGAGGCCCCTTACCGCAACCCCCCGGATCGGGATACCGTACAGGGAGCCATGCATTTCCTGACCAACACCCTCGCCTTCGCTTTCGCCCTCGGGATCATCGTGTTCGTCCACGAAGCCGGCCACCTGCTCGTCGCCAAGGCTTTCGGGGTCCGGGTCCTCATCTTCTCCCTCGGGTTCGGCAAGCGGCTCTGGGGTTTCCAGCGGGGCGAGACCGACTACCGCCTGTCGCTCGTGCCGCTCGGCGGCTACGTCCGGCTGGGCGGCGAGAACGTCGAGGAGGCGACGGGAGACCCCCGCGATTTCCTGAGCAAGCCGCGCTGGCAACGCATCGGCGTCTACCTGGCCGGCCCGGCGATGAACGTCGTCCTCGCCATCCTCCTCTTCGCCGGGCTGTTCATGGTCGGCATCGAGGTGCCGAACCTGGCCGCGATTCCGGCGGTCGTCGGATCGGTCGAGCCGGGCTCCTCCGCCGCCCGGGCGGGGCTCGCCAAGGGCGACAAGATCGAGAAGATCCAGGGCAAGCCGGTCGTCGCCTGGCAGGACGCGAGCCTCGCTCTGCTGACCGCGCCGAACCGGCCCGTGGTCCTCGACATCCGGCGCGGCGACCGGACGTTTCAGGCCACGGTGACTCCCAAGGTCGACGAGAAGTACCAGATCGGCGACACGGCGGGCATCTTCCCCGTGATCCGGCCGCAGCTGACGGAGATCTTCGACAACAGCCCGGCCGCGGCGGCCGGCTTCCAGCTCGGGGACGAGGTCTGGGCCGTCGACGGCCGGCCGATCGTCGACACGCCGGCGTTCGTCGCCTACATCGAGAGCAAGCCCGGGCAGAAGGTGGACATCGAGGTCCATCACGGTCCGGAGCGCCGGGTCGTTCCGGTGACGCCGCGCAACGAAGGGGGCAAGGGGCGGATCGGCGTCCGGCTCGGCTTCTTCCAGCGCTACCCGCCGGGCGAGGCGCTCCGCGCGAGCGTCGCCTACAACTGGCAGATCGTCACCGAGACGTTCCACGTCCTGGGCAAGCTCTTCACCCGCGAGGTCCCGCCCGGCGGCGTGCTCGCCGGACCGATCGAGATCGCGGCCCAGAGCGGCGCCGCGGCGCGCACGGGGTTCAAGTACCTGCTCCACCTGATGGGCTTCATCAGCATCTCGATCGCGCTCCTGAACCTGATGCCGATTCCGATCCTCGACGGCGGGCAGATCACGATCCTGCTGCTCGAGAGCGCGATCCGGCGCGACCTGTCGCTTCGCTTCAAGGAGCTGGTCATCCAGTTCGGCTTCGTGATGATCCTGCTCCTGATGGCGTTCGTGCTCTGGTTCGACCTCAAGAAGAACCTGCCGCCCGGGTTCCTCCCCGGCTCGTAGCGGCGCGCGGC
>DATMZM010000237.1:0-4524 GCA_035607445.1 Thermoanaerobaculia bacterium | reverse complement strand
TCCGAACAAGATCGCCCACGTGATGGCGAGCGACGCGGACGCCAAGCCGCCGCGCGAGCTGACGCCGGCCTTCTTCGGCTGCTACGACTGGCATTCGGCGGTCCACGGCCACTGGCTGCTCGCGCGGCTCGCCCGGACGTTCCCCGAGGCGCCGTTCGCGGCGCGGGCGCGCGCGGCTCTCGGGAAAAGCCTGACGAGCGAGAACGTCGCGGGCGAGGTGCGCTATCTCGAAGGGCCGGGGCGCGTCTCCTTCGAGCGCCCCTACGGGCTCGCCTGGCTGCTCCAGCTCGGCGCGGAGCTGCGCGGCTGGGACGACCCGGAGGCTCGAGCCTGGGCGGCGGCATTGGGTCCGCTCGAGCGCGCGGCGGCGGGGCGGATCGCGGACTGGCTGCCCAAGCTGTCGCGGCCGATCCGGATCGGCGAGCACGATCAGACGGCGTTCGCCTTCGGCCTGATCCTCGACTGGGCGCGCACCAGCGAGGACGCGGAGCTGGAAGCCCTCATCAGCTCGCGCAGCCAGGCGTTCTACGCCGCGGACCGCGCCTGTCCGCTCGCCTACGAGCCCTCGGGCCAGGACTTCCTCTCCCCCTGCCTCGCCGAGGCCGACCTGATGCGCCGCCTGTTGCCGCCCGACCGCTTCGCCGCCTGGCTCGCCGCGTTCCTGCCCCAGATCCCGCGGGCGGCGCACAAGGGCGCCGTCGCCTGGCTCGAGCCGGCGGTCGTCACCGACCCGAGCGATCCGAAGCTCGCGCACCTCGACGGCCTCAACCTCTCCCGCGCCTGGATGCTCGAAGGGATCGCCGCCGGCCTGCCGCCCAAGGATCCGCGGCTCCCCGCGCTCCGCGCGACCGCGCTCGCCCACCGCGCGGCGGGCCTCGCCGCGGTCACCGGCGCGCACTACGAGGGCGGCCACTGGCTCGGCAGCTTCGCGATCTACCTGACGACGGGACGGGGGCTCGGGCCTTGGCCCCCGTCCGGCTCGGTCACGGCACCGGATCGACCTTCTGGCCCACCCAGCCGAGCGCCGCGCCCGAGATCATGAAGCTGACGAAGCTGGTGACCGCCCACCAGACCCAGATCTTGTCCGAGGCGTTGAACACTCCGGCGTAGCCGAGGAGACCCCAGGCGAGGCTCAGGATGCCGAGGAGGAACCCGTACTGGACGCCCCTCTTCCATCCCGGACCCGCAATCGCGGCACGGACCCGGCTGTAGACGAAGGCGACGAGGAACGAGCTCAAGAGGCCGCTCGGGATCCAGCGCTTCATCAGGCCCCCCATGTTCGGGGGCTCCTGGTTGAGCTCCGGCCGCCAGAGCTCCGAATGTGCCTTGTACTCGGCTTTGAGGACTCCGTTGTGGACCACGGGGCCGAGGATCGCCATGTCGACGATGAAGCCCGCGGCCCAGAATGCGAGACCACCGAGGATGATCAGCTTCCAGCGCATGGAAACCTCCCTCCGAACGGAAGCCGGCCCGGGCGGGCTGCCCGGGGCGGAAACTTGGTTTGGGGCTCGCGCGACTCTACAGCAGCTCGGCCTTGCGGGCGCGGCGCAGGATCTCGGCGCCGAGCTTGCCGTAGGCGGCGGCGCCGGTCGACCAGGACTCGTAGTCGAAGATGCTGCGGCCGTGGCCGGGCGCCTCGGCGAGCCGGACGTTGATCGGGATCTCGGTCCTGAAGACCTTCGAGCCGTAGCGCTTGCGCAGCTCGGCGACCAGCTCTTCGGTCAGCTTGGTCCGGTGGTCGACCATCGTCAGCAGGATCCCGAGCAGCTCGCCCTTGCCGATCCGGTCCCGGTGGAGCTCCAGGAGCTCGAAGAAGCCGCCCAGGGCATCGGCGTCGAGATGGTGCGGCGCGAGCGGCACGACGTAGCCGTCGGCCGCGGCGAGCCCGTTGACGGTCAGGATCGACAGCCCCGGCGGGCAATCGACGACGATCGCGTCGAAGCGGCGGCGGAGCGGCTGGAGCGCCTTCTTGAGCAGCTTCTCCGGCTCGTGCTTTCGGGCGACCGCGAGGTCCAGGCCGGCGAGCGCGAGCGCGCCCGGGATCAGCTTGACCTCCGCGACGCTCGACTCCCGGATCGCCTCCGCCGCCTCGACCTTGCCGAGCAGCAGGTCGGCGGTCGACGGCGACGCCTCGGACCGCGGCACCCCGAGCGAATAGCTCGCCGAGCCCTGCGGGTCGAGGTCGACGACCAGCGTCCTCAAGCCCCCCCGCCCGAACGCGGCGGCCAGGTTGACCGCGGTCGTGGTCTTGCCCACTCCACCCTTGACGTTGACCAGAGCCAGGATCATGGCGTCCTCCTCGTTTGCGCCGATTCTGCGGCCGAGTCTATCCGGGAGAGGGGCCGGGACGCGAACGGGGCCCCGAGGCGGTCGTTCGCGGCGGAGATCGGCGCCGCGCGAGTGAGCCCGGAGGTCGCGCCGAGCTCGGCTTTCGCGCTCGCGACCCACTGCCGATCGACGGCCGGCCGCGCACCCCGCCATTCGGCGCCCGGAAACGCGAGGGCGCCGTCGGCCGTATACCCGTCGATCCGCCTTCAACCGGAACGATCCGCCGAAAGATCGACGCGATGCCCGAGCCCGGGATCCACCAGCTCCTCCGCCACGGCGGCGAGCCGCTGCTCGACGAGATCCTCGCCGGCCGCGGGCTCGGCCGCACCGCCGCCCGGCTCGCTCTCGCGATGACGCTCGGCGCCGCCCTCTACGGCGCGGTCTTCGGCTCCTGGCACGGCGCGCGGCTCGCGCTCTACGTGGCGATCAAGTTTCCGCTCGTCCTGTTCGCGACGACCGCGCTCACGCTCCTCTTCAGCTGGATCGCCGCGCGCCTGCTCGGCCTGCCGCTCCGCCTCGCCCAGGCGGCGGTCCTGACCCTTCTCGCCCTCACCGTCGCGAGCCTCGTGCTCGCCGCGCTCACGCCGGTGGCGGGCCTCTTCGTCTTCTGCTCGCCGCCGCCGGGACCCGAAGCGCGCACCGCGCACAACGCGCTCTACCTGATGCACACGTTCCTGGTCGGCACCGCGGGGTTCGCCGGCACCCGCGCGCTGCGCCGCGCGCTCGGCCGGCTCGCGGCGCCGCGCGGATCGATCCGCGCCGCCTACGCGCTCTGGGTCTTCGCCTTCGCGTTGACCGGCGGCGAGGTCGCCTGGGCGTTCCGGCCGTTCGTCGGCAGCGTCTACGCGCCGGTCGCCTTCCTGCGCGAGCGCCCGCTCGACGGCAACGTCTACGAATTCGTCTTCACCGACATCCTGCCCCACCTCGCCGAACGCCTCGACAAGGCGATGATGGATTGAGCTCGCCGACCCCATCCGGAGGGATTGCCATGGAACCAGCGCCCGAGAGCCCGAAACCAGAAACTCCGCCCTCCCCGCGGCGGCCGCTCGCCCTCTTCCACGAGCTGCTCTCGGCGCCGCTCGCCCCGGTCGAGCGCGCGCGCTCGGGGGAGTCGAGCGCGCCCCTCGTGCTGCTCGCCGGAGGGCTGGTCGGCTTCGCGCTCTACGGCGCCGCCGCCGGCTTCTTCCAAGGCGGCACGCAGGTGGCGATCGCCGCTTGGAAAGCTCCGGCGATCGCGCTCTTGAGCCTGCTCCTCTGCCTGCCCAGCCTCTACGTCTTCGGCGCGCTCGCCGGGGCGCGCTGGACGCCCAAGACCTTCGTCGCCGTCGCCGCGGGCCTCCTCGCGACGCTCGGCCTGCTGCTCGCCGGCCTCCTGCCGATCGGCTGGCTGTTCTCGTCCTCGAGCCGCTACCTCGGCATGGTGACCTGGATCCACGTCCTGCTCTGGCTGGTGGCGCTCGGCCTCGCCTTCCGCTTCCTGGGCGGCGCCCTCCGCGCGCTCGGAGCCCGCGGCGGCACCTTCCTCTGGCTCGCCCTCTTCGCTCTCGTCTCCTTCCAGGTCGCGACGCTGCTGCGCCCCGTCCTCTACAGCAAGCCGAAGGAGCCGCTCCTGCGCCTCGGCGAGAAGAAGAGCTTCTTCGAGCACCTCGGGGACGCGTTCAAGGTGGAGCTCGAGGAACCGAAGCCGGCGAAGCCCTCACCCCCTCGGTCCCCCTCTCCCAACCCCCGAGAAGCCCACCCGCCGGGCTGAGCCCTCACCCCCTCGGTCCCCCTCTCCCAGCCCCCGAGAAGCCCACCCGCCGGGAGAGGGGGAAGCGGAAGCCGAACGGATAACGCAAATCGGGCGGCGGGCCTGTTTCCTCGATCGGGCGCTACAGGAGCCAGCATACGGTTCGATCCCGCGCGGCGCGGGAGGTGGCGCCCCTCTCCCGGTCGGTGGGCTTCTCGGGGGATGGGAGAGGGGTCGGGGGTGAGGGCTCACCCCGCGAACGGCTTGTCGAGGAACTCTTTCGCCCGGTCTCGCGCGTCGGCCGCGGCGGGCAGGGCGAGGACGTCCTTGTAGCAGCGCACGGCGTCTTCGCGCCGGCCGAGGGCGTCGTAGGCCATGCCGCGGCGGAGACGGCCGACGGCTTGGTAGTAGGCGTCGTAGGTCCGCTCGGCGGCGAGGAACTCCAGGCGATCGAGGTATTCGAGCGC
>DATMZM010000386.1:0-6812 GCA_035607445.1 Thermoanaerobaculia bacterium | reverse complement strand
ACCGCGCGGAGACGAGCGGGCGCCCGGCGCCGATGTCGGTCGAGATCGTGCCCGAAAGCTGGCGGCTCGACGGGGGGTTCACGGCGTCGGGAGAGGTGGCGCTCCGCGTGCGCGGCGGCCTGCGCAACGCGGGAAAGGTTCCCCGCAAGCACCTGGCCTTCTCCCTCGCTCCCGGCCTCGAGCTGATCGCGGCGGGCGCCGACCGGGGTCGCGTGGACATCCGGCGGACTTGGGACCGCCTCGCGGTCGAGGTCGATCCTCCGATCCCTCCGGGCGGGCGGCGAGAGCTGCGCTTCCGCCTCGCGGGCCGCCCCGGCGAACCGAGCTTCAACCTGCCCCGATGGCAGGGCGGCGATCTCGCCTCCTTCGCGCACGCCTACGAGCGCAACCGGAGGGCGCTCTTCGGGCACGACCGCATGGACCTCTCGCGAAGCTACCGGGTGCCGGCGGTCTCCGGCTTGCGGATCGATCTCTCGGCGCCGTGCCTGACTCCCGTGCCCCGCTATACGCCGTGGACCCCCGCGGGGGACGGCAACGTTCCGGACGAGACCTACTTCCCCCTGGCGCGGGTCGAGCTGTCGCTCGCCGTGCCGCGGAGCTTCCTGGTCGCGGACAGCTGCGGCGGCCTCTCCGATCCGGCGCGGAAGGGCGGCGGGACCGGGCGGCTCGACAGCCGGTGCACGCTCTCGCTCCCCGAGCTGGCGGTCGGCGGCGGCCGCCAGCGCCTGCTGAGCGGGAGCACCCGGAGCCCCGAGAACCCGGAGAACACCGCGGCGGTCGCCGTCTTCCCGGCCCATCGCGCCGCGGGCGAGCTCCACCTGGGGTTCCTCGCCGGCAGCTCGAAGCTGATGGACGAGGCCTGGCCCGGCCTGGGCGGTTTCGGGCGGCTCGTCGTCCTCGAGTGGCCGGGCGAAGAGGTGCACGACCGCAACCGCCTGAGCTTCCTCGCCGGCCGCTGGCGCGATCCCTTCGCCTCGTGGGTGACGGTGACCGGCAACCTGGCCTTCCTCGACGAGACCGACCTGATCGCGACCCAGCCCCTGCCGCCCGAGCGCCTGGCGGCGGAGATCGTCTCCTCGCGCCTGGCGCGCCGGCGCCGGTTCGCTCCCGACGAGTCGCTCTTCTTCCGCCAGCTCCTGCGCACCCTCGTCCTCGAGCGGCTCGGCCTCGGGCCGCAGTCCGGGGCGGTCGTCGGACCGCTGCCGCCCCAGCGGCTGCCCGGGCTCCGGTCGCCGGCCCTGCATCCCGCCGGCTACGGCTATTGGCTCGATCGCTTCCCCGCGCTCGTCGTGGCGCTCGAGAGGCGGGCCGGCGCGGAGGCGCTCCGGGCATCGGTCGAGGAGCTGCTCGCCCCCGGCGGCGGGCACGGGGAGACGCCCGCGACCTTCGCCGAATTCGCGGCGATCCTCGCCCGCCGGAGCGAGAGGGACACGGCGCCCCTCGTCCGCGACTTCTTCCTCGCCGGGCGCCTGCCCGAGCCCGTCCTCGAGGGCGTGACGTTCCAATCCGCGGCGGGCGGCTGGCGGGTCACCGGCCGGGTCAGGAACGAGGGCGACGGCGAATCGCTCTGCCGGATCGTGCTCACCACCGAGCTCGGACCGGTCGAGACGGAGGTGCGGGCCGGCACGGGCGAGAGCGCGCCCTTCGCCCTCGCGACCTCCCACCGGCCGCAGGGCGTCTTCCTCGATCCCGACCAGGAGTGCCACCGGCTGGTCGGCCCGGGCCTGCCGCGCGACCGGGTCTACTTCCAGGGGGGCCGAGGGTGAGCGCGGCCCTGAGCCTTCCGGAGTCCGTGGACCGCGCGCGGCGCCCGTTGCGGGACCGGCTGCGGCGCCTCCTGCGCACGGCGAGGCTGTCGCTCGAGCTGCTCCTCGGCCGCCGGCTGCTCCTCTTCGCGGTGGTCGATTTCCTGATCGTCGGGGCTGCCGTGCTCGCCATGCTCGTGGGCGCGGGAGACGAGCCGGAGGCGGTCTGGTCGGGGGTCGTCCTGCCGCCGTTCCTGCTCCTCGGCCTGCCGGCCCTCTCCGGGATCGTCGAGGTCGAGCGCCGCGCCGGCTGCCTCGACCTCGCGCTCACGACCCCGGCGGCGGAAGGCTACTTCCTGCGCCGCGTGGCGGCGGTGTGCGGCGTGCTCTGCCTGCAAGGCTGGCTGCTGATGGGGCTCGACTGGCTGCACGAGACCGGCGAGGGCTTTCCGCTGCTCACCGTCCTCGCCCAGGTCGCGATCCTCGCCCTCTTCCTGGGCGCGGCGGCGCTCTTCTGGGCGGTGCGGCTCAGGAGCGGCGGGGCGGTCTGGCTCGCGTCGATGGGCACCGTCCTCGCCTTCTCCCGCTGGTTCTTCAGGAACCCGATCCCCGACCGCCACCACGGGGAGTTCAACCGCTGGCTGCCGGGGGCCGTCGAGTCGCTCGCCTTCGCGGGCAGCGCGCTCGTGCTCGGCGCCGCCGCTCTCGTCTTTTTCCTCTATGCCCGCCGGCGCCTGCGCCGGCCCGAGACGATGATTTCGTGATGGAGATCGCGATGAAGACGTCCCCGGCAAAACGCCGCCTCGCCTTGCCGCTCGCCCTTCCGTTCCTCCTCGCGGGCTGCGCCCGGGCGCCCACCCCGCTGCCCGAGGAGGCCCCCGCCGCCCCGGTGCGGCTCGAGGTCGCGAAGCGGGAGGCCTTCCAGCCCGAGCTGGTGCTGCTCGGCACCGTGGCGCCCGGCGGGATGGCCGAGGTCTCGGTGCCCTCGGCGGGCCGGGTGCTCTACCCGGAGCGCTTCGCCGCCGGCCTGGTCTCGGGCGCTTCGGTGCGGGCGGGCGAGGTGCTGGCGCGGATCTCGTTCGAGGACGCCGAGGCCGGGCTCGCCGAGGCGAGGCTGCGGGCGCGCGCGGCGGACGCGGAGCTCGCCCGCCACCAGCGGGCGTTCGACGCCGGGGTCGAGGCCGCGGCGATCCTCGCCTCGTACAAATCCGAGGCCGACCTCGCGAAGAGCCGGCTCGGCGCGGCGGAGAACCGCCTCGGCCGGCTCTCCCTGCGCGCGCCGCTCTCCGGGCGCTTGATCGTCGACCGGCGGATCGCGCCGCAGTCCGAGGTGGCGGCCGGCACGGTCCTCGGCCGCATCGCGGCGGGCGGAGCGCTGCGCGTCGAAGGGCGGGCGGCGGCGGCCGATCGCGATCGCCTTCATGCCGGCCTTCCGGTGCGGTTCGGCGGCGCCGGAAGCGCGGAGGGTACGGGGGCGGGGACCGTGCGCGAGGTGGCGCCGGTCGTGGACGCCGGGGGGACGGTGAGCGTGGTCGCCCTGGTCAGCGACCCGACCGGCCTGCCGGCTCCCGGCGAGGGGGTCGAGGAGCGCGTCGCCCTCGACCGCCACGAGCAGGCGCTCACCGTGCCCGAGGAGGCCCTGGTGGTGGCCGAGAGCGGCAGCGCGCTCTTCGTCGCCGTGCGCGGCCGCGGCCGGCTCTACGCCCACCGGCGAGCGGTCGAGACGGGGGCCCGGGGCGGCGGGCGGGTCGAGATCCTGCGCGGCCTGTCGCCGGGCGAGAAAGTGGTGGTGGGCGGCGCCGCTCTCCTGGCCGAAGGCGATCCGGTCGCCGCGATCGAGGAGCCGGGAGAGCCGTCGGGGTCCGGCAGGTGATCCGCCGCGCGATCGAGCGGCCGATCTCGACCCTGATCGGCGCCTCGACCCTGGTCGTCCTCGGCACGGTCTCGCTCCTCCGCCTGCCGGTCTCGCTGCTGCCCGCGCTCGAACGGCCGCGGCTCGACGTCACGGTCACGGCGGCGGGGCGCTCGCGGGAGGAGGTCCTCGACCGCTTCACCCTGCCCCTCGAGCGGCGCCTCGCCGCGCTCTCGGGCGTCACCTCGGTGCGCACGACGACGGGCGACGGCTTCACGCGCGCCCGCGTCGAGAGCGAATGGCAGACCGACGCCGACCGCCTGCGCATCGAGACCGAGCGGCGGCTGGCCGATCTCGATCCCAGCGGCGAAGCGGCGGTCGCCGTCGAGATGACGGCCGGCGATCCGGAGCCGATCATCGAGGTCGCGGTCCTGGGCGGCGGCGGTTCGACCGATGGCTCGGGCGATGGCTCCGGAGCGTTGCGGACGGACTTCGCGCGCAAGCTCCTGGTGCCCGAGCTCGCCCGCCTCGAAGGGGCGGGGAGGATCGAGACGGTGGGATTGACGCCGCGCCACGCGATCGTCCGTCCCCGGGCCGCGGCGCTCGCCGCCCGCGGCCTTTCGGCGGCCGATCTCACCGCCCGGCTACGGACCGTGGGGATCGACGCCGCGGCGGGCCGGGCGCGCTCGGGCGCCGCGGTCCGGCCGCTCCTGGTGCGCGAGGAGGCGGCCTCGCTCGATGCCTTGCGGGCTCTGCGCATCCCCGGGCCGCGGGGCGAGAGCGTGCTGGGCGACGTCGCCGCGATCGATTTCGAAGAGGTGCAGGACGGCACCTTCTTCCGCCTCGGCGGCCGGGACGGCGCTCTGGTGAGGGTCTTCCGCGCGCCGGAGGCGAACGCCGTCGCCCTGGCCGCCGCGGTGCGGGCGCGGGTCGCGGATCTGGGCGCCCGCGCGGGCTCGGGATTGACGCTGCGCGTCGCCGGCGACCGGAGCCGCGAGGTGCTGGGGGCGCTCGGCGAGCTCGGGCTGGCAGCCCTCTTGGGCCTCCTTCTCGGGACCGCGGTGCTCCGCTTCTTCCTCGGCAGCTGGCGGCCGGCGCTCGGCCTCGCGGTCGTCGTGCCGGCCTCGCTCCTGACCGCCTTCTCGGGCTTCGCGCTCTGGGGAGCGGCGCTCGACGTGGTCTCGCTGGCAGGGCTCGCGCTCGCCGCCGGGATGCTCGTCGACAGCTCGATCGTGGTCCTCGAGGCGATCGAGACCGCGCGCGCCCAGGGCCTGCCCGAGCCGGCGCTCGCCGGGGCGAGGCAGATCGCTCTGCCCGTGATCGCGAGCTTCTGCACGACGGCGGTCGTCTTCCTGCCCCTCGTCTACCTGCGCGGCCTCGCCCGCGCCTTCTTCGGCGTCCAGGCGTTCGCGATCGTCACCTCGCTCGCCGCCTCGCTCCTCTTCTCGCTCACCATGACGCCGGTCCTCTCGGGGAACCGCGGGCCCTCGGAACGCGGCGCGGGCAAGAGCGCGGGGATGGGCCTCTACTTGCGCCTGCTCGATCGCGTGCTCGCCCGGCCGCTCCCGGTCGTCGCCGCGGCCTTGGGCGTGACCGCCCTGGCGCTCGTCGCGTTCGTCCGCCTGCCGCGCGAGCTGGTCCCCGACGCCGCGTCGGCCGACCTCGTCGTGCGCTGGCGCCTGGCTCCGGACCTGACTCCGGAAGCGGCCAGGAGGCTCGGGATCGCGGTCGAGGAGCAGGCCGCGCGCTCGCTCGCGGGCGGTGGAGGCAAGCCCGAACCGGTGGCGCGCGCCGCCCTCCAGCTGCCGCCGCCCGAGCCGGGCGAGGACCGGGACGACACCGGGCGCCTGTTCCTCGCCTTTCCCGATGTCGAAAGCGCAGGCCGCGCCCGCCCGCGCTTGCAGGCCGCGCTCGCCCGTCTGCTCGACGTCGAGACCTGGATCGAGCCGCGCCCGAGCGCCTTCGTCGAAGCGATCCGGAGCGCCGGCCGGCGGCTCGAGGTGGTGGCGACCGCAGCCGATCCCGCGCGGGCCGAGACCCTGGCCGCGCGCGCCGCGGAGGCCCTCGGCGCGACCTCGACCTCGCGGCGGAGGGCGGGCCGCCGCGACCTGCCGCAGGCTGCCCTCCTCCTCTCCTGGGATCTCCCCCGGCTCGCCGCTCTCGGGATCGACCGGGCGGCCGTCGAAGCCCAGGTGCGGCAGGGCCTGGGGGATCAGACGGCGGGGCGCCTGCACCTCGAAGGGGTCGAGCCGGAGATCCTGGTGCACGCCGTCGAGCCGGCCGATCCCCGCCTGCTGCCGGTGAACATCCCCGGGACACCCGGGGAGCCGGGCGGCGTTGTGCCCCTGGCCGCTCTCGCGCGGCTCGCGCCGGGTGCCCGCCCGGCCTACCTCGAACGGCTGGACGGGCGGCCCGCGGCGCGGCGGGCCTTCGATGCGGTGCCGGGAGATCCCGAGGCGGCGCTCGCCCGGATGGAGCGCGCGACGAAGCGCGGCGCGGGCGAGGAGATCGCTCTCGCCGGCCAGGCGCTCGAGCTGCGCCGCGCCTTCGGCCAGCTCCGCCTGGCGCTCCTCCTCTCGTTCGTCCTGGTCTTTTTGACCGTCGCGGCGCTCTACGAGTCGCTGCGCATCCCTCTCGTCGTCATGGTCACCGTGCCGGTCGCCCTGGGCGGCGCGCTCGGCCTCCTGCTGCTCGCCGGGCAGAGCCTCAACATCCTCTCGTTCCTGGGCCTCATCCTGCTCGCCGGGATCGTGGCGAACAACGCGATCGTCCTGGTGCACCGGATCGAGGAGAACCGCCGGGCGGCTCCGGCCGACGGTTCCGCGGGCGATTCCCCGCGCGAGAGGACGTCGGCCGCGATCCGCCGCGCCGCCTCCGAGCGCTACCGGCCGATCGTGATGACGACCATCTGCACGCTCGCCGGCATGCTCCCCTTGGCGGTGCTCGGCGGACCCGGGGTCGAGCTGCGGCGGTCGCTCGCGCTCGCCGTGATGGGCGGGACGCTCTCCTCGGTCTTCGCCTCGCTCCTGCTCGTGCCCGTGCTCTACCGGGCGCTCGCTCGGAGCGCTCCTCGATGAGAGCGATCTCCCGCCTGGTGGCGACCTCCGGGCTGCTGCTCCTGGGGGGAGTGGCCGCGGCCCGGCTGCCGCTCGACTATCTGCCGCGGCAGAGCTTCCCGGAGCTGACGGTCGGCTTGACGCTGCCCGAAGCGCGCG
>DATMZM010000118.1:0-4780 GCA_035607445.1 Thermoanaerobaculia bacterium | reverse complement strand
CTTGCCGGTCAGGCGGCGCGTCTGCACGGCCTTCAGCTTCTCGCGGCCGCCCTTGGCCTGGATGTTCTTCTCGATCAGCTCGTCGACGGTGGGATTCGCGGCCTGCGCGAAGGCCGCCGAGGCCACTGCAGCGACCGCGATGAAGGAAAGGAGCGATTTGCGAAGCATTCTGGAATCTCCTGTTGGGTACTGCGGGTCGGCCAGCGAGGATACCGGACGCGGGCGGTCTGCGACCACCCGGGTCCGGAGCGCCGCCTTTCCATACGCCGCGGCCGGGCGAAGGTTGCGCCCCGCCGCACCGCTCCCCGCGCTTGCTCCCCTCTGCGCTCCCCGCTACGCTTGCCTCCCCAGCCGTCCCTCAGATGGAGGTCTCGATGCACCGGAACGTCTCTCTCTCGCTCGCCGTCGCGGCTCTCGCCGGAACCCTCGCGCTTCCCTCGTGGGGCCAGAAGGGGCCTCCGAGCGCTCGTTCCGCCGCCGCGGGCGGCCTCGATCCGATGCTGCTCTCGGGCCTCGCGGCGCGGTCGATCGGACCCGCCGCGATGAGCGGGCGGGTCGCGGCGATCGACGCCTTTCCGGGCAACCCGGACATCGTCTGGGTCGGCACCGCGTCGGGAGGGGTCTGGAAATCGGCGAACGCCGGCCTGACCTGGACGCCGGTCTTCGACGACCAGCCGGTCGCCTCGATCGGCGCCGTGGCCATCGACCCGACGAATCCGGACGTGGTCTGGGTCGGCACCGGCGAAGGGAATCCGCGCAACAGCGTCTCGATCGGCGAGGGGATCTTCAAGACGCTCGACGGCGGCAAGACCTGGAAGCGGCTCGGCCTCGAGAAGACCGAGCGGATCCACCGCATCCTGCTCGATCCGAAGAACCCGCAGGTCGCCTACGTCGCGGCGCTCGGGCGCGCCTGGGGCGAGAACCCGGAGCGGGGCGTCTACAAGACCGAGGACGGCGGCGCCACCTGGAAGCGGGTGCTCTACGTCGACGAGCGGACCGGCTGCGCCGACCTGGCGATCGACCCGGGGAATCCGCGCAAGCTCTTCGCCGCGATGTGGGACTACCGGCGCTGGCCGTGGAGCTTCCGCTCCGGAGGTCCCGGCTCGGGTCTCTTCGTGACCTACGACGGGGGGCAGAGCTGGAAGCGGCTGACCGAGGACGACGGCCTGCCCGCGGGCGATCTCGGGCGCATCGGCATCTCGATCTCGCGCTCGAATCCGAAGATCGTCTACGCGCTCGTCGAAGCGAAGAAGCCGGCGCTCGTCCGCTCCGAAGACGGCGGGCTGACCTGGGACGCGGTCAATACCGAGTCCGACGTCAACGACCGGCCGTTCTACTTCGCCGACATCCGCGTCGATCCGGCGGACCCGAACCGCCTCTATCGCCTGGAGGTGGCGATCGACGTCTCGAAGGACGGCGGCAAGTCGTTCAAGGCCCTGACCTCCTTCAACTCCGCCCATCCCGACCATCACGCGCTGTGGATCGATCCGAGCGATCCGCAGCACCTGATCGACGGCGACGACGGGGGTGTCTTTTCGAGCCGCGACCAGGGCGCGACCTGGGCGTTTTCGGGCAGCCTGCCGATCGGCCAGTTCTACCACGTGCGCTACGACATGGACGTGCCCTACCACGTCTACGGCGGCCTCCAGGACAACGGCTCCTGGCGCGGACCCTCGACCGTCTGGGAGAACGGCGACAACATCCGCAACCACCACTGGCAGGAGGTGGACTTCGGCGACGGGTTCGACACCGCGCCCGACCCGCGCGACTCGTCGCGGGGCTACGCGATGAGCCAGGGGGGCGCGCTCATCCGCTGGGACGTCAAGACCGGCGAGCGCAAGGCGATCCGCCCGGAGCCGCCGAAGAAGGAGGAGAAGCTCCGTTTCAATTGGAACGCCGCGTTCGCGATCGATCCGTTCGAGCCCGACACGATCTACCTGGGCAGCCAGTACGTCCACAGGTCGACCGACCGGGGCGAGACCTGGACCGCCATCAGCCCGGACCTGACGACCAACAAGGCGGAGTGGCAAAAGCAGCGGGAGAGCGGCGGCGTGACGCTCGACGTCACCGGGGCCGAGAACTTCACGACGCTGCTCGCGATCGCGCCGAGCCCGATCGCGAAGGGAGTGATCTGGACGGGCAGCGACGACGGGCGGATCCACGTCACCCGCGACGGCGGAGCGATCTGGACGAGCGTCGAAGGAAACCTAACCGGGGTGCCGGCGAACACCTGGGTGCCGCACATCTTCCCTTCGCCCTACGACGCCGGCACGGCGTTCGCGGTCTTCGACGATCACCGGCGAGCGAATTACGCCACTTACGTCTATCGCACGGCGGACTACGGCAAGAGCTGGAAGAGCCTGGCGACGAGCGACCTGCGCGGCTACGCGCTCTCGATCGTCGAGGATCCGGCCGAGCCGAACCTGCTCTTCCTCGGCACCGAATTCGGCCTCTGGTTTTCCCTCGACGGCGGCGGCAGGTGGCTGCCGTTCCATCAAGGGGTGCCGACCGTCTCGGTCATGGACCTCGCGATCCAGCCGCGCGAAAACGATCTGATCCTCGCCACCCACGGCCGCGGGCTCTACATCGTCGACGACATCCGGCCGCTGCGCACCCTCTCCGCGGCGACTCTCGCCGAGCCTCTCCACCTGTTCCCGATCCCCGACGCGCAGCAGTACCGCGCCGCGCAGCCGATCGGCCCGCGATTCTCAGGCAGCAGCGACTACGCGGGCAAGAGCCGGCCGTACGGCGCGCTGATCACCGTTTCGCTCAACGCCACCGACCTGCCCCTGCCCGACGAGGAGAAGGAGCGCGACCGAAAGGAGAAGGCCCGGCGCGAGAAGGCGGCGCAGGGGGGCGAGGCCGCGGCCGGGAGCGATGGCTCTGAAGGCTCCGAAGGTTCTAGAGGTTCTGGAACCAAGGGGGCATCTCAAGAGTCTGGAGCCACGGGAGCCGCGGGGCCGCCGGACGAGAAGCCGAAGGCGACGATCGAGATCCTCGATGCCGGCGGAAAAAGGGTCCGCAGCTTCCAGCAGGAGGTCAAGCTCGGCGTCAACCGGTTCGCCTGGAACCTGCGGCGGGATCCGTTCAAGGATCCGCCGAGCAAGCGGCCGCCCTCGCCCTTCCGCGCCGGCGGGCCGCAGGTGGCTCCCGGGAGCTACACGGTCAAGGTCTCCTACGGCGGCAAGACGGCGGAAGCTCCGTTGCGCGTCCTGGGCGATCCGCGGCGGGAGGTCTCGGCCGCCGATCGCGCGGCGAACGAGCAGGCGGTTCAGCGCGCCGGAGCGCTCAAGGAAAGGGTCTCGACGGCGATCGAGCGGATCGCCCAGACGAAGGCCGACTTGAAGGCGATCGTCGAGCGGGCGAAAAAGCGCGACGACGAGCGCAAGCGACGGGAGGGCGCCTTCGAGCCCGCGCCCGAGGTCAAGGATCTCGAGAAGGCGGTCAAGGACCTCAAGGAGAAGCTCGGCGCTGTCGAAAAGAAGCTCTGGACTCCGGAAGACATGGTCGGCCGGCCCGCACCTGAAACCGCGATCGACGAGATCGACGAGGTGCTCTCCTCGCTGACCTCCTCCTGGGACGCTCCGAATGCGACCCAGCTCGCCGCGATCGAACGGGTCGAAGCGCAGGCCGAGCCGCTGCTCGCCGAGCTCGAAGGGCTCTACGACAAGGAGGTCCCGGCGTTCCGGGCGAAGGTTCCGGCGCGCTACCTGACGCTGCTCGACCCTCTGGAGCCGGAGAGCGGCAAGCCGTAGCGGGACGGTGCGGCGGAAGCGTCGCCATCCTTTATGCTTGGGTCGCGTTCCGGAGGAGAAACGATGCTCGAAAACCTGACCGTCGACACGTTCGCGGGCCATTGCGGCTCGAGCTTTCGCATCGTCGCGAGTCCGGACCTCCACGTCGACGCGGTGCTCGCGGAAGCGCAATCTCTCGGCGAAGGATCGGCGGGGCCCGGACGGCAGCGCGCCTTCTCGCTCATGTTTCACGCCCCTCTCGCGGCGCCGATCCTGCCGCAACGCATCTACCGCCTCGAGCACGACGTGATCGGCCCCTTCGACCTGTTCATCGTGCCGCTCGGCCCGCAGGGTGGAGTCTTCCGCTACGAGGTGATCTTCACCTGAGGCTCCGCCGCCGTCGGGGGCCTCCATTCCATGAGGAAGTAGGCGCCGTGCTCCGCCGCCTGTCGAAACCCGAGCCGCTCGTAGAGCCGCAGCGCCGGATTGAACTGCTCGACGTGGACGGTCACCGTCTTGCCCGCCGCCGCGCCTTCGGCGAACAGCTGGCCGATGAGGTCCGTGGCGATTCCGAGGTTGCGGTGCTCCGGCAGCAGGGCGATGTCCATGAGGCGGATCTCGCGCTCCCGGCGATGGACGTAGAAGCGCCCGGCCGGCACGCCCTGGTGCAAGATGATCGACAGCTCGGCACCGGGATAGTTCTCGCGATAGTGCAGGTCCTGGGCGTGAAACTGCATCGCCAGGAAGGCGCGCTTCCGTTCGGGCTCCCACTCGACGACCGAAAGCTCCTCTGTCCGCGTGCTCGAATACACGCCGAGGAGGAAGTCTCGGTCCGCGCCGGTCGCGGGTCGGAGTGCCAAGTCGGTGCGCAGCGGGCCTATTCCTTCCGTTCGGCCGGCGATTCTTCCGGCGCGAGCTCGATCGCCATCAGGATCGACGCGTAGCGTATCGCGCTCCGCGGGTCCGCGAGCCCGGCCAGGCTGGCGCCGGAGCTCCAGGTTCCGGCGGACAGTCCCAGCAGGTAGAGCCCACGGCGCAAGCGCGGC
>DATMZM010000183.1:0-4114 GCA_035607445.1 Thermoanaerobaculia bacterium | reverse complement strand
GCGCGCCCGGTGCGCAGGTGCTTGAACTCGTGATGGAGATGGTCCACCGCATGCTTCATGTGGAGCTCGACTTCGAGGAACAGCTCTTTCATGTCACCCTCCAGCGCGGTCGCCTGTTCCAAAACCTTCCGACAATCTTCTCCGCCCGCCGCCGGGCCTGTCAACGCAAGGACCCAGCGGGACGTGGCTCCGTTTGCCTCCTCGCTCCTTCGGGCGCCTCGCGGCGCAGCCAGTCGCTGCGGGACAAACGGAGCCACGTCCCGAGCGGTGGTCTCAGTTGCGGACGAGGGAGCCGACCCGCTCGCCGCAGACGACGCGGCGGATGTTGCCGGCGACGCCCAGGTCGAAGATCGAGATCGGGACGCCGTTCTCGCGGCAGAGGCTGATCGCCGCGGCGTCCATCACCTGGAGGTTGCGCTCGAGCACTTCCTGGTAGGTCACCTCGGCGATCCGGCGCGCGGTCGGATCGCGCTCCGGGTCGGCCGTGTAGAGCCCGTCCACCCGCGTCGCCTTGAGCAGGATGTCGGCGTGGATCTCGGCGGCCCGGAGCGCGGCGGCCGAGTCGGTCGTGAAATACGGGTTGCCCGTGCCGGCGGCGAAGATCACCACCCTGCCTTTTTCGAGATGGCGCATCGCGCGGCGGCGGATGTAGGGCTCCGCCACCTCGCGGATCTCGATCGCGGTCTGGACTCTCGTCGTCACCTGCCGCTTTTCGAGCGCGTCTTGCAGAGCGAGGGCGTTGATCACCGTCGCGAGCATGCCCATGTGATCGCCGGTGACCCGATCGATCCCCCGATGGCTCGCGGCCAGGCCGCGGATGATGTTGCCGCCGCCGACGACGATCGCCATCGTGACCCCGAGCTCGTGCACCTCCCGGAGCTGATCGGCGATGCCGGCGACGACGGCTTCATCCAGCCCGAACGACTGGCTGCCCATCAAGGCCTCGCCGGAGAGCTTGAGCAGGATCCGGCGATAGACGGGGACGGCGGCGGCGGGCTCGCTCAACTAGTTGCCACCGGCCGCCGCGGCCACTTCGGCGGCGAAGTCCTCTTTGCGCTTCTCGATCCCCTCGCCGAGGCGGAAGCGGACGAAGCGGCGGACCTGGATGTTCTCGCCGATCTGGGCGATCTTCTCGGTCACCAGCTGGCCGACCGTCTGGTCCGGGTTCTTGACGAACGGCTGCTCGAGGAGCACGGCCTCCGAGTAGAACTTCTCCATCTTGCCGTCGACGATCTTGTCGACCAGGTTCTCGGGCTTGCCCGAGGCGATGACCTGGTCGCGGTAGATCTCGCGCTCGCGCGCCAGGACTTCGGAGGAGACCTCGTCGCGCGAGACGAAGCGCGGCTCGGCCGCCGCGATGTGCATCGCGATGTCGCGGAGGAGCTCCTGGAACGGCTCGGTGCGGGCGACGAAATCGGTCTCGCTGTTGACCTCGACGAGCACGCCGATCTTGCCGCCGCCGTGGATGTAGGAGCCGACCGCCCCTTCCGCGGCGACGCGCCCGGCCTTCTTGGCCGCCGCCGAGAGACCCTTCTTGCGCAGGGTGTCGATGGCGGCCTCGAGGTCGCCCTTCGTCTCGGCGAGAGCCGATTTGCAATCCATCATCCCCGCGCCGGTACGCTCGCGGAGCTCTTTGACCATCGAAGCGGTGATGTCCATGATGCTCTCTCCTTCGTGCTGCGTGGTGCGATGCCCCCGGGAAGGGGGCGCAAACGGTGCGGGGTCGATCGGATCGAAGCGACCGGGCAAAAGAAAAGGCCAGCCCGTGCTTCGAACTGACCTTGCCTTCGGACCGGCTCGCGGCCGGCTCGAGCCAATGAGGGCGGAGGCAAGCTCCGCCCCTACGTCCCTAGGCGGCGGGCGCGCTCTCGACCGCGGCGGCGCGGCGGGCGGCCGGCGGCGGCACCGGCGCGTCCTTGGCCTCGATCTGCATCTCGTGCTCGAGCTTGCCCGAGCCGGCGAGGACCGCGTCGCCGATGCGCGAGGCGAACAGCCGGATCGCCCGGATCGCGTCGTCGTTGCCCGGGATCAGGTAGTCGACGAGCTCGGGATCGCAGTTCGTGTCGACGATCGCGATCACCGGGATGCGCAGCTTGATCGCTTCCGAGACCGCGATGTCCTCCTTCTTGGGGTCGACGACGAAGAGCGCGTCCGGCAGCTCCTCCATGTCGCGGATCCCCTCCAGGTTCTTGGCCATCCGCTCGCGCTCGCGATCCATCCGGAGCTTTTCCTTCTTGGTCAGCGAGCTGTTCGGATCGCCCAGCCGGGCCTCGATCTCCTTGAGCTTCTGGATCGACGTGCGCAAGGTGACGAAGTTGGTCAGCGTGCCGCCGAGCCAGCGGTTGGTCACGTAGAACTCGCCGCAGCGCGCCGCCTCCTCCGTGATCGCCTCCTGCGCCTGGCGCTTGGTGCCGACGAACAGGATCCGCTTGCCCTGGGACGCGAGGTCCTGCACGAAATCGGCGGCCTGCTGGAAGAGCTTGAGCGTCTTTTGCAGGTCGATGATGTAGATGCCGTTTCGTTTCCCGAAGATGTACGGTTTCATCTTCGGGTTCCACCGCCGGGTCTGGTGCCCGAAGTGGACGCCGGCCTCCAGCAGCTCCTTCATGGTGACTTCGACCAAAGGACTCTCCTTCGCCTAGCGCTTGCTGAACTGGAATCGGGCACGGGCGCCCTTCTGACCGTACTTCTTGCGCTCCTTCTTCCGAGGGTCGCGGGTCAAGAGGCCGGCCGACTTCAGGCGGTCGCGTAATTCGCCGTTGTACTCGAGCAGGGCGCGCGAGATGCCGTGCCGGATCGCTCCGGCCTGGCCCGCGCTGCCGCCCCCCAGCACCGTGACGTAGATGTCGAACTTCTCCGCCGTCTCGGTGAGCAGGAGGGGCTGCTTGATCACCATCTTCAGGACTTCGTTCGGAAAGTAGTCGTCGAGGGCGCGGTCGTTGACCTTCACCTCGCCGTGGCCGGGCCGCAGGAAGACTCGCGCGGTCGAGGTCTTGCGCCGCCCGGTGCCGTAGTACTGAACCTCGTTCACTCGGAATCTCCTTGACTGACTTAGATCGCCGGGGCGACGTCGAAGGGCGCGGGCTGCTGCGCCTGGTGCGGATGGTCCGCGCCGGCGTAGACCTTGAGCTTGGTCTTCAACCGGCGGCCGAGCTTGGTCTTCGGCAGCATGCCCCAGACGGCGCGCTCGACGAGCTGCACGGGGCGGCGCTTGCGCAGGTGCTCGGCGGTCTCTTCCTTGATGCCGCCCGGGTAGCCGCTGTGGCGGTAGTAGACCTTCTGCTGTTCCTTGCGCCCCGTGAGCAGCGTCTTCTGGGCGTTGAGCACGATGACGAAATCCCCGGTGTCCAGGTGCGAGGCGAAGGTCGGCTTGTGCTTGCCCATCAAGAGGCCGGCGACCACGCTCGAGAGACGGCCGAGAGGCACTCCGGCCGCGTCGATCACCAGCCAATTGCGCTCGATCTCGGACGCCTTGGGGCTGTAGGTCCTGTTCATTGCTTCTCTCCCTGCTGAGAGCGTTCCAAACGCCCGGCCGAATCAACCGAAAGCGACGCGCCGAAAGCGATGCGCTCTGGAGTGCCTGGGCCCGCCGGTCCGCTGCCGAGATGGATCCGGGTGTTCAGGATCGACGTCCGTCCGGCACGCGAACCCCAGCCTTTGCCAGGCAAAGGACCTCAGATAGTAGGGACGGGCCGATCGTCTGTCAAGTGCCGGGCGCAGGTGAAGGCGCGCGGGCTCGCGGCATCCCTCTTGCTGGAGAGGACTCCATGCCGGAGCCGCAAAGGATACACCGAAGTCGGGACGTCGCGAGCGAGAGCGCCCCGAAGAGTCGTCCGGACGTGCCGAGACGCCGGCGCGGCCGGCCGATTCTGGCCGCCCTCTCGATCGGCTTTCTGCTCGGCGCGGGCGCCACGGTCTGGCTCGTCGCGCGGGGGTTTCTGCACATCCCGGTGACGCCCACCTCACCTCCGCTCGCGGCGCCGCTCCCGGGCGACGCCAAAGCCGCGAACCCGCGGCCGGCGAGGGCTCCCGCGCCGGTCCCGGCAACGGCCGCCGCTCCCGGCTCTCCCGCCGGGTCGGCCGGAAGCGCGGGAACGACCACGGGAACCGGCGG
>DATMZM010000229.1:0-10002 GCA_035607445.1 Thermoanaerobaculia bacterium | reverse complement strand
GCCGCGGAGGTCGCCAAGGGCAAGCGGAGGGTCGTGAAAGCTTCGGCGCAGCGCCGGTGCCAGTTGTCCCTGCGATCCAGGAGAGCGAGGAGAGCACCCGTGTCGGCGAGACCCTGCGGCCGCGGGTCAGCGCCCATGGCGGCTGGCGATCCGCGCGCGAACTCCAGCCCGAGCGGTTTCGGCTCGTCGCGGGTCCTTACCCTCGATCGCGCCGACGAATCTCGACGCTGCAGCGCGCAGGCGCTCTTCCTGCTCCGCGGAGGTCCCGTTTCGCCGCGAATGGACCAGCCAGTCCTGGGCGATCTGCTCGAGGAGCTCCGCCAAGCTCTTTTCGTCGCTCCGGGCCGCGTCCTCGAGCTCGGCCTTCAGATCGTGGGACAGACGCCAGCTGTAGACCTCCGTCTTTGCCATGCACGACAGCGTAGTACAAATACGCTGGCTGGACAACTCGCTCGTCAGTCTTCCTTCTTGGACGCGAGAGCCTCCTGCACCTGCGGCAGGTTCACGAGGGCGGTCGGCAGGCGCCGCTCGAGCCCGCCCAGCGTCTGCCCGTCCCGCTCGAACAGCTCATCGAGTAGGCTGCGGCGCGTTGGATCGGCGAGGGCTCTGAACACGTCGTCCATGGCGGCCGACCATGCGTGACCAATCGGTCACGCGTCAAGGATGAGCAGCGATCGCCCCCGAGACAGCCACCGCGGCGACCGGGCGAGAGAGGGCCCGGACTCCGGCAGCGGAGTTTCCAACTCTCCCAGGAGGCATCGCGAACCGGGTCGCGGAGGTTCCACCCGAGGTCGCGAAGGCTCAGACCGGATTCGGAGAGGTCCCAACCGAGGTCGGAGAGGCTCCAACCGAGTTCGCAGTGGCTCCGACCAAGGTCGCAGTGGCTCCAACCGGGGTCGCAGCGGTTGCGACCGGGGTTGCAGTGGCTCCGGCCAAGGTCGCAGCGATTGCGACCCTGGTTGCAGTGGCTCCGACCATGGTTGGAGTAGTCCCAACCGAGATCGCAACGGTTCCGACCGTGGTTGGAGAGGTTCCGACCGTGGTCGCAATGGCTGCGACCTTAACCTTGGCGCCCCGGCGACCGAACGGAATGGAACGCGTCTTCTTTGTCGCAAGGCGGCTTCCGCCGGACGCCGAGATCGGACGCGGAATCGCTGCCGCCGTTCGTCTGTTATCCTTCCCGGCGGTCGCTCCGGCGGCCGATCGAGGTTCTTTGCCAAGGGAATGTTGGAATCCGGGGGCGTACCGGTTTCGACGGGGAACAAAGCGGTGCGGGGGTCGCGTGTCGAGGTCGACTCGTAAAATCGATTCTTTAACTGCGAACGACAACTTCGCTCTCGCGGCCTAACCGGCTGTGACGCCAACAGGGGAGCCCTGACCCGCGGCGCTCCTCGCGGCGACGACAATGCGGGTCAATGGGCTCGGAGGGCCTCGCGACGAGCCCAGATAACAGCGAGGATAACCGCCGCGCGCGGCGCCTTCACTCGAAGCGCGGCGGTGAAAAAGAAGTGAGGGCTACGCACGTAGAAGCTTCCGCGACGCGTTCTTCGGACGTGGGTTCGACTCCCACCGCCTCCACCATCCAGCCCTTCCCAAGGTCCAAACGTCTCTCTCGCGGCGCCCCTGCGCCCTCTTTCCGCTCTTTATCCCTCTCGAGACTCCGCGCCGGCGAACGCTCGCGCGATGCTCGCCTCGTAGGGCGCCTCCAAGACTCCGGCATCCGTGACGATCGCTCGGATCAGCTCGGCGGGCGTGACGTCGAAGGCGAAGTTGACGGCGTCCGTCCCCTCGGGGGCGATGCGGGTGCCGAAGACCTCCGTCACCTCGCTCGCATTGCGCTCCTCGATCGGGATGCCCGCGCCGCTCGGTAGCGACCTGTCGATCGTCGAGAGGGGAGCCGCGACGTAGAACGGCACGCCGTGGCGGGCGGCGAGGACCGCGAGCGGGTAGGTGCCGATCTTGTTCGCGGTATCGCCGTTCGCGGCGATCCGGTCGGCGCCCACGATCACGCGCTCGACGAGCCCCTGGGCGAGGAGGGTGCCGGCGCTCGAGTCGGTCGCCAGGCGGTAGGGAATGCCGAGGCGCTGCAGCTCCCAGGCGGTCAGCCGCGCGCCTTGCAGGAGCGGCCGGGTCTCGTCGACCCAGACCATCGAAACCTTGCCTCCCTTCCAGGCCGACTGGATCACCCCGAGCGCGGTGCCGTAGCCCGCCGTCGCGAGCGAGCCCGTGTTGCAGTGGGTAAGGACCCGGTCGCCGCGGGCGAACAGCTCCGCTCCGTGCGCGCCCATCCTCAAGTTGGCCGCGATGTCGTCCGCGTGGAGCCGCTCGGCCCAGGCGAGGAGGTCGGCGGCGCGCTCCACGGGGGCCGAGCCGGCGCTCGCCGCGAAGCGGGACCGGCCGCGCTCGATCGCCCAGCGCAGGTTGACCGCGGTCGGACGCGTTCCGCCCAGGAGCTCGGCGGCGGCGCGAAATAGCGTTTCGACCGCCTCCGCGTCCGGAGCCGCGGCCACCGCGAGCGCGAGGCCGTAGGCCGCGGCGACCCCGATCGCGGGCGCGCCGCGGACGGCGAGCCGGCGGATCGCGTCCGCGACCTGCTCGGGCTCTTCGCAGCGAATCCAGACCTCGTCGGCCGGCAGCAGGGTCTGCTCGAGGAGCTCGAGGGCGCCGTCGCGAAAGCGCAGGGGGGAGAGGATGGTTTCGTCCGTCATCGCGCCGCCCATTCTAGTGTCCCCGGGCAGGGCCGTTTGGCATGGGCATCGCGCCGGGATCTCGCCTGATCGAGCGGCTGCTACAATGCGCCTCGGTTCGGCGCGCTACAGGCTTCTCGACAGTTCGATCAAAGCGGAGCAGGCTCCGCGAAAGGGAGAGCGAATCCGTGAAAGGCGATCCTTCGAAGCTTGGTTTTTCGACGCGGGCGATCCACGCCGGCCAGGCGCCCGATCCGATCACGGGCGCGGTCACCGTGCCGATCTATCAGACCTCGACCTACGTCGCGCCCGCGCTCGGCGAGAGCACCGGGTTCGAGTACGGCCGCTCCCAGAACCCGACGCGCTTCGCGCTCGAGGCCAACGTCGCCTCGCTCGAAGGCGGCGTCAAGGGGCATGCCTTCGCCTCCGGGATGGCGGCGATCGCCTGCCTGATGACGCTTCTCAAGGCCGGCGATCACGTCGTCGTCACGCGCAACGTCTACGGCGGCACGTTTCGCTACTTCACCCGCATCCTCGAGAAGTTCGCTCTCACGTTCAGCTGGATCGACACGACGGACCTGTCCGCTGTCGAGAGCGCGATCCGGCCGGAGACGCGGCTGGTCTACTTGGAGACGCCGTCCAACCCGCTGATGGAGGTCACCGACATCGCGGCGGTCGCCGAGATCGCGCACGCCCGCGGCGCCCAGGTGGCGGTCGACAACACCTTCCTCTCGCCCTATTTCCAGCGGCCGCTCGAGCTGGGCGCCGACTTCGTCCTCCACTCGTCGACGAAGTTCTTGAACGGCCACAGCGATTCGATCAGCGGCGTGCTGATCTCCCGGAGCGCCGAGGACGCCGAGTGGTTCACGCTCTCCCAGAAGTCGGGGGGGGCGATCATGGCGCCCTTCGAATGCTTCCTCGTGATGCGCGGCATCAAGACCCTCGCCGTGCGGATGGAGCGCCACGAGGCGAACGCCCGCCGCGTCGTCGAGTTTTTGGGCGGCCACCGGGCGGTGCGCAACATCCTCTTCCCGGGCCTCCCGAGCCATCCGGGCCACGAGGTGCAGCGCCGGCAGGCCTCCGGCTTCGGCTCGATGGTCTCGATCGATCTCGACGGCTACGAGAACGCGAAGGCGATGCTCGACCGCGTCCGGCTGTGGAGCCTGGCGGAGAGCCTGGGCGGCGTCGAGAGCTTGATCAGCCATCCGGCGTCGATGACCCATGCCTCGATCCCCGCGGACCGGCGCAAGGCGCTCGGCCTCACGGACGGGCTGATCCGCCTGTCGGTCGGCATCGAGGAGGTCGAGGATCTGATCGCCGATCTCGCGCAGGCCCTGGACGCCGTGCCCGTTCCCGCGCGCTCGACTCAAGCTCCGCCGCGGGATCTCTCGGCGCTTCAGAGAACGAGCGTCGGGGTGGCCTCGTAGCCGGGACCTCGGCCCCCTTGTCGAGGCTCCCGGCGATCCACGCGGGGAAGTGAGGCTCACCCCCGAGAGAAGACGAGGCTAAGGCTAGTGCCAGAGGCGGGTCGCGGCGTCGTAGAGAAGGACGCGGACCCTGCCGCTGCGCGAGAGGACCCGCACGGCGGCGAGCCCGGTCGCGCCGTCGGTCAGATAGAGCGAGCCGGGGGTCGCTCCGCCCAAGGGGTCGAAGGACGCGAGGTCGGAATCGTTGAAGCGGATCGGATCGTCCAGCCGGTCGAGCGGCCTTCGGGGGTCGCTCGGGTCCCGCGGCACGATCTTGGGCGGGAAGCCGAAACGCAGGCCGAAGCCGGTGCCCGCGAGCCGGTGGATGGTCTGCACCAGGGGATCGCGTCCGCTCGCGATGTCAGCGTTGCGCACGCCGTCGCCGTCTCCGTCCCGGTAGATCGCGAAGGTGACGATTCCCCGCTCGGAGCGGAACCGGACCGCGACGTTCGCGCTGTAGCGGACGGCGAAGGACTTGGCGAGGCGCAGGGCGCCGACCAGCTCGGAGGCCGCCTCGCGCAGGCGAAGCCCGCGCACCATCCGGTCGAGCGGCGGGGCCGCGAGCGTTGCGACGAGGGCGATGACGGCGAGGGCCACGGTCAGGTCGAGGAGCTGGAAGCCGCGCTCGAAGGTCTTCATGAGGAGATCGCTCCGGAGCCGCGGGCGAATCGGGCGACGCCCGATCCGCCCGGGACCGTTCACCGGCCCGGAGCCTTCTCGGCGCGGGAGAGATGGACCTTTTCTTTCAGCGAGGACTCGCCGGAGAGGCTGACGTAGGGCCGGATCAGGGCGAAGGTCTTCTCGCCGATGCCGCGGACCAGCATCAGGTCCTCGACCTTCTTGAACGGCCCGTTGGCCTTGCGCTGCTCGACGATCCGTTGCGCGACCGCCGGTCCGACGCGCGGCAGGAAGGCGAGCTGGGACGCGTCGGCGCTGTTGACGTTGATCACCCGCTTGGTTTCGGGCGCCGCGGCGGCCGGGGCGGCGGCGAGGGTCAGGGCGAAGACGGCGAGGAGGGCGGGAAGAGCGGGAAGGATGCGCTGGACTTTCATGGTCGTTCTCCTGTTGGGGTTCCGGTCTCGGTTGGTGTCGAGGGACTGCCTTGGGTCGCGGATGGCGGTCGAGCGCGGGGGCGCTCGCGCCCCCGCTCGGCCCTTCGTTTCTTTCTCTCGGTCGTCGTCGGGGTCGGCTCCAGCCTCCTCTCCGGTTCGTGCGTTCGCACCGGCGGGAGTCCAAGCCGGATGCCATCCGGCGACGGTCTCGTCAAACGACTGAGAGAAAAAGACTTAATGCCTCCCTGAGGCGGCGGCCAGGGAGGTCTCGCCGTCCAGCGATCTGGCCTGTCGCGGCGGGGAAGCGAGCGCTCCGAGAGGAGCGGAGAGGGGTGCAAAAGATCTGGACGGCCGCGCGATCTCTTGCGGGCGAGGCCTCCGGCGGGCTCGGGGCCCGGATCGGGTTTCCCGCAGCGGGCTTTGTGGCGGGGTCGAGGGCTTTCGAGTAGATTAGGCCGCCATGCCGAAGAGCCCGACTCCCGAAGAGACCTCGCACCAACGAAAGGCCGACGGCCAGCCGCCCAAGTCGATCCTGCGCGAGTACGCCGAGGCGTTCATCATCGCCGCGATCTTTCTCCGCTTCGCGAACACCTTCGTCGTCCAGACGTTCTACATTCCGAGCGGCTCGATGGAGAACACGCTCCTCGTCGGCGATCACCTGTTCGTGAATCGCTACATCTACGGGCCGCACACGGCGGCTCTCGATCGGCTCCTGCCGGGACGCGCGATCCGGCGCGGCGACATCGTGGTCTTTCGCTCGCCCGAGGACCCGAACCTGGACCTGGTCAAACGGTGCATCGGATTGCCCGGCGACCAGATCGACGTCGCCGACAAGCAGCTCTACATCAACGGCAAGAAGGTCGACGACGCGACCTACGCCTTGCACAAGGACGTGAACCTCTATCCGGACCGTCCCTTCTTCAACGAGCAGGGGCGCATCCGCGACAACTTCGGTCCCTACACGGTGCCGCCGGGCGATTACTTCTGCATGGGCGACAACCGGGATTTCTCGTACGACTCCCGCTTCTGGGGGCCGCTGCCGGCGCACATGGTCAAAGGTCGCGCGTCGATGATCTATTGGTCCTACGGCGGCGAGACCTCCGACGGGCGCTGGCCGGGCTGGGGCGCGAAGCTCCGCCAGATCGGCAGGACTCTCCTCGGCTTTTTCACCAAGACGCGCTGGAGCCGCAGCTTCCTCGCCGTCCGCTAGGCCGGGGCTCGCCATGCCCGCGCGGAGCAGCTGGCGGGACTATCTCGAAGCCCTGCTCGTCGCGTTCGTCTTCGCGACCTTCACCCGGACGTTCCTGTTCCAGGCGTTCGAGATCCCCACCGGCTCGATGGAGAAGAACCTGCTGGTGGGCGACCACATTCTGGTCAACAAGTTCGTCTACGGCCCGGCGATCTTCGGCTTCGAGCGGCGCCTGCTGCCGCTGCGCGAGGTCCGGCGCGGAGACGTCGTCGTCTTCCGCTATCCTCGCGATCCGGGGGAGGATTTCATCAAGCGGTGCGTCGGGCTGCCCGGCGACGAGGTCGCGCTCGTCCACCGCCGGCTGGTCGTCAACGGGCGGCGGGTCGACGATCGAAGCTATGCCTATCATTTCGACGGCGATCCGGCCGCCGATCCGGCGGTGGCCTACGAGACCAGCCCGCGCGACGACTACGGGCCCTTTCGAGTGCCTCCCGGTTCGTATTTCTGTCTCGGGGACAACCGCGACAACTCCCACGACTCCCGCTTCTGGGGCCCTGTCCCCGAAGCCAATCTGAAGGGCCGGGCGCTGTTGATCTACTGGTCCTTAGAGAGCGAGGATCCGGCTTTCGAGGACGGACAACGAGGACGGTTGAGCCGGCTCGCGCACCGGCTCGGGCGCTTGGCGACGGCGACCCGCTGGGAGAGAACGCTGCGAGGGGTGCGCTAGACTCCCGGGTGATCTCGCTCGAGAGGCGGAGGAGACACGGCATGCGCAGACGGTCGACGCAGAGGGGGGAAGGAAATCTCGGCTGCATACTCTGGGCGGTGCTGGTCGCCGTCGCGGCCCTGATCGCGTGGAAGACCATCCCGGTCAAGATCCACAGCGCCGAGATGTACGACTTCATGGAGGAGCAGGCGAAGTTCGCCGCGCAGACCCCTCCGGCGGAGCTCGAAAAGGCGATCCTGGTGCACGCGGCCGAAATCGGCGTGCCGCTGACGAAGGACAACGTCTCGGTCGAGAGGGTGGGCGATCGCATCCGTCTCAAAGCGGACTATTCGATCCCCGTCGAGTTCCCGGGCTACACCTACGTCTGGAATTTCCACCACGAGATCGACCGTCCGATCTTCATCTTCTGAGGCCGGCGCCGGCGAGAAGAGCGGGCGCCCTCGGGCCGGCTCGGCCCGGGCGGCGGCTCTCGCCCGGATCGCGTCCGGCCTCGTGCCGGGCGCCCTGCTCGGCGCTCACCTCGCCGGATTGATCTTCTTTCTCAATCCGCAGATCCCGTTCACCGCGCTGCGCGTCGGGCGCGCGACAGTGCTCTACGGGCTCCTGCTCGGGGCTTTCGGCCTGGCCCTTCAGCTGCCTTGGACCTGGCGGCGGACCGACCGCGCCCTTCGCCTGCTCCCGTGGACCCTGACGATCGCTCTCGGCCTCGGCGCTCTCTTGGACGCCGCTCACGCGTCGATCTACGCCTTTTACCTGCCGGCCGGGATCAACGTCCGCCTGCTCAAGACCGCGATCTGGCTCGCCCTCGGCGCGTTGATCGCCTTCTACACGGCGCTCCTCCATACGCTGCACCAGCGTCGCTACGGGTGGCGCAGCCGCTGGGCGCTCGCGCTCCTCTCGATCCTGTCGCTGGTGGCGGTCGCCGAGCGGCGGGAAGCGTTTCGGGCGCCGGCGGAGCTCCGCGCCCGCCAGCCCGCGGTCGAGCCGTCGCGCGGCAGCCGCCTCTGGGTCATCGGGCTCGATGGCGCGACCCTCGACGCGATCCTTCCCCTCGCGGGCCAGGGCCGGCTGCCGGCGTTCGCGGCCCTTCTGCGCGAGGGGGCGTACGGCCGTCTCGAAAGCCTGAATCCGACCCGCCGGGCGGCCGTCTGGATCACTCTCGCGACCGGCAAGTACCCGTTCAAGCACGGCGTGACCGGAGAGCTGCCGCATGGCGGCGGTCTGCTCGGTGAGCGGTGGACGCTCCTGCCGCGAGGGATCGGCTTCCGCGTCTGGGGACTGCTCGGCGCGCGCCCGACCCGGGAGGCGCCGGCGCGCCACGCGCTCGCCCTGTGGGAGATCCTCGACCGCCTGGGTCTCGCCTCCGCGGTGGTCGCCTGGCCGTCGGCATGGCCTCCCGTCGGTTCGGGCACGGTGATCTCCGAGCGATTCTTTCGCGCCCAGGGGGCGAGCGGCGAGGTTCGACCTTCCGATCTCACCGCATTGGTCGAGGGAGCTCGAGTCCGGGAGGAGGACCTCGACCCGGCGACCCTCGCGACGCTGGGCGCGAAGCCGTCGCCCGGAGCTGCGGCGGCGCTCGCCGGCGATCTCTGGCGCGAGGCGATCGCGCTCTCTCTCGGCGAGGCCGGGGAAGAGGACCGCGGCAGCCCCGCGATCGTGCGCCGGCTGGTCGTCCTGTCCGGCCTCGCCGAAGCCTCGCGCGCGGACTTCGGGGGCTTTCACGCGGCGCAATTCCTGGGCGATTCGACCCCCTCCGCGCAGGAAGCGGCGCGGCGCGTCGCCGGCTACTACGAGCATCTGGACCGCTTCGTGGGCACCGTCTTGGCGCGCGACCGCAATGCGCTGGTCGCCGTCGTCTCGGCCCACGGCGTGGCGCCGGTCGGCTGGTGGGAGCGGGCGCAGGGCGCGAAGGCTCAGGGCGGCAGCTTCGGCGGAGGTCCCGACGGCGTCCTGATGCTCCACGGACCCGGCGTGCGCGCGGGAGCGCTCTTGACCGGCGCCCGGCTGGTCGACGTGGCGCCGACCCTTCTCTATGCGCTCGGGCTGCCGGTGGCGCGAGATTTCGACGGCCGCGTCCTGACGCCCGCTTTCGAGGCGTCCTTCCTCGCCCGCCGGCCGCTGTCGTTCTTCCCCTCCTACGAGGCGCTGGGACCCCTGCCGCCGACCGCCGCCGGGGCTCAGTCCCCCTTGCGGGGCGCTCCGCCCTTGACGCCTTGAGGCGCCGAGCCCGCCTCGGCGCCGCGGGCCATCGCGCAACGCCCTTCGAAGACCGCGCCGTCCTCGACCACCAGAGCCGGGGTCTCCAAATCCGCGAAGACTTTCCCGGTCGGCGTGATCTGGACCCTTTTCGCGGCGCGGATCGCCCCGCGCACGACGCCGGAGACGAAGACCTGGCCCGCCTCGACCTCGCCTTCGACTTCGCCCCCGTCGCCGATCACGAGATCGCCCGCCGAGCGGACGGTCCCGGTCAGCTTGCCGTCGACCCGGAAGGTGGTCTCGAAGCGCAGCTCGCCGTTCATGTGGCTGCCGGTGTCGAGAAAGCCGTTGAGGTCGCTCTGCTTACCGTCGGACTTCCAGATCATGACGCCTCCCCGCGCCCCAACAGGAGATCGTAGAGCCGGATCAGCTCTTCCTCCGAATGAAAGTGGACCTCGAGCCGGCCGCCCTTGCCCCGCCGACGGATTTCGACGCGGGTCTGGAGCTTCCGCGTCAGGGTTTCGACCGCCGCCGCCGTATGGACGTCGTGCTTGGGCTCCGCCTTCTCGGCCTTCGCCGTCGCGGCTGCCGGGGGCCGCGCGACGAGCCGCTCGAGCTCGCGCGCCGAGAGCCGCTCGGCCACGGCGCGCGTGGCGAGCGCGATCTGCGCCTCCTCGGTCTCCAA
>DATMZM010000137.1:0-11897 GCA_035607445.1 Thermoanaerobaculia bacterium | reverse complement strand
CGGGACGTAGAGGAGGGTGCGCCGCGGGCCGCGGATCAGAAAGCCCATGGTGTCGCTCAGCTCGTCGCGATGCGGCACCTTGAGCGCGGTGACGCGCAAGCCCGGTTCCAGCTCGAAGTCCCGTCCGGGCTCGAATGTGCGCAACGCGATGTTGCCTTGCCCGACGAGCTGGCTCCACGGGCCGTTGCCGCGCAGGAAGGCAGCCATCCGCGGCGAGGCCCAGACGGGAATCTCGTGGCTCGAGAGGGTCTCGAAGCCGAGCCAGGCGAGCCCGAGGTAGTGGCCGATGTGGGCGTGGGTTAGGAGGATGCCGTCGACCGGGTTGCGGTCGGTGCGCCCTTCCGGATGGTCGCGGAAGGCGTGGATCCTCTCGATCTGCGCGGGCAGATCCGGCGTGGCGTCGATCAGATAGACCTTGCCGGTCGCCTTCGAGTGGATCGCGAGGCTCGACACCCGGCGCGCGAGCTTCGGGTCGCGGCGGGCGAGAGCGCAGCGGGCGCACGAGCAGGCCACCTGAGGATAGCCGCCGTCCTGCGCCGTGCCGAGCGCGACGAGGCGAAATCCTGCGGCGGCCGGCGAGGACGATGCACCGGGCTCGGGGGCCGGCGAGGCGACCGGCGTCGTGGCGAAAACGGCCAGGCAGGCGAGAAGCGAGAATCCGACGCCCAGGATGAGCGCGAAGCGGCGCCTGGCGATCCCTCGCGGCGGCTTCACGGCGACAACACGACCTTCGTGCAGCCTTCGGCGCGGCGATCGAACAGGTCGTAGGCGCGCGGCCCTTCGGCGAGCGGCAGGCGGTGCGAGATGATGCGCGCGACCTCGCTGCGGCGCGCGTCGGCCAAGCGCAGCAGGCGCTCCAGATAGATGCGCACCGGGCAGCGGCCGGCACGGTAGGTCAGGTTCTTGTCGTAGAGCTGGCCAGGAGTCAGCGCAAAAGTCGGCTCGTTGTGGACGCCGAGCGCGGCGATCGCTCCTCCCGCGCGCACGATCGCGTAGGCGAGGCGCGTCGACTCCGCACTGCCGACCGCTTCCACCACGCCGTCTACACCCTCGCCCGCCGTGGCCTCGTTGATCCGCAGGGCGGGATCGGCGGAATTGTGGGAATCGGAGCCCGGGGCCGCGACGGAGATCGGCTCCGCGCCGAAGATTTCGGCAAGGGCCAGCCGCTCGGGGATCGCGTCGAGGGCGAAGATCCTCTCGGCGCCGAGCTCGCGAGCGCCGAGGATCGCCATCAGTCCGACCGCCCCGCAGCCGACGACCGCGATCGACGCTCCGGGCGCTGCGCCCGCCTGCTCGGCGCCGAAGAAACCGGTCGCGATCACGTCGCCCGCGAGCACCGCGAGATCGAAGGGGAGGCCTTCGGGCATCGCGACCAGCGTCGAATCGGCGAACGGCACGCGGATCAGCTCCGCCTGCGCTCCGCCGAGGCCGCGGCCGCCCGAAATCCAGCCGAAGAGCCGGCCGCGGCGGCAGCGAGCGGTCATGCCCCGGCGGCAGGCCGGGCAGTCGCCGCAGCTGGTCGAAAAAGGGCTCGCCACCCGGTCGCCCGGCCGGAAGCCGCGCACCGCGGACCCGACCGCCACGACCTCGCCCGCGAATTCGTGCCCCATCGCGGTGCCCGGATCGAGCCCGACCTCGAGCCCGCGGTAAACGTGGAGGTCCGAGCCGCAGACTCCCGCGGCGCGGACCGCGACGACCGCGTCGCCCGGATCCTCGATCTCCGGGTCGGGCAACACGGAGACGGCGACCCGGCGGATCCCCTCGAACGACACGGCGCGCATGGGAAAAGCCTTAGAACTCGAAGAGCTCGCTCTTGAGCTGCTCGCCGGCCGCGACCAGGCTGGCCCGGGCGCGGGCGACCTGGCCCGGATGGCGCTGGACGAGAGCCAGGCAGTACCCCTCGGGGAGGGTGAGGGCGTGGATGTGGACCTGCCGCTTCTCGATGTGGATCAGACGCGACGTGCCGAGGTGATTGAGCTTCATCACCTTGTCGAGATGGCGGAGATAGATGCCCAAGTAGGCGCCGACGACGCGCAGCTCGTAGGGCCCGAAGTCCGAGCAGGCGAGATCGACCGTCTCCCCCGTCGGATCGAGGAACAGGGCGCCGATCGCGTCGTCATTGTCGGCGAGCAGGTTGGCCAGGACGTACTGGAACGCCATGTCTTTAACCCCGGGCGACCATCAGCTCGAAAGGTTGGACCGCCGTCGCCGGCTCGCTCGCCCGGACTTCGGCCGGCCGGATCTCGCCGGCATCGAAAGCGCGCAGGAACGCGGTCACGACCTTGGCGTCGAAGCGGGTGCCCGCGAGCTTGGTGATCGTGTCGACCGCGAAGCGGAGGTCGTAGGCCTGCTGGTAGGGCCGGTTCGTGGTCACCGCGTCGAAGGTGTCGGCGACCGCGACGAGGCGCGCGATCAGCGGGATCTGTTCGCCCTTGAGGCCGTCCGGATAGCCCCGCCCGTTCCAGCTCTCGTGGTGCCAGCGCACGGCGGGGATCACGTCCTTGAGCTGCTCGATCGGCGACAGGATCTCGGCGCCGATCACGGTGTGCAGCTTCATCTGCTCGTACTCCTCGGGCGACAGCACGCCGACCTTCTTCAAGATCCGATCGTCGACGCCGATCTTGCCGACGTCGTGGAGCAGCGCGCCGATCCAGACCTTCTCCCTCTGCTCTTCCGAAAAGTTCAGGTGGTTCGCGATCGCGCGGCTGAACGCGGCGACCCGTTCGGAATGGCCGCGGGTGTATGGATCCTTGGCGTCGATCGCCGCCGCGAAAGCGCGCAACGAGCCGATGAAGAGATCGCGGTTGGCCTGGGCCGCGGCCCGCAGCTGCTCGACCGAGCTCTCGATCTGGCCGCTCATCAGATTGAAGTCCTCGGCCAGCTCGGTCAGCTCGCGCCCCAGCCCCTCGGCTTCGACCCGGCGCCCGAAGTGGCCGCCGGCGATCTCGTGCGTCGAATCGGCGAGGCGCTGGATCGGGCGGCTCGCCCGCCGGGCGGCGTAGAACGCGACCGCGAGCGCGACGCCGATCAGGACCAGGGTCGAGACCAGGGTGTTCCAGAACATCTTCTGCACCATCTCGAAGGCGAGCCGGGCCGGCTTCTGGACCACCACCCCCCAGCCGCTCTCGGGCACGGCGCTGACCTGGGCCAGGTATTTCTGCGTCCGGCCTTCCGACGTCAGCGTGTACTCGGTCGTCATGTCGAGCGGCCGCTGCTTGAAATCGCGCACGACGTTCGAGCGCAGGAGGGCGCGCGTCATCTCTGCGCTCAGGCCGCGCGACCAGAGGAGCTTTCCCTGCCCGTCGATGAGAGCGGTCGCCGCCGATTTCTCGGCCACGTCCTGGACCAGCTGCGCCGCGGGCGTGAACGGAAAGAGCGAGACGACGACCAGGCGCGGCGCCTTCTGCGGCACCGGCACCGCGAGCGCGGCGATCGGCACGGCGGCGGGATTGCCGCCGACGAACATGTAGACCGGCTGCCGGTGGCTCACCGCGATGCGGAACGCGGTGTCGACCGCCTCCTGCTTTTCGGGCGAGAGCGCGGGCAGACGCCCGGCTCCCTGGAGATCGAGGACGCCGACGACCTCCGCGTTCGCCGTCTGCGTCGCGTCGTTCAGGTAGTCGGCCACCCAGGGCTGCCGGAGCCTCTCCTGCAGGTCGTCCGACCCCGGGACGGCGAGCAGGCCGAGGCCGAGAAGGTTCATCTGGCTCCGCATCGCCTTCAGGTTGGCGTCGACCTGCCGCGTCAGGGACTGGACCTCGCGGATCAGCACCTCGCGCTCCGCGTTCTGCAGGATCGCCCCGTTCTGGATCAGGAGCAGCGCGCCCGAGAGGATCAGCGGCACGATGCCCGAGAGCACCAGAACGGCGAACAAAACGGAACGCAGCTTCAGGCGGCGGAGCAGGCTGCGGTGGGGTGTCATGTCTCGGGAGTGCGGCACCTAAAGCCTCGGATTCGAGGATTATAGCCGACCCGGGCGGGCGGCCCGCGAAGTCGCGGCGGGCTCAACTCCAGGGGTCGGCGAGGAAGGCCTCGAGCTCGGACTCGATCTCCGGCCAGGACACGTCGCCGGCGATCCGCCCCGCGCCCAGCCGGGAGGCGAGGACCCAGGGAAGACCCGACTCGAGCGCCTTCTTGTCGCGCGCCGAGGCGGCGATCAGGGCCGCCGCCCGAAGCGGCGGGAGAGGGGGCAGGCTCAGGCGCGCGAGGAGCCGCTTGACGCGCGCGGCGTCGCCCGCCGGCAGGCCCCGGCGCTCGGAGAGGCGGAGAGCGAAGAGGATGCCGTAGGCGACGGCCTCGCCGTGCCGGAGGTCCCGGTAGGAGAGGGTCGCCTCGATCGCGTGACCCAGGGTGTGGCCGAAATTGAGCAGCCGGCGCTCTCCCGCCTCGCTCGGATCCCGCTCGACGACGGCGATCTTGGCCGCCGCGGCGCCCGCGACGACCGCGGCGAGCGGCTCGGGCTCGGTCGCGAGGAGAGCCGGCAGGTCGCTCTCGATCCGCTCGAACAAGGAGAGGTCCAGGAGCGCCGCCATCTTGATCGCCTCGACCAGGCCCGAGCGGATCTCCTCGGCCGGCAGACCCGAGAGCACCTCGGTGTCCGCGGCCACGAACGCCGGATGATGGAACAGCCCGACCAGGTTCTTGCCCTCGGGCAGGTCGATGCCGGTCTTGCCGCCGATCGCGGCGTCGACCTGGGCGAGGAGCGTCGTCGGCAGGAACGCGCATTCGAGGCCGCGGAGGAAGCAGCCTGCCGCGAACCCGGCCAGGTCCGAGACGCTGCCGCCGCCGAACGCGAGCACCCGGCTGTCGCGCTTGCCGCCCGCAAGCGCCATCCGGCTCCAGAGTCCTTGGGCGACGGCTCCCGACTTGGCGGCCTCGCCGTCGGGAACTTCGAGCATCTCGCAACGCCGGGCGGGCGCGCAGAGATCCGCCAGCCGGTGCCCGTGGCGCTCGAGGATCGGCCGGCTCGAGATCAGGAACAGCGTCCGGCCGGCGAGCCAGTCCGCGGCCTGGTGCGCCGCCGCGCGGAGCGCGCCCGGGCCGACCCAGATGGGAGTCTCGCCGCCGGGATGGCGCAGGGTGAGACGCGCGAGCGCGGACATCCGCCCGCCTAGACCTCGAACACCGAGGAGACCGACCCCGCGTGCGAGACGTTGATCGGGCCTTTCACCGCAGCGGGCTGGACGCGCAGGAGGCAGCCGTTGTACTGGCCGCCGATGACGAACGGCCCCCAGACCGCGAGATGGGGCTCCGCGACGTTCCCCTCCTGGAAGAGGTAGGGCACGCTGGTCGCGAACTCCTGGACGATCCACTGCTCGCCGCCGAAGGCGCGATCCTGCGCCGCCTGCCACTCCGCGTCGCTCGCCGAGCGGCCGATCGCCACGTCCTTGCCAGCCATGGAAACGGCGGCCTTGAGCACCAGGTGGTGGCGCTCGGCGGCGAGGAGGTCCGGCAGGAACCAGTCCCGGTCGCGAAAGCGGACCTCCTTCTTCTCGACGATCCGGCTCCACGGCACGTGCCGGCGGATCATCTCCCTCTCCTCGCCGTCGAACCGGGGCGACTCCTGGTGCTCCGAGAGGAGGGCCAGGTTCGCCTTGTTCGACAGAACCTTGGTCAGCGGCCCGCTGTAGGTGACGACCTTGCGCTCGGCCGCCATGCGGGCGGTCGCGGGGTAGAGATCGCCGCCGTGGGCCGAGAAGCAGCCGTGGACTCTCTCCGCGCCGTGCCAGAGGCCGGCCTCGTCGCTCCGCATGTCGGCGAGCGACAGGTTCATGAGGCGCCCGCCGATGATCGACCCGCGCTGGCGCAGGACCGCCGCGTAGTCGGCCGCGAACCGGGCGAAGCGCTCCGGATTCGGCAGGCCGACCGAGATGATCGCGAGGTTCAGGACGCCTTCGCGCCCGAGACCGCGCCGCAGGGCCTCGGGGACGAAATGGGCGAAGATCGCCTTGAGCGAGTTGAAGTCGCTCCAGTCGAGGTCCTCGCGCTCGATGAAGGCCTGGATCTCGGGCACGCGCCGGTAGAAGAGCAGCCGGCTGTGCGATTCCGAGCCGCCGAGGTTCGAGCCGAAGTTGTACTCGAGGCAGCGCAGTCCGTCTTCGGTCAGGATCATGTCGGCCCGGGCGATGGCCAGGGCGAGATCTTCGGGCGTCAGGACGAGCCGGACGACGTAGGGCTCGATGCGATAAAAGGCGGCGATCCGTTCCGGATCGTTGTCGAAGATCCGTTCCGGGACCAAGCGCAGGAGGCGGCTCAGCCCTTCGGTCACGCGCGCCATCTCGTCCCGGAACTCCGGGCCCACGAACGTCGGCCAGCCATGGAGCCTGCCGATCCAGTAGTGCACTTCCTCGCCTTCGAAACCGAACGACTCGAAGTAAGCGCGATTCATCAAGGCCGGCGTCCGCATGGCTTCGTCGCGGAAGCGGATGTCGACCTCCGACAGCGCGCGGTGGTTTCGGAGCAGCTCCTCGGTCCAGGCCACGACGCCCCCTAGGTTTCCTTCGTCGCGGCGAGCCCGAGGCCCAGCTCCGCGAGTTGGCGCGCGTCGACGCTTCCGGGCGCCTGGGTCATCAGGTCGGTCGCCGAGGCGGTCTTCGGGAAGGCGATCACCTCGCGGAGCGAGCTCGCCCCGGCGAGCAGCATGACGATCCGGTCGAGGCCGAGCGCGATGCCGCCGTGGGGCGGCGCGCCGTAGCGCAAGGCTTCGCGGAACCAGCCGAACCGGGCCTCGGCCTCCTCGTCCGGGATGCCGAGGAGCCGGAACATCCGCGCCTGCACCTCCGGATCGTGGATCCGGATCGAGCCGCCGCCGAGCTCGAGGCCGTCCATCACCACGTCGTAGGCGCGCGCCCGCACGGCGCCCGGATCGCTCTCGAGGAGGTCGAGATCGCGCGGATCGGGGCTCGTGAACGGGTGGTGCATGGCATCGAAACGCGACTCCGCGGGATTCCATTCGACGAGCGGAAAGTCGCTCACCCAGAGGAAGGCATGGCGTCCGGCCGGGATCAGGTCGAAGCTCCGGGCGAGCTCCGAGCGGAGCGTGCCGAGAGCGGACGCCACCGTCTTGGCCGGCCCCGCGGCGAGGAGCGCGAGCCCCCCGTCTTCGAGCCCGAGAGCGTCGGCAGCGCCCGCCGCCTCGGCTTCGGTCAAGGCACCCTTGACCTGGAAGAGGGTCTCGCCCCCCTTCCGGCGGAGCGTCAAGACCCCCGCCGCGCCGCTTCTCCGCGCGAGCTCGGCCCAGCCGTCCACCTGCTTGCGGCTCGCCTCCGCCGCGCCGGGCACCGCGAAGCCGCGGATCACGCCGCCGCTCCCCACGGCCTCCTGGAAACCGCGGAAGCCCGAGCCGCCGAGGCGCGCGGTCAGATCGGCGATCGGGAGGCCGAAGCGCAGGTCCGGCCGGTCGCTGCCGTAGCGCGCGACCGCCTCGGCGTAGGTGAGGCGCGGGAACGGATCCGGCGGCTCGATGCCCGCGATCGGGAAGATCCGGTGGAACAGGCCCTCGATCAGGGCGAAGACGTCCTCCTCGGTCGGGAAGGACATCTCGACGTCGATCTGGGTGAACTCGGGCTGGCGGTCGGCGCGCAGGTCCTCGTCGCGGAAGCAGCGCGCGATCTGCACGTAGCGCTCGAAACCGGCCACCATCAGGAGCTGCTTGAACAGCTGCGGCGACTGCGGCAGGGCGTAGAACGAACCGCGGTGGACGCGGCTCGGCACCAGGTAGTCGCGCGCGCCCTCGGGCGTCGAGCGGGTCAGGATCGGCGTCTCGACGTCGACGAAGCCCTGCTCGTGAAAGTAGTTGCGCGCCGAGAGGGCGACCCGGTCGCGCAGGAGCAGGTTCCTCTGCAGCTCGGTCCGGCGCAGGTCGAGGTAGCGATAGCGCAGGCGGAGGTCCTCGGCAGCCTCGATCCGGCCGTCGAGAGGGATCGGCAGCGGCTCGGCCCGCGAAAGCACCGCGGCCCGCTCCGGGACGACTTCGAGCGCGCCGGTCGCGATCTCGGGGTTGACGTTCTCGCTCGACCGCGCCGCCACCGAGCCCTCGACCTCGACCACCCACTCGCCGCGCACGGGCTCGAGCGCCGCCGCCGCCTCGGGCTGCAAGTCGGGGTGGACGACGACCTGCACGATGCCGCTCCGGTCGCGCAGGTCGAGGAACATCACGCCGCCGTGATCGCGCCGCTTCTGCACCCACGCCTGGAGGAGCACCGAGCTCCCGATGTCGTCCGCCGTCAAGGTTCCCGCGCCGCGCCGCTTCATCGTTCGTTCCTCATCCTTCTTCCTACGCAACCTTCGAGTCGGAGGCTCCCGAGCCGGAGCACCCCGTCAACCATCCCCCAGCTCGGCGCGATACCGCTCCTTGAGCGCGGCGTAGCGCGCGGCGATCGCGCGGATGTCCGCGATCTCTTCCGCGCGCAGCGGCCGGATCGGCCGGGCCGGAACGCCGAGCGCCAGATACCCCGCCGGCATCCGGTGCCCGGGAGCCACCAGGGCGCCGGCGCCGATCTGCGCTCCGGTCTCGATCACCGCGCCGTCGAGCACCCGCGCCCCGATGCCGATCAGAGCACCGTCCTCGATCGTGCAGCCATGGATCATGGCCTGGTGGCCGATCACGACGTCCGCGCCGATCGAGAGCGGAAACCTCTCGTGCGTGACGTGGAGCACCGCGCCGTCCTGGACGTTGGTGCGCGCGCCGATGCGGATCCAGTGGACGTCGCCGCGCGCGACGGTATGGAACCAGAACGAGACGTCGTCCCCGAGCTCGACGTCGCCCGCGACGTGCGCGGAAGGCGCCAGCCACACCCGTCGCCCGAGGACCGGCCGGCGGCCTTCGAACGGATGGACCGGCATGAGCGCGCGCCTACCGGCCCGGCTTCTTGGCCGCCTCGGGAGCCGCCGCCTTCGGGGCGGGCTCGACCGAGAGGAGGATCCGTTCGTAGAGCGGGCGCAGCTTCGCGTAGTCCGCGTTCCCGGCCTGGCCGACGAAATCGACGCTGGTCTTCGGCAGCGGCATCTTGAGCGTCAGGCTGGTGCGCGCCTCGACCTCCTTGACCTTGGCGCGCTCGATCTCGACCAGGACGCCTTTGACGCCATGGACCTCGCGCGCTTCGACCTTCAAGGCCTTCCAGCTGTCGTCCTTCGCGTCGTTCTGCCGGATCGCCGCGACCACGTCGCCGGGCGCCGCGAGCGAGACCGTGCTGATGCGCACGTAGATGAAGTGCGGATCCTGGTTCGGCTTCGCGTCCGGCGGACCGATCCAGAGGCCGGGGTCGTTCAGCACCTGGCGCGAGGTCCATCCCTCGGGCACTTCGAGGGTGTACGGGAAGGGCAGCTGCGGGCTGCCGGGAAGCGTCAGCCGATGGAACTTGGCGGGCATCGCCGCGGGCTTGGGCGTCGCGGCTCCGGCGGCCTGGGCGCTGGCGAGAAGGGGGGCGAAGGCGAGGGAAAGGAGCAGGGCGCGCAGCATGTCTTCCTCGGATGGCGAGCACCCGCGCAGGCGCTCGGATTGCCGCGGTGCGGAAGGCTCTCCGCGGGACGCGAGAGCATGGCATAAAATCCGCCCCCGTCCAACGCGGCAGACCCCCGCGGAATCGCGGCCCGCAACGGGGTGGCGGGACTCGGATCCACGAAAGGCCCCCTTCCCCCCGATGAGCGCGCTCCCGTCCCCCGCGATCGACGTCGTGATCCCCGCCTTGAACGAGGAGGCCTCGCTGCCGCTCGTCCTCCAGGCGATCCCCCGGCCCCCGGTGCGGCGGATCGTGGTCGCGGACAACGGCTCGAGCGACGGCACGGCGCGGGTCGCCGCCGAGGGTGGGGCGATCGTCGTCCCGGCGGCGCGGCGGGGCTACGGCAGCGCCTGCCTGGCCGGTCTCGCCTACCTCCGGTCCCATGATCCGCCCGACCTCGTGGTCTTCGTCGACGCCGACTTCTCGGACCACCCCGAAGAGCTGCCGCGCCTGGTCGCGCCGATCCTCGAAGGGCGCGCCGCCGTCGTGATCGGCTCGCGCGTCCTGGGGCAAAGGGAGCCTGGCGCCCTCCTGCCGCAGGCGCGCGCCGGCAACCTCGTCGCCTGCCTCCTGATCCGTCTTCTCTACGGCCATCGCTACACCGATCTCGGCCCGTTCCGCGCCATCTCGTGGCCCGCTCTCGAACGGATCGGCATGTCGGATCCGAACTTCGGCTGGACCGCCGAGATGCAGGTCAAGGCCCTGCGCGCCGGCCTGCCGGTCGTCGAGGTGCCCGTCAGTTATAGGAAGCGGGTGGGAGTCTCGAAGATCACCGGCACGCTCCGAGGCACCCTCGCCGCCGGCTATAAGATCCTCTCGACCGTCATCCGCTACAGCCGCGGAGCCTTCGATTGACCCCTCCGCCCGGCCACCAGGAGACTCCATGCCCGAACCCGTCCGTGCCGAGATCGACGTCGAAGTGCGCTATGCCGAGACCGACCAGATGGGCATCGTCCACCATGCCAACTACGTCATCTGGTTCGAGCTGGCGCGCACCAACCTCTGCGCGCTCTCCGGCTTCCACTACGCCGAGATCGAGCGGATGGGCTACCTCCTGACGGTCACCGGCGTCTCGGCACGCTACCGCCGGCCGGCCCGCTACGGCGACACGGTGCGCGTCGCCTCCTGGGGCGGGCTCCAGGGCAGCCGCGGAGTCTGGTTCTCCTACGAGGTCCACCGCGGCGACGAGCTCCTGACCACCGGCGCCTCCGAGCACGTCTGGCTCGACAAATCGACCGGCCGGCCCTGCCGCATCCCCGAAGCCTGCCGCGAGACCTTCGAGAGGCTGGCCGGGAAGACGGTGGAGTGACGGTCCCGTCAGTCATGCGAAATCGATCCTGGTAGAATCGCTTCCCTACCGGAGCCTGGACATGATCGACCCCGCCGAGCGCATCACGATAAATCCCGAGCAATGCGGGGGCCGGCCCTGTATTCGGGGCATGAGGATTCGAGTCACGGATGTCCTCGATCTCATGGCGTCTGGCTTGACGAGCGATCAGGTGCTCGCGGAGCTCCCCGACCTCGACCGAGAAGATCTCGAAGCCTGCCTGCGTTTCGCGAGCCACCTGCTGGACAGGTCGGCGATCGCCGCGTGATCCTCTGGATCGACGCGCAACTCTCACCCGCGCTCGCAGGTTGGATCGAAGCACGCTTCGGCCTCCGCGCCAGCTCGCTTCGGGACCTGGGCCTGCGAGATGCCGGTGATCAGGAGATCTTTCATTCCGCCCGGCTTCGAAACGCCGTGCTGGTCAGCAAGGATCAGGATCTCAAGGATCTCGTCGAGCTGCACGGCCCGCCCCCGCAACTGATCTGGATCCGCTGCGGGAATACTTCGAAGGAAGCCTTGAAGCGGATCCTCGAGACGGAGCTGCCCCAGGCGCTCGCTCGGCTTCGGGCTGGCGAGCCCGTGATCAGGATCGGCTAAAGGGCCTGGATTCACTCTCCGAGCACGGGCTTTGCGCGAGGCTCAGTGACCGGTCAGCGCCACCCCGGCTTGCCTTCCCCCTCCCCCGGCGATAGTTTCATGCGCAAATGAGAATCCCCGTGTTCATGCTGACCGGGCTGCTCGCGGCCGGTTCCCTCGCGACGTCTCCGCTCGCCGCCCAGGCGACCCCGAACGGCCCGCTGCCCACTCCTCTGCCCTTGTTCCCGCCCGACAACTGGTGGAACGTCGACATCACGAGCGCTCCGGTCGACGCGAACAGCGCGACCTACATCAACTTCATCGGCCCGACGCGCGGCATGCACCCGGACTTTGGCGGCGACGAGGACCCGAGCGATCCCACCAATACCAACATCTTCGGCATGGTCTACGTCTCCGTTCCGGCGAGCCAGCCGCTCGAGCCGGTCACCTTCGTCGAGTTCGGGAGCCAGAGCGATTCCGGGGCGCCGGGACAC
>DATMZM010000452.1:0-2446 GCA_035607445.1 Thermoanaerobaculia bacterium | reverse complement strand
CCAGCTCGGCGATCTCGCGCGCGACGAGCGCGAGCGGCTGACCGCCGGCCGGCTGGCCGAGCTGCTCGACGCCTGGCGGCAAGCCCTCGCCGGTGCGCCGCTCGCCCTCGATCTGGCCGGCGACCGGCCGCGGCCCGCCGTGCGGAGCCTCGAGGGAGCGCGCGTCGAGGTCGCCCTGCCGGAGGCCCTCGGCGTCTCGCTCCACGCGCTCGCCCGGGCTCACGGCGCGTCGCCGTTCATGGTCCTGCTCGCTTCGTTCTCGGCGCTCCTCGCGCGCCGGACCGGGCTCGAGGACCTCCTCGTCGGCTCGCCGGTCGCGAACCGCGACCGCGAGGAGACGCAAGGGGTGATCGGCTGCCTCGTCAACCTGCTGCCGCTGCGCGGCGACCTCGCGGGCGATCCCCCGTTCGCCGCTCTCCTCGCCCGCGCGCGGGCGGCGACCCTCGCGGCCCAGGCGCTCGCGGAGCTGCCGTTCGAGAAGCTGGTCGAAGCGCTCGTGCCGGAGCGCGACCTCTCGCGGCCGCCGCTCGTCCAGGCGGTGCTGTCGCTCGCCGAGGCCGCCCCGCGCCTCGACCTGCCCGGGATCGCGGCGGAGGCGTTCCTCGTGCCGACCGGCACGGCGAAGTTCGAGCTGACGCTCGAGATCGAGCCGACCGGGAGCGCCGGTTACCGCGGCCACCTCGAATTCAGCCGCGACCTCTTCGACCCGGCCACCGCCGAGCGTCTGGCCGGCCACTGGCGGACGCTGCTGCTCGGCGCGGTCGCGAGCCCGGAGAGGCACCTGTCGCAGCTGCCGCTCCTCTCGACCGAGGAGCTGCGCCAGGCGACGGCCGAGTGGGCATTGGGCGAGAGGCCGCTCTCCGCTCCGGCCGCGGAGCGGGCGCCCTTCGCATCGATCCCCGAGCGGGTGGCCGCTCGGGCTCGCGAGCGGCCGGCGGCCCCCGCGGTGACCGAGGCGTCCGGAACGCTCTCCTTCGGCGATTTGGCGGCGCGCGCGGGCGCCCTCGCCCGGCGCCTCGCCGCGCTCGGAGTGGGAGCCGAGGCGCGGGTCGTCGTCTGCCTCGAACGCTCGAGCGAGCTCGTCATCGCCCAGCTCGCCGTGCTCTGGGCGGGAGGCGCCTACGTGCCGCTCGATCCCGCCCAGCCGGCGGAACGGCTGCGCGGGATGGCCCGGGACGCCGCGGCGGCGCTGATCGTCACCAGCCGCGCTCTCGCGGAGACCGTGCGGTTCGACGAGGCGGGCGAAGGCGCGCCGGGCATCCTCCTTCTCGGACCGGACGTTCCTTCCGCTCTCGACGCGCCGTTCCTTCCCGCGGCGGTCCGGCCGCAGCAGGCGGCGTACGTGATCTTCACCTCCGGCTCGACCGGGCGGCCCAAGGGGGTGGTGGTCTCCCACGGCGCCCTCGCGAACCTGGTCGATTGGCATCTCGCAGCCTATGGACTCGCGCCGGCCGACCGGACGACGCTGATCGCGAGCCCCGGCTTCGACGCCTCGGTCTGGGAGATCTGGCCGGCGCTCGCCGCGGGCGCGAGCCTGGCGGCGCCGAGCGAGGAGGTCCGCTCGGATCCGGCTCGCCTCCCGGCCTGGCTCGCGGGGGAGCGCACGACGGTTTCGTTCCTGCCGACGCCCCTCGCCGAGGCCGCGCTCGCCCAGGCGTGGCCGCCGGATATGGCGCTCCGGGCGCTCCTGACCGGCGGGGATCGGCTCCGCCGCGGAGCTCCCGCCGGGCTGCCCTTCGCCCTCGTCAACCACTACGGGCCGACCGAGAACGCTGTCGTGGCGACCGCGGGCCGCGTGCCGGCGATCGACAGGGATGAGAGCGGGGAGGGGGCGGCGCCGTCGATCGGACGGCCGATCGCGAACGTCCGCGCCGTCCTGGTCGATCGCTGGCTCGCGCCGGTGCCCGCGGGCGTGCCGGGGGAGATCGTCCTCGGCGGCGCGAGCCTGGCGCGCGGCTACCTCGGCCGGCCGGACCTGACGGCAGAGCGCTTCGTTCCCGACGGGTTGTCGGAGCTCGGCGGAGAGCGGCTCTACCGGACCGGCGATCTCGCGCGCTGGCGGCCGGACGGGACGCTCGACTTCCTCGGCCGGATCGACCTCCAGGTGAAGGTCCGCGGCGTGCGCATCGAGCCGGGCGAGGTCGAGGCGGCGATCCTCGATCATCCGGGCGTGCGCGAGGCGGTCGTCGCCCCCTGGCGCGACGCGCGGGCCGGGACGTCGCTCGCGGCGTACGTCGTCGCGGCGTCTGGCGAGGACGCCGGAGCGCTCTCCGCGGCCCTGCGTTCGAGCCTGCGCCTGCGGCTTCCCGAAGCGATGGTGCCCGCAGCGATCGTCGTGCTCGACGCGCTGCCGCTGTCGCCGAACGGCAAGGTCGACCGCAACGCGCTGCCCGCGCCGGACCCCGGGCTCGAGGCGCCGGCCGCGTTCGTCGCCCCGCGCGGTCCG
>DATMZM010000228.1:0-2955 GCA_035607445.1 Thermoanaerobaculia bacterium | reverse complement strand
GCCCTCGGCGTGGTGGAGCCGGGCGAGCTGTTCGGCGAGTCGGCCTTCCTCACCGGGCACGAGCGGAATTCCGACGCCCTGGTGGCCAGCGTCTGCCAGGTCCTCCGCCTCGAGTCCCAGGTCGTCGACAGCCTCGTCGAGGGATCGGCCGAGATGGGAGTCCAGATCTACTGGGCGCTCTGGCACAGCGTAGCGCGCAAGCTGCGGGCCACCAACGACCAGCTCAAGACGTTCTTCTCCGACGAGTCGCTGCCGGAGAGCCTCCTGCGCCTGCGCAAGCAGCCCGCGGGTGCGGCGGCGAGCGTCAAGGTGGAGCCGTCGGACAAGATCCGCCTCTTCCGCGAGCAGGGGCTGTCGCGCCGCGAGCTGATGACGCTCGCCACCTTCTCCAAGGAGAAGCGCTTCGCCGCCGGCGCCTACCTGTTCCAGGAGGGAGATGAAGGATCGGAGATGTACGTCATCCTCGAAGGGCGGGCGATGATCAGCAAATTCATCCCCGGCGGCGGCGAGGAGGCGCTCGCGATCCTCGAGCGCGGCGACTTCTTCGGCGAGATGTCGCTGATCGACGGCCAGCCCCGCTCGGCCGACGCCCGCGCCCACGGCGGCCCGCTGACCGCCCTCGCGCTCAACCAGGCAACGGTGCGCGAAGTGCTCGCCATGGACCCCCACGCCGCTCTCGAGTTCCTGAACCTCCTCTGCCGCCTGATCGCCAACCGCCTGCGCGAGATCGACGAGAAGGTCATCGGCTGGCGCATCATGTCCGGCGAGCGGACCGCGACCGCGTAGCCCTCACCCTCGGTCCCTCTCCCAGCCGCCGCGTGCGCCGCTACCGGTAAGCTGAATCGTGATCAGGGTGCAGGTCGAAGAAGCGGAGCCACTCGCCGTCGCGGTAGGCAACCGCTCGAAAGCTCTGGGAGATGCGTAACGAGTAGAGACGCTCGCCCTGCGGACCTCTGCGAGAGACGATCAACTCCCATTTCAAGCCCGGGTCGCGGTAGACCTCGTCCCAACTCAAGCGAGAGAGCTTGCGGAGCGTTCGCAGGACCGCAACCTGCTGATCTCGAGACAGAGAGAAGAGATCGGCTTGAAAGTCCTGCTGGTTAAGGTCGAGCCGGGGCACTGCGCAGGAGTCTCTCTTCGAGCTCGTCGAGATCGGTCTCCCGAGGTGGGGTCTCAGCAGCCCAGGCGAATCCCCGGTCGAGCTTCGCGGCGAGCTCGGGCGCATGCAGCCACCGCTCGCTATCGGGAATGAGCTCCCCGAGCTTCACCACCCAGACGCCTTCTTCGACATCTTCGATCACGACGTCTCGTCCCGCATACCGCTCGCCGAGGGCAATCCGCCCATCGGCTCCAAGGGTGGCGATCGATCTGGCCATGGTTCCACCTCTCCTCACTCGATCATGCCGCAGGAAGCCGAGAGACGGCAAGGGCGGCTGGGCGAGGGATCGAGGGGGAGGGCCCGTGCTAGCATCCGCCGGGCTCCCGGGGAGCCCGAACCCGATCACTCCTTTGAGGGATGCGCGCGATGTCCGACGAGCGGGAAACCCTTGAGCTCGACGTCGTTTTCGTGGGCGCCGGGCCGGCGAGCCTGGCGGGCGCCTATCGGCTGGCGCGGCGGATCGCGGAGCACAACGAGACCGCGGCGAGCAAGCTCGAGGTTTCGATCGCGGTTCTCGAGAAAGGCAAGGACGCGAGCGCGCACGCTCTCTCGGGCGCGGTGGTCGATCCGCGGGCGTTCCAGGAGCTCTTCCCCGACGACTGGCAGAGCGCGCCGTTCGAGGCGCCGGTCGGCAAGGAAAAGCTCCTCTACCTGACCGCGAAGAACTCGCTCTCGCTGCCCATCCCACCTCCCCTCAACAACCACGGCTGCTACGTCGCCTCGCTCGGCAAGCTGATGAAGTGGCTGGCGGCGAAGGTCGAGGCAGCGGGCGTCGACGTCTTCTACGAGTTCCCCGCGGCGCAGGCGCTGATCGAGAACGGCCGCGTGACGGGCGTCCGCACGGGCGACAAGGGCGTGAGCAAAGAGGGGCACGAGAAGGCGAACTACGAGCCGGGGATCGACATCAAGAGCCGGGTCGTGGTGCTCGGCGAGGGGCCGCGCGGCACTCTCGTCAAGCAGCTCACGCCCGCCTTCGGCCTCGAAGCGGGCAGGAACCCGCAGGTCTACGCGCTGGGCATCAAAGAGATCTGGGACCTTCCCGCCGGCCGGATCGAGCCCGGGCAGGTGATCCACACCATGGGCTGGCCGCTCGGCTGGAGCAACTTCGGCGGCGGCTTCCTCTACGGCATGAAGGGGGACCAGGCGATCGTCGGCCTGGTGATCGGGCTCGACTACGAGAACCCGCTCTTCGATCCGCACCGCGAGTTCCAGCGCTTGAAGACCCACCCGGAGATCGCGAAGGTCCTCGCGGGCGGCAAGATGGCCTTCTACGGCGCGAAGGCGATCCCCGAGGGCGGCTGGTGGTCGATGCCGAAGGCGCACGGCGACGGCTTCCTGATCGCCGGGGACTCGGCCGGCCTGCTCAACAGCCAGCGCCTGAAAGGCATCCATCTCGCGATGAAGTCGGGCGCGCTCGCGGCGGACACGATCTTCGAGGCGCTCGCCGCGGGAGGCGTCACCGCGGAGCGGCTCGCCGCTTATCAGGGCAAGATCGAGGCGAGCTGGATCCGCCAGGAGCTCTACCCCGTCCGCAACTTCCACCAGGCGTTCGACCACGGCCTGCCGTTCGGCATGCTCCAGGCGGGGCTCGGCCTGGTCACCGGCGGGCGCGGCTGGGGCTTCAAAGATCGGCTCGCGACCAAGGCGGGCCACGAGAGGATGATCCCTCTCGATACTCCCGCCGGGCACGCGCTTCATCCCCCGCCGCCGCTCGCCGAGGACGGCGTGCTGACCTTCGATCGCCTGGCCGACGTCTACAACTCGGGCACCGCCCACGAAGAGGACCAGCCGGTCCA
>DATMZM010000313.1:0-22985 GCA_035607445.1 Thermoanaerobaculia bacterium | reverse complement strand
ACGTATCGTCGAGGCCATGGACGACGTGTTCAGGGCCCTCGCCGATCCGACGCGCCGCAGCCTGCTCGACGAGCTGTTCGAGCGGGACGGGCAGACGCTGGGCGAGCTCGAGCGGCGCCTGCCGATGACGCGCTTCGGGGTCATGAAGCACCTGCGGGTGCTGGAGGAGGCGGGTCTCGTCGTCACCCGGCGGCGCGGGCGCGAAAAGCTGCACTTCCTGAACGCCGTCCCGATCCGGCTCGTCCATGACCGGTGGGTGAGCAAGTACGCCGAGCCTTGGGCCGCGGCCCTGAGCGACCTCAAACACAAATTGGAGAACAAGACCATGGAAAAGGTATTCGAGATCTACATCAAGACGACCCCGGAACGCCTCTGGGAGGCGATCACCGACCCGGAGATGCGGGCCAAGTACAACTTCGGCGCCGGCATCAAATCCGACTGGACGCCGGGCTCGCGCTTCCAGATGCTCGTTCGGGACGGCACCTTCGTCCTGGGAGAGGGCGAGAACCTGGAGATCGACCCGCCGCGCCGGCTCGTCCAGAGCATGGTCGCGCTCTGGAGCGACGAGGTGAAGAGCGAGGGCACCTCGCGGGTCACCTGGGAGATCGAGCAGATCCAGGATTCGTGCCGCCTGACCGTCACCCACGACCAGCTGCGCGAGGGCGCGAACGACCAGCTCTACGGCGGCTGGCCGATGATCCTCTCGGGGCTCAAGACGCTGCTCGAAACGGGAGAGCTGCTCACGACCCCCGGCTCGCTCCAGTACGCTTAAACCCCCGCAACCTCGGTGCCGGCCAGCCGGAATCCCGCCGCGCGATCCTCGATCGGCGCCGGCTGGCCAGCGCGCTCCATAGGAAGTGACTTCCCAGCCCGGGAAGCGACCTCCCAGAACCGGAATCACTTTTCCTTCGGGCTGGACGGGCGGGAATGCGGCGTCAGGGGAAGCGGGTTGGAAGCGGTGAGGCGCCGGCGCGCCTGCTATACTCCCGGCCCGTCACCCGAGGTTCCCCGGAAGAGAGCACCCGACCATGCAGACCCCCGAGATCCGTCCGGAACGCTTCCCCGAGGACCTGCGCGAGCTGGCCGAGAAGGTGCGCGACGGCGTGCGGCTCTCGGAGGCGGATGCCCTCCTTTGTTTGACCACCCCCCACCTGGTGCCGCTCGGGCGCCTGGCGGATGCGGTCCGGCGGCGCCTGCACGGCAACGTGGCGTACTTCAACGTCAACCGGCACATCAACCCGACGAACGTCTGCGTCTATACCTACAACTGCAAGTTCTGCAGCTTCGCGGCCCTGCCGGGCGAGGCGCACGCCTGGGAGATGAGCCACGAGGACGTCTACAAGCACGCCGCGGAACAGGGCGGGCAGCGGGCGACCGAGTTCCACATCGTCGGCGGCCTGCACCCGGACCTCTCGCTCGACTGGTATTTGGAGATGCTGCGCGGCTTGAAGGCGCGCTTCCCGAACGCCCACCTGAAGGCGTTCACCGCGATCGAGATCGGCTGGTTCGCGAAGCGCGAGAAGCTGTCGATCGAAGAGGTGCTGCGGCGGATGCGCGACGCCGGGCTCGGCTCGCTGCCGGGCGGCGGCGCCGAGATCTTCCACGCGGAGGTGCGCGAGATCATCTGCGACGGCAAGCTCGACGCGGACGAGTGGATCGAGGTCCACCGGGTCGCCCACCGGATGGGGATCAAGAGCAACTGCACGATGCTCTACGGCCACGTCGAAAAGCCGATCCACAAGGTGGACCACCTGCTGCGCCTGCGCGCGCTCCAGGACGAGTCGGGCGGCTTCAACGCGTTCATCCCGCTCGCCTACCACCCCGAGAACAACTACATGGGGCTCAAGTACCACACGACGGGCTCGGAAGACCTGCGCCACATCGCGACGGCGCGCCTGGTGCTCGACAACATCCCGCACGTCAAGGCCTACTGGATCATGATCTCGCCCAAGCTCGCGCAGGTCGCCCTGCGCTTCGGCGCGGACGATCTCGACGGCACGGTGGTCGAGGAGACGATCTACCACATGGCCGGGGCCGGCACGCCGCAGCAGATGACGCGCGCCGAGCTCGAAAGGATCGTGCGCCTGGCCGGCTTCCTGCCGGTCGAGCGCGACACGCTCTACAACCCGATCGACGGGAACGCGAGCCTGCCCTCGTCCCCGATGCCCGCTCGAGCGGACCGAAGCGCGCCGATCGCGAGCGCCGCCCAGCCTTGAGCGGCGCGACCCTCCCGTTTCACTACATCGCGGTCGACGGCCCGATTGGGGTCGGCAAGACCACCCTGGTCGAAATGCTCACCCGGCACTTCGAAGGGGTGAAGGTTTTGGAGGACGTCAACAACCCGTTCCTCGGCGACTTCTACCAGGACCGGCCGGGCGCCGCCTTCCAGACCGAGCTCTACTTCCTGCTCTCGCGCTTCAAGCAGCAGCAAGACATCGCCCAGCGCGACCTGTTCGAGCGGGTCGTCGTCGCGGACTACACCTTCCAGAAGAACCGGATCTTCGCCTACCTGAACCTGACCGACGACGAGCTGGCGCTGTTCGACAAGCTCTACGCGCTCCTCGAGCCGAAGATCCCGACGCCCGACCTGGTGCTCTACCTGGTGGCCGACGTCGACACCTGCATGGACCGGATCAAGCGGCGGGCGCGGCCGGTCGAAAAGACCCTGGCGCGCGACTACGAGGCCGAGCTGATCGACGCCTACAACCACTACTACCACTACTTCGAGCGCTCGCCGCTCCTCGTCGTCGACACCCGGCACCTCAACTTCCCGAACCGCCCCGAGGACTTCGAGGAGCTGCTCAACCGGCTGCGGCGTCCGATCAAGGGGACCGAGTACTTCGTGCCGCTCGGCTCCCGCTGAGCGGGTCTCGACCCCCCAAAGACGAGAGTTGATCGCCGCGCGCGGCCGGCATATGATCCGCGCGCCGGTCCTCGAATCGAAGACCGAGCCGTTCGTACCGCTTGGATCCCGCACCAGGCCCGCGCCTCCATCGCGAGAGGCGCCGCCCGCGGGACCGAGACGGAAAGAACCGAGAGCGCCCGACGAGGGCGCGAAGGTCGGGGCGAGAGGGCCGGATCCCCGCAGGAAAGGGACCGACACCTCGGGAGCCGCCGATCGGCGCGCGAGCCCTCCGGATGCAGATGCGCTCGCCCGGCCCTTCCGTCTTTCCGAGCGGAAGGGCTTTTCGCTTTTCGGAGCGAGAAAAACGGAGCGCGAAGCGATGGCGAGCAAGCGCATCACGGTGCCGGGAATCCTCGAAGCCTCCGCCCGCGGCGACCGGCTGGTCATGGTCACCGCCTACGACTTCCCCCAGGGCAAGACGGCGGACGCCGCGGGAGCCGACCTGATCCTCGTCGGCGACTCGCTCGCGATGGTCGTCCTCGGCCATCCCGACACCCTGGCCGTCACGCTCGACGAGATGATCCACCACACGCGGGCGGTGCGCCGCGGGGTCGAGCGGGCGCTCCTCGTCGCCGACATGCCCTACGGCTCGTTTCACCTGGGTCCCGATCAGGCGGTCGCCTCGGCGATCCGTTTCGTCAAGGAGGCGGGCGCGCAGGCGGTCAAGATCGAAGGCGGCCGGCCCGAGGTCGTCCGCGCTCTCGACCGCGCCGAGGTGCCGGTGATGGCCCACCTCGGCCTGACGCCGCAATCGGTCCACCGGCTGGGGGGATTCAAGGTCCAGGGCCGGAGCGAAGGGGCGGCGCAGAAGATCTTCGACGCGGCCCTCGAGCTCGAGGACGCCGGCGCCTTTTCGCTCGTCCTCGAATGCGTGCCGAGCGATCTGGCGGCCGAGATCACGGACCGGCTCGCGATTCCCACGATCGGCATCGGCGCGGGAGCGGCCTGCGACGGACAGGTGCTCGTCTACCACGACCTCCTCGGTCTCGAAGAGCGGATCGCGCCCCGGTTCGTCCGCCGCTATGCCGAGCTCGGCGTCGCGTCGCGCGAGGCGATCGCGCGCTTCGCCGACGACGTGCGCCACGGCCGCTTCCCGCGGGCGGAAGAGAGCTACGCGCCGGCCAGGCCGGTCGAAGAGCTCAAGAAGATCTACGGCTGACCGTTCGGACGAGAGCCGGCGACACGGGACGAACGGATGGGTTCGATGCGCGAGGTTCGCGACGAGGAAGGGCTGCGCCGGGAACGGGCGTCGTGGTCGAGCCGCGGCCGGACGGTCGGCTTCGTGCCGACCATGGGCGCGCTCCACGAAGGGCACCTCTCCCTCGTCCGCCTCGCCCGCGAGCGCGCGGACCGCGTGGTCGCCTCGATCTTCGTCAACCCGAAGCAGTTCGGTCCGGGGGAGGATTTCGCGCGCTATCCGCGCCAGCCGGAGCGCGACGCCGAGATGCTCGAATCCGCCGGCTGCGACCTGCTCTTCCGGCCCGACGTCGCGACGATCTACCCCGAAGGGAACACCGTCTCCGTCGAGCCGGGCGGCCCGGCGGAGGGGTTCGAGGGGGCGGCCCGCCCGTACCACTTCCGGGGTGTCGCGACCGTCGTCTCGACCCTCTTCAACCTCGTCCAACCCACCGTCGCGGTCTTCGGCCGGAAGGACGCGCAGCAGCTCGCGGTGATCCGCCGGTTGGTCCGCGACCTTCACTTTCCGGTCGAGATCGTGCCGGCCGAGACGCTGCGCGAGCCGGACGGGCTCGCCCTGTCCTCCCGCAACGTCTACCTCGGGCCGGAAGAGCGAGCGGCGGCGCCCGTCTTGTTTCGCGCCTTGACGGCGGCCCGAGCGGCGATCGAAGCCGGCGAGCGGTGCGGCGACAAGGTGCGGGGAATCCTGCGCGATGTCCTCTCGAGCGAGCCGCTCGGCACCTTTGATTATGCCGAGGCGGTCGACGCGGAGACGTTCCGCCCGCTCGCGACCCTCGCCGGCGAGGTCGTGCTGCCGCTCGCGGTCCGGATCGGTAGAATCCGATTGATCGACAACTTTCACCTCTCGATCGAGAGCTAGGAGAAGCGTTCCCGCCATGAAGCGCACGATGCTCAAGTCGAAGATCCACCGGGCGACGGTGACCGACGCGAACCTCAACTACCAGGGATCGGTGACGATGGACCCCCTCTTGATGGCCGCCGCCGACCTGCTCGAGTTCGAGCGGGTGGACATCTACGACATCACGAACGGCGAGAGGTTCTCGACCTATACGCTCTCGGGCAAGCCGGGCAAGGGGGAGATCTGCCTGAACGGCGCCGCCGCGCGCAGGGTCTCGGTCGGCGACCTGATCATCATCGCGAGCTACGCCGAGTACGAGGAGGCGGAGCTCGAGGGGTTCCGGCCGCGGCTGGTGTTCGTCGACGAGCGGAACCATCGGCTCGGCGCGGACGGCGAAACCGCGGAGACGATCGGAGCCCTGGCGGCGACGGCCTTCTGAGCCGCGGCCCGCGCCGAGGAGGAAACGATGCGGAGACTCTCCGCCCTGCTCGCCCTCGGCCTGGCCGGCCTCGCGTGCGCCGCGGGCCCTGTTCCCGGATCGGCCGCCGAGACCGGCAGGCCGCTCGCGATCGAATCGCTGGCGCAGCGCTCGGTCCCCGGCCAGTCCGGCGGGCGGGAGCGGGAGGTCTACCGCGACGCCGCGGCCTTTCGCGCGGGTTGGTCGAAGCTCGAGCCCGCGAGCGCGCCGGCCGCCGAGCCCCCGGCCGTCGATTTCGCGACGCGGATGGTGATCGCGGTCGCGCTCCCGACCCAGAGCTGCATCTCGCGGATCACCGTGCGCGCCGTCGTGGAGCAGGAGACCGGGCTGGTCGTCGATCTCCTCGAAGAGCCGGCGAGCGGCCAGTGCGTCTGCATCGTCGCCGAACGCCCGCACCACGTCGTCGCCGTCCCCCGCTCGGACAAGCCGGTCCGCTTCGTCGCGACCGTCGAGCCGCGGGCCTGCGGACCCCGCTGATCGCGGGATTCCCGTGGGATTTTCCTTCTTGGACGGCTCTCTGCCTCCGTCCGGCTAGAATCGCCGTCCCGGAGGACGCCATGGAAGCCACGATCGAAGCCTTGCCCGATGTCGCCCCGCTCACCCTCGGCGGGCGGACGTTCCGCTCCCGCCTGATCCTCGGCACCGGCAAGTATCCGAGCTTCGCCTCGATGGCGGCGGCGCTCGACGCCTCCGGCACCGAGATCGTGACCGTGGCGCTCCGGCGGGTGAACCTCGACGAGCTGGGCAAGGGCTCGCTGATCGACTTCGTCGATCCGGAGCGCTACCTGCTGCTGCCCAACACCGCCGGCTGCTATACGGCCGGCGAGGCGGTCCGCACCGCCCGGCTCGCCCGCGAGCTCGGCGGCTGGAACTGGGTCAAGCTCGAGGTGATCGGCGACAAGAAGACCCTCTTCCCCGACACGGTCGAGCTCCTGAAAGCGACGGAGACGCTGGTCGCCGAGGGCTTCGTCGTCCTCCCCTACACCAACGACGATCCCGTCGTCTGCAAGCGGTTGGAGGACCTGGGCGCCGCCGCGGTGATGCCGCTCGGCGCGCCGATCGGTTCCGGCATGGGGATCCGCAACCGGGCGAACCTTCGGATCATCGTCGAGCAGGCGGGCGTGCCGGTCATCGTCGACGCCGGGGTGGGCACGGCGAGCGACGCGGCGGTCGCCATGGAGCTCGGCGCGGACGGCGTGCTCATGAACACCGCGGTCGCCGAGGCGAAGGATCCCGTCCGCATGGCCCGCGCGATGAAGCTCGGCGTCGAGGCCGGCTGGCTCGCGGCGGGCGCGGGCCGCATCCCGAAGAGGCTCTACGCCAGCGCCTCCTCGCCGCTCGAGGGGCTGATCGAGTAGCCCCTCGCCAGCGAGCCCGTCCTCGCGTATCCTGCGCGAAATCCTGTCGTCGCGGAGGTGGCCATGCGAGCGCGAGCCCTCGTCGTCTGTTCCTTCATTTGGATCCTGGGTCTCGGTCTCGCGGCGCGAGCTCAAGAAACCGCTCCCAGCGGCCAGCCTGCGGCAGCGCCCGTCGCGGCCCCCGCGAGCGCGAGCGAGACGGGACCCGTCCCCGTGCCGGCGCCGAGCGAGAAGGCGATGCAGTACTACCGGACCGGCAACGCGATCTGGTGGCTCGAGCTGGCCTGGGGATTCGCCGTGCCGCTGCTCTTGCTGTTCTCGGGCTTCTCGGCTCACCTGCGCGCGATCGCCCAGCGGATCGGCCGCAACTGGTTCTTCACCATCGCGGTCTACGCCATCCTGTTCGCGATCGTCTCGTTCCTGCTCGACCTGCCGCTCTCGTACTACACGGACTTCGTCCGCGAGCACGCCTACGGGCTCTCGAACCAGACCGCGGCCAAGTGGTGGAGCGACGCGGGCAAGGCCCTGATGATCGGGACGATCGCCGGCGCTCTCTTCCTCTGGGTCCCCTACCTCATGCTGCGCCTGTCGCCGCGCCGCTGGTGGCTCTGGACGTCTCTCCTCTCGATTCCGCTTCTCGCTCTCCTGCTGCTCATCACGCCGATCTGGATCGAACCCCTGTTCAACAAGTTCGGACCCATGCACGACAAGACGCTCGAGGCGCGGATCCTCGCGCTCGCGGATCGCGCAGGGATCGAAGGGAGCCGGGTCTTCGAAGTCGACAAGAGCGTCGACACCGAGAAGGTCAACGCGTACGTCACCGGGATCGGGAACACGAAGCGGATCGTGCTCTGGGACACGATCCTGCGCAAGCTCGACCCGCGCGAGGTGCTGTTCGTGATGGGGCACGAGATGGGCCACTACGTGCTCCACCACGTGCCGATGGAGATCGCGCTCGGCTTCGCGCTGATCCTGATCGGTCTCTATGGAATCCACCGCCTCGCCCACGGCTGGATCGCGCGCTGGGGCGACCGCTTCGGCTTCCGCGAGCTTTCGGACGTCGCCTCCTGGCCGCTCGTCATCCTGCTGTTTTCGCTCGTGACGTTCGTCCTGACGCCCGGCGTCCTCGCGTTCGGTCGCCATCTCGAGCACGAGGCCGACCGCTTCGGTCTCGAGATCACGCGCGACAACCATGCCGCCGCGACGGCGTTCGTCAAGCTGCAGCAGGAGAACCTGGGCAACCCGCGGCCGGGCTGGCTCTACAAGCTCTGGCGCTCCGACCACCCGCCGCTCGGCGAGCGGATCGACTTCTGCAACGAGTACCGCCCATGGGAGTCCGGCGCGCCCGGCAAGTACGACGACAAGATCAAGAGCGGCGGCTCGTAAGGGCGCCGCTCGCTTCCGGTCCCGCTCGCGGGTCAGACCTCGACGATCGGGCCCGCGACCACGCCGGGCAGCCCATCGACGAAGCGGGCGCCGAAGGCCTGGGCGGGCGTCCAGGCGCCCGGCTTCACTTCGCCTCCGAGCACCCGCTCGGTGCAGGCGATCGCGGAGGTCGCGGTGAAGCCGTAGGCCTCCGGCGTTTCGAGCGTCGCGCGGACCTTGCGTCCCGCGGCGTTCGCCGCCTCGCCCCAGAGATAGGTCCGGGCGGTGGCCCGGACTTCCGCGCTCGGCCCGGTCAGGCGCCGCTCGACCCTTCGCTGGAGGCGGCGCTTGATCGGTCCCCAGCCGAGGATCGGCAGGAACGGCCGGAGCCAGCGGGCGCGGCGGACCTCGCGCCGCGACATTGCGGTGAAGACTTGGATGTCAGGGATTCCGGTCGAGCGGAAGGCTGTCGAGAGGTCGCCCCACGGGATCGACGCGCACCAGCGCTTGCCGAAGCGGCCCGAGAACTCGATCTCGCGCGCTTCCCAGGCGAGCGGCACGGGGACGAGCCGACCGTCGCGGCGGATCGCGCCCGCGTGCGGCAGGCTCTCGATCATCGTCTTCAAGGTGCCCCGGCTCCAGCTCCCGCCGGCCGTGCCGAAGGCGAGCACGAGAGAGGTCGCCTCCGGGAGCGCCCCGGCGAGCCGGCCCGCCAGGCAATCCGAGGGGACGACGTCGAAGCCGACGCCGGGCAGGAGGGCGACCCCGGCCCGCTCGGCCTGGGCGTGGCGCGCGAAGACCTTTTCGAAGACCTCGATCTCGCCGGTGATGTCGAGATAGTGCGCGCCCGCCGCCAGGCAGGCCGCGACCATCGGGCCGCTCGTGCGGACGAACGGCCCGGCGCAGTGGAGGACGGCCGCTACTCCGGTGAGCGACCGCGCGGTCGCTTCCGGCTGATCGAGGTCGAAGACCCGCGCCGCGAGGCCGAGCTCGCCGGCCAAGCCCTCGACCGCCGCCCGATTGCGCCCGGCGAGGATCGGGGCCAGGCCGCGGGTCGCCGCCTCGCGGGCGCAGAGCTCTCCGGTGTAGCCGTTCGCGCCGTAGATCAGGAGCTCGCTCATGCTGTTCTCTCCCCCTCGGGCCCTGCCGGTCCGTCGATCGAGAACCTGCCTCTCGCGCTCGCCGCGCGTGCGGCGAGGGCGATCCGGGCCGCCTCGCCGGGCGTCGCCGCGAGCGCGGTCAGATGTCCCATCTTCCGCCCGGGGCGCGCTTCCGCCTTGCCGTAGAGATGGAGCTTGACGGCGGGGAAGGCGAGCGCCGCCGCCCAGTCGGGGGCACGATCTGCGCCCCCCGCGTCGCCCGCTCCGCTCGCTCCGGCATCGCGCCACAGGTCGCCCAGCAGGTTGACCATCGCCGCAGGGCGCAGGAGGTCGGTCGCGCCGAGCGGCAGACCGCAGACGGCGCGCAGCTGTTGCTCGAACTGGCTGGTCGTCGCGGCGTCGAACGTCAGGTGGCCGGAGTTGTGCGGGCGCGGCGCGAGCTCGTTGACCAGGAGGCGGCCGCCGGGCGCCAAGAACATCTCGACGCAGAGCACTCCCTCGACGTCGAGAGCTTCGAGGATGCCGCGCGCGATCTCGACCGCCTCGCGCTCGACCGCCGCCGGGATCCGACCGGGCGCCACGGTCAAATCGAGGATGTGTTGGCGATGATGGTTCTCGAACGCTCCCCAGCTCGCGAAGGCGCCGTCCGTTCCGCGCGCGGCGACCACCGAGAGCTCGAGCTCGAAGTCGACGAACGCTTCCAGGATCGCCTCGCCGGTCGCGAGAGCGCGCCAGGCGTCCGGTGCCTCCTCGGGCCGTGCGATCACCCGCTGGCCCTTGCCGTCGTAGCCCCAGCCGGCGGTCTTGAGCACGGCGGGATGACCGATCCTCGCGAGCGCGGCTTCGAGGTCCTGCAGCGAGCGGGCCGGAGCGAACGGCGCGACGGGCACGCCGCATCCGGCGAGAAAAGCTTTCTCCCGCAGCCGGTTCTGGGTCGTGTGGAGGACCGCTCCCGAAGGGCGGACCGGCGCGTGCTCGGCCGCCGCGGCGGCGGTCGCGGCCGGAACGTTCTCGAACTCGAACGTCACCGCCGCCACTGCGCGCGCGAAGGCGCTCACCGCCGCCAAATCCTCGTAGGGAGCGACGATCTCGACGTCCGCCACCTGGCCGGCCGGGGTGTCGCCGTCGGGCGAGTAGGTATGGACCCGATAGCCCATCTTCCGCGCCGCGATCGCGAACATCCGGCCGAGCTGGCCGCCGCCCAAGACGCCGATCGTGGAACCGGGGAGGATCGCCATGGCGCGCTTTGGGCGCCTCAGTCGAGCGAATCGTCGAGGACTTTACGTTCTTGCTCGGCGGCGAACTCCGCCAGCTTCCCGGCGAGCTCGGGGCGGGTGAGAGCGAGGAAGCGGATCGCGAGGAGCGCCGCGTTCGCCGCCCCCGCCTTGCCGATCGCGAGGGTGGCGACGGGCACCCCCGCCGGCATCTGGACGATCGAGAGGAGGGAGTCGACGCCGTGGAGCGCCTGGCTCTCGACCGGCACTCCCAAAACGGGCAGGAGGGTCTGTGCGGCGACCATTCCGGGCAGGTGCGCGGCCCCTCCCGCGCCGGCGATGACGACCTGGATCCCGCGCTCGCGCGCGCCGCGCGCGAAGTCGCGCAGCCGCTCCGGAGTGCGGTGGGCGGAGACGATCTGCCGCTCGTGCGGCACCGCGAAACGCTCGAGCATCTCGGCAGCATGGCGCATCGTCTCCCAATCGGAGCGGCTGCCCATGACGACGCTGACGAGAGGGCTCTCTTGGGGTATCATTTGCGGAGCAAAAGCCGGAAGTGAACCGTTCCTCGAGGGTCGCGCGAGTGGCCCGGGCCTTCGGTTCGGCCCCGGCGGACGCCTTTTTTCAAAGCCAGAAGTCGACCGGTCGAAGGCGACGGGAGCTTACCACGGGCTCCTTTTGCACAACGGCCGTTGCAGTTTCGGAGATCGTCGCGGGCTCGTCACAAAAACTTCCGTGGCAGGTGGCACGCGCGACCGAAACCGGCTCTAGAATCGTGACGAACCGTCAAATCATCGGCACTACATCACCCCAAGGAGGAATCATCGTGCTTCGAGGTCGATCCCATACCCGATGGGCGTCCGTCGTGGCGAGCCTGCTGTTGGTCTCGGGTCTCGCAACAGCCGGCTTCGCTCAGACCGACGTGACGACGAGCCGCATCTCCGGCAAGGCATCCGACGCCGAAGGCGCGGGCCTGCCCGGCGTCTCGGTGACCGCCACCAACACCGAGACCGGCTTGCAGGTCCCCACCGTGACCGACTCGGAAGGCGGTTATCGCATCCTGAACCTGCCGACCGGCACCTATGACGTCAGCGCGACGCTCGAAGGCTTCAATCCGGCGTCGCGCACCGGTGTCCGTCTGCTCCTCGGCGAGGCGCCGACGATCAATTTCACGCTCCAGCTGAGCACGGTCGCCGAGTCGATCACGGTCACCAGCGAAGCGCCGGTCGTCGAGGTGACGAACACCGCCAAGGGCACCACGATCCAGACCGAGCAGATCAAAGAGATCCCGATCAACGGCCGCGACTTCAAGAGCCTCGTCCTCTTGACGCCCGAGACCCGCACGGACTCCGAGCGCGGCAACCTCTCGATCTCCGGCCAGCGCGGCATCAACACCAATGTCACGGTCGACGGAGTGGACTACAACGACGCCTTCTTCGGCGGGACGGTCGGCGGGGCCGAAGGGCGCGCGCCGCTCTCGCTCTCGCAGGAGTCGATCAAGGAATTCACCGTCATCACCAACGGCGCCTCGGTCGAGTTCGGCCGTTCGGGCGGCGGCTTCGTCAACGTCATCACCAAGAGCGGCACCAACCGGCTCCACGGCTCGGCCTTCTACTACAACCAGCCGCAGAGCCTGATCTCGAACTTCGCCGACGGCCGCGAGCCGGCCGACCAGGACAAGAAGCAGTACGGCGCCTCGATCGGCGGTCCGATCGTCAGGGACAAGTTCTTCTTCTTCGCCTCGTACGACAAGCAGAAGAGGAACCTGACGGTCCCGATCCAGGCGAGCGTCCTCGACGCGGACATCTTCGCCCGGTATCCGGCCCTCGCCTCGCCCCCGCAGTACATCCAGACGCAGGACGGCGACGTCACCTTCGGCCGGCTCGACTACCAGTTGAACGAGCAGCACCGCTTCCTGATCCGCGCGAACAACGCCAAGTACGACGGCGTCAACGGCACCTCGAACGCGCAGACCCGCACCGAGAGCTACAACGGCGTCGAGGGTCTCGACTCGAAGTCCTACGTCGCGTCCTGGTCGGGGCAGTTCGGCGCCAATCTCCTCAACGACCTGAACCTCAATCACGTCAAGGAAGACACGCCGCGGGCGGACAAGGGGCTCAACCTCCCCGAGATCCAGCTCGGGACCGCCCGCTACGGCGAGGTCTCGTTCCTGCCGATCGTCTCGACCACCAAGCGCAAGGCGTTCGGCGACACGGTCACCTACCTCTACGGCGACCACGTGTTCAAGGCCGGCGGCGAGTACAACGACACCTCGATCGACCAGGTCTTCCGCGGCAACTGGCGCGGCGTCTTCATCTTCAACAACAAGGCCGACCTGCTCGCCGGCCGCTGGTCGCAGTACCGGCAGTTCGGCGGTCTCGGCGGTCGCACTTCGATCGAGGCGGGCAGGGCCAGCTTCGGCCAGAAGGAGACCGCCCTGTTCTTGCAGGACCAGTGGTTCCTGCGCGGCAACCTGACGGTCTCGTTCGGCCTCCGCGCCGAGTCGCAGGACAACCCGAACGATCCGACCCTGAACCCGGACGACCGGAACGCCAACGGTTCGTTCCGGCTCTCCCGGAAGATTCCGGATCAGAGCCTGACCGACCAGATCTCGCCGCGCCTCGGCATCTCGTGGGCGCCGGACTCGAAGACCGCCGTCCGCTTCTCAGCCGGCCGCTTCTGGAGTCGCACGCCGGCCATCCTGCTCGCCCAGCTCTTCACCAGCAACGGCCTCGTGGGCACGCAGTACATCATCTCGGCGCCGCGCAACGCCGCCGGCCAGGTGCTCCAGCCGACCGATCCGCTGTCGCCCGGCTGGGGCAACGGCGCCAACCCCTTCACCGCCGTGGGCGTCGAGCGGATCGACTTCACCAAGGTCCCGAACCCGAGCCGCCCGGGCGTCTTCGTGGTCGACTCGAATTTCGAGAATCCGTACACCGACCGGTACACGATCGGCTTCGAGCGCGAGATCCTGCCGCTCACCTCGGCCGGTCTCGACGTCACCTATGCCGACACCCAGCAGCTCGAGCGCCTCACGGACGCCAACCGCCAGCTCGACGGCACCACCGCCCCGAACGGCCTGCCGAAGTACAGCTCGACGGTCTTCCCCTTCCCGTTCTACGGCCGCATCACCACCAGCCTGTCCGACGCCTCCTCGCACTACTTCGGGATCACCGGCACGCTCCGCCGGCGCCTGGCGGACCGGTTCAGCTACTACGCGGCTCTCACCTACTCAAAGGACCGCGACAACGACTCGAACGAGCGCAACTTCGCCGGCATCCAGGCCGAGGACTACAACGACCTCGACCTGAACTATGCCTACTCGGCCCGCGATCAGCGCTGGAAGGGCGTCGTCTCCGGCCTCTGGCAGAGCCCCTGGTGGGGCATCAACCTCTCGGGCGCCTTCCGCTACAACACCGGCTCGCCGTACAACGCGACGGTCAACGCCGACATCAACAACGACGGTGAGCCGAGCACCGACCGGCCGACGGTCAACGGCGTCCACTTCGGGCGCAACATCTTCCGGCAGCCGGACTTCTACACCCTCGACTTCCGGGTCGGCAAGGACTTCAAGCTCGGTCCCGGGTCGATCTCGGTCTTCGGCGAGTGCTACAACTGCACCAACGCGCCGAACCGCTTCGTGACCAGCACCGTCTGGGGCACCGGCCAGGTGGCCAACGTCGGATTCGGCGCCTTGACCGGCGTCGGCACGCCGCGGACGATCCAGCTCGCGGCCCGGTACGACTTCTAGGCCGCGCCGGCTCCAGAAGCACCCTGGAAAACGGGGGGCGGCGACGCCCCCCGTTTTTCTTGGGCGCCGACCTGGCGCCGGAGAACCTGGCGCTCCGCCGGACGTATCAACAGACCGAAACGTCGCACTCGACAGGAAAGGCCAGCCGATGTCGCCGAAGACCCCGCTCCGGATCGCCCTGTATTTCGCCCTCGCGTGCCTGCCTCTCGCGGCGAGCCAGCCCGCGCCCAAGACCTCGCCGAGCAAGGCGAAGACGGCCGGCGCGGACAAGGAAAAGAAGGAGCCCAAGTGGGACGTCGACGCCCCGACCGGTCTCGGACCCGCGCACGACGTCGCGATCGACGTCGACGAGGGGACCTGGATGAGCGTCGACGTCAGCCCGGACGGCAAGGAGATCGTCTTCGACCTCCTGGGCGACCTCTATACGATTCCGTTCGCGGGCGGCGAGGCGAAGGCGCTGACGAGCGACGTCGCCTGGCAGGAACAGCCGACCTACAGCCCGAACGGCAAGTGGATCGCGTTCACCAGCGACCAAGGGGGCGGCGACAACATCTGGATCGCGGATCGCGACGGCAAGAACGCGAAGCAGATCAGTAAGGAGTCCTTCCGGCTGTTGAACAGCCCGACCTGGACCCCCGACGGCGACTACATCGCCGCGCGCAAACACTTCACCACCCGGCGCTCGATCGGCACCGGCGAGATCTGGCTCTACCATCGGGGCGGCGGCGACGGCGTCATGCTCACCAAGCGGCCGAACACCAGCTACCAGAAAGACATCGGCGAGCCCGCCTTCTCGCCCGACGGCCGGTTCCTGTACTACAGCCAGGACAACACCCCGGGCGACACCTTCGACTACAACAAGGATCCGAACGGCGAGATCTACGTCGTCCACCGCCTCGACCGGAAGACCGGCGAGACCGAGACCTTCCTCTCCGGTCCCGGCGGCGCGATCCGGCCGACCCCCTCGCCCGACGGCAAGTCGCTCGCGTTCATCCGGCGGATCCGGGGCAAGAGCGTGCTGCACGTCGCCGATGCCCGCTCGGGAGAGGTCTGGCCGATCTGGGACGGCCTGGATCGCGACCTCCAGGAGACCTGGGCGATCCACGGCGCCTATCCGCACATGTCGTGGACGCCGGATTCGAAGACCCTCGTCTTCTGGGCCGGCGGCAAGATCCGGCGGCTCGACGTCGCCTCCCGCCAGGTTTCGGTCATCCCGTTCCACGTCCGCGCGACTCGGAAGGTGTTCGAGGCGGTCCGCTTTCCCGTCGAGGTCGCGCCGGCGAAGTGGCCGGTGCGCATGCTGCGCTGGGTGCAGGTGTCCCCGGCGGGAGACCGGGTGGTCTATCAGGCGCTCGGCAAGCTGTGGATCCGCGACCTCCCCGAAGGCACGCCGCGCCGCTTGACCGAGGGCGACGACGAGGAGCTCTACCCGTCGTTCTCGCGCGACGGCCGCTCGATCGCCTACGCGACCTGGGACGACGAGGACCTCGGCGCCATCCGCGTGGTCCCTGCGGCGGGCGGACCCTCGCGCAAGCTCACGAACGAGCCCGGCCATTACGTCGAGCCGGTGTTCACGCCCGACGGCGGGCAGGTCGTCTACCGGCGGATCTCGGGCGGCTTCCTGCGCACGGCGGCCTGGTCGAACGACCTCGGCGTCTGGCGCATTCCGGCCGCGGGCGGCGAGCCCGTCCGGATCACAGAGGACGGCGCCCTGCCCCAGTTCGGGGCGGAGTCCGACCGCGTCTACCTGACCCGCTATCAGCCGGACGGGAGCAGCGAGCTGTTCTCGGTCACCCTGAACGGCGCGGAAGCGCGCACTCTCGCGAAAAGCGGCAAGGCGACCGAGTACCACGTCTCGCCCGACGGCCGCTTCGTCGCCTTCGTCGAGCTGTGGAACGTCTACGTCGCGCCCTTCACCGCGCTCGGTGGACCCGAGCCGCTCGACCTCGGCGCCAAGGCATCCGCGCTGCCGCTGACCCAGGTGACCAAGGACTCCGGCTGGTACGTCCACTGGTCGGGCGATTCGCAGCGCCTCCACTGGTCGCGCGGTCCCGAGCTCTACACCCGCGAGCTGCGCGACTCGTTCGCGTTCCTCGACGGCGCGCCCGAGAAGCTCCCGGAGCCCGCGGCGTCGGGCCGGAACATCGGCTTCCTGGCCTCGAGCAGCCCGCCGTCGGGCCAGCTGGCGATCGTCGGCGCCCGGATCGTGACCATGCGCGGCGACGAGGTGATCGAGGACGGGACCCTGGTCGCCGACGGCAACCGGATCACGGCGGTCGGAGAGCGCGCGAGCGTGAGCGTGCCGGCCGGCGCGTTCGTCGTCGACGGCCGGGGCAAGACGGTCATCCCGGGCCTCGTCGACGTCCATTGGCATGGCTCGTTCGGCGGCGACGGCATCATCCCCGAGACCAACTGGATCACCTACGCGACCCTGGGCTTCGGCGTGACGACGCTCCACGATCCGTCGAACGACACCGAGACCGTGTTCGCCGCTTCCGAGCTCCAGCGCGCCGGCCTGATCACCGGGCCGCGGATCTACTCGACCGGCACGATCCTCTACGGCGCCGAGACGAACTACATGTCGCCCATCGACAGCCTCGAGGACGCGCGCAACCACCTGCGGCGGATGAAGGCTGTCGGCGCGATCTCGGTCAAGAGCTACAGCCAGCCGCGGCGCGACCAGCGCCAGCAGGTCCTCGCCGCGGCGCGCGAGCTCGGGTTGATGGTCGTCCCCGAGGGCGGATCGCTCTTCCCGCACAACATGACGATGGTCGTCGACGGCCATACCGGCGTCGAGCATTCGATTCCGCTCGCGAAGCTCTACGCGGACGTCGTGAAGCTCTGGGCGGGCACGAAGGTCGGCTACACCCCGACGCTCGGTGTCGGCTACGGCGGGATCTGGGGCGAGAACTACTGGTACGACAAGACCCACGTCTGGGAGGACGAGCGCCTGCTCTCCTTCGTGCCGCGGGAGGTCGTCGACCAGCGCTCGCGCCGGCGGGTGACCGCCCCGGACGAGGAATACAACCACTTCAAGAACGCGGCGGGTGCCAAGAAGCTTTCGGACGCCGGAGTCTCCGTCCAAATGGGGGCCCACGGCCAGCGCGAGGGGCTCGCCGCGCATTGGGAGATGTGGATGCTCGCGCAAGGGGGCATGACGCCGCTCGAAGCCCTGCGCTCGGCGACGCTCCGCGGCGCTGCCTACCTCGGCATGGACAAGGACTTGGGATCGCTCGAGCCGGGCAAGCTCGCCGACTTCGTCGTCCTCTCGGCCAACCCGCTCGAGAACGTCCGCAATACGACGTCGATCGACCTGGTCGTCGCGAACGGCAGGGTCTACGACGGCAGGACGATGAACGAGGCGGGAGGTCATCCCAAGGCACACGAGCCCTTCTTCTGGCAGCAGTCCGGAAGGACCTCGATCGGCCGCGCTTCGATCGCTTCCGGGGACGAGGACTAAGCTGCTCTCAGGCGCGGCCCGCGCATCGCAAGAAAAGGGGCGGCGAGCCATCGAGCTCGCCGCCCCCTCCCACGACTCTTCTCGGGATCAGCTTCTCGGCGGGCCGTTGGGATCGATGATCACTCCGGCGTCATTGTTGGGTCCCACGCCTCCGCTCGATCCAGCGGTGGGCGGCGGGGGTGGCGGCGTCGAGTCCTCGGCGGCGAGCCCGATCAACGCGGCCAGCCGGACGAGGAAGATGCGCGGAGCTTCGCGCACGGTGGTCGCGAGGTCGAACGACCCTCGCTCGAGCGGCCAGGCCTGATCCGGTGCCGAGAGAAACCCGAGGAGAACTGCGAGAAGTGGGGCAGAGCGGAAGTGGATGGGGCCGCGTCGAAACATTGCGGACTCTCCTAGGCGGACTGGTCCCGCGCCAACACCAATGCCGTGCGGGCCGATCCGCACCGGCTAAATATACATTAAAGTTAAATGTCTATATCTCGACTTGCGATGAGAAAGATTCGCGCGTCCAGCGAATAAATCGCCGGGCGCGGCAACGGTTCCTGCCCCGCCGGAGCCGTTCGGGCATGGAAATTCCCCTCCGCGAGCGGAGCGGATGCCTTTTTCCTTAAAATTTCAGATCTTTGCGAAGCGCTTGAGGGGGTGAAGCGGAATTGGCTGGGAGGCAGGGACTCGAACCCCGATTCTGCGGTCCAGAGCCGCATGTCCTACCATTGAACGACCTCCCAGCAGGACGGGCGAGGAGAGTAGCCGATCTCGCGCGGCTCGGTCAATCCGCGGTCAATCCTGATGCTCGGGGAGCGCGCCGCCGCGCCGCAGGAAGGCGATGAAATGGCCCAGGTGCCGGCTGGTCTCCTCGCGCCCCATCACCTCGACCAGGTCGAACAGCGGCGGGCCGCCGGTCTCGCCCGAGAGGGCCATGCGCGCCGGATGGATGAGCGCTCCGGCCTTGAGCCCGCGCTCGCCGGCGACAGCCCGCAGCCCCGCCTCGAGCGCCTCCTTGTCGAACGAGGGAAGCTCCATCCAATGGTCGCGCAACGCGGCGAGGTGCACCGGCAGGTCCGGATCGGCGAGGAACTTGGCGCAGGCCGGGACGTCGTAGGCCAGCTCGTCACGGAAGTAGATGCCGACCGCCGCGGCCAGGTCGCGCAGCGTCCGCGACCGGCTGCGGTGGAGCTCGAGCGCCGCGCGGAGCCGGGCGGGATCCGCGCCCGCGAGCCCCGCCTCCGCGAGGAACGGCTCGAGGTAGGGCCGCACCTCGTCGAGCGCGAGCGAGCTCATGTACTGGCCGTTCATCCAGAGCAGCTTCTCGCGGTCGAACACCGCCGCCGAGGCGTTCAAGCGGTCGACGTCGAAGATCCGCCCCATCTCCTCGCGCGGCAGGACCTCGCGATCCTCGCCGGGGCTCCAGCCGAGGAGTACCATGTAGTTGTAGAGCGCCGGCGGCAGGATCCCCTCGGCCCGGAACTCCTCGACCGAGGTGGCGCCGAAGCGCTTCGAGAGCCGCTTCTTGTCCGGTCCGAGGATCAGCGGCAGGTGGGCGAAGACGGGAACCGCGCCACCGAGCGCCAGGAACAGCGGTACGTGCTTGGGCGTGTTCGAGAGATGGTCCTCGCCGCGGACCACGTGGGTGATCGCCATGTCGATGTCGTCGCAGACGACCGACATGTGGTAGGTCGGCGTGCCGTCCGACCGCAGAAGGATGAAATCGTCGATCGCGTCGGCCGGGAACTCCATGTCGCCGCGGACGAGGTCGAGGAAGCGGATGCTCTCGTCCGGCGCACGGAAGCGGACCGCGAACGGCTGGCCCTCGCCGATCCGCCGCGCGATCTCCTCGGGCGCCAGATGGGCGCAGGTGCGCGGGTAGCTGAAGCTCCCGCCCGCCTTCTGCGCCTCGGCACGCTGCGCTTCGAGCATCTCGGTGGTGCAAAAGCAGCGATACGCCTTGTCGGCGGCCAAGAGCTCCTGCGCGCGCTCGGTGTGGCGCGGCAGGCGCTCGCTCTGGAGGAACGGCCCCTCGTCCCAGCGGACTCCCGTCCACGACAGGGCATCCTGGATCTGGCGGGTCATCGCCTCGTCCGAGCGCGCCTTGTCGGTGTCCTCGATCCGCAACACGAAGGCGCCGCCCGCGTGCAGGCGCAGGAGGTCGTTGTAGATCGCCGTCCGCACTCCGCCGACGTGGAGGAATCCGGTCGGCGAAGGGGCGAAACGGACCCGGACGGGACCCTCGATCACGGTCCCCTGGCGCTCGGTCATGGGTGGCGGTCCTCTGGGGTCGACCGAAGTCGGGCGAAATGGCGGTGAGGGAGGGATTCGAACCCTCGGTCCGGGTTTACCCCGAACAACTGCTTAGCAGGCAGCCCTGTTCGGCCACTCCAGCACCTCACCGCGGGGGGGCCTGCGAGGCGAGCGATTGTATGGGGCCTGAGGGAGGGGAGTCAAAGAAAGCGAAGGCGCTCGATCGCGGGCGTCCCCGTGACCGAGCGCTCGTCGGCGTCCGGGTCGCCTAAATGCAGCCGCACTTGGCGCTGAGCGAGGTCGTGTCCGTCTTGAAGACCTTGGCGCTATAGCGGCAGTAGCCCGGCTTGTTGGGATCCGCTTCGATCGTCAAGTCGACGTTGTCGTTCCCCGGGCTCGTGATACCCGTCGGGGTGCAGGCCAGGGCTCCGGAGCAACCACCCGTGCAGCTCGGCATCGGGACGTTGAGCTGATCCGCGAGATCCTCCATGGCATCCTCCTTCTCCGGGCTGTAGGGAATGGGCTTGTCCGGACCATCCGGGCAGGGAAAGGAGGAGCTCGTGACCGGATTCGTCGGAAAGTCGCCGGGGCCCTGGACCGGGCTCAATTGCTCACCTGCGGACTTGCAGCAGGCGAGCATCGCGATCCTCATCTCGTCCGGTGAAATGCTCTTGGGGATGACGCCCTCGGCCACTTCCTTGCAAACGTCGACGCTCGTGAGCTCGGCCAGCGCCGAGCTCGCAGAGGCTGCGGCGGGCTCGTCGAGAGCGTAGCCGGCTCCGCCCGCGACGAACGCGGCGGTGAGCAGGGCGAATCCGATCCGGAGAGCCGAACAGGGTTTCGACTTCATGGAGTCTTCTCCTTGGGGAGAGGGGCGAGCGAGGCTCGCGCCATTCGTGTTCCTTGAGGAACGCCGACACAGCGCCCGAAGGCCGCGTGACGGGGTGAGAGTCTGACTCTTGGGTGCCGCGTCGATGCAGCGACGGGACAGGCAGTTCGCAGATCTTCGGGGCGTCCCTCCCCCCAAGTCACCCGAGTGCAGTGGATCCCCGAGTTAGACTAGGCCGCGCCGCCCACCCTTTTCGGGCGCGCGGGAGCCTCGACCTTGAGCGACATCAGCGCAACCGACCAGCTGGCGATCAACACCATCCGCTTTCTCGCCGTCGACATGGTGGAGAAAGCCGATTCCGGCCATCCGGGCACGCCGATGGCGCTCGCGCCGCTCGCCTACCGGATCTGGACCCGCCACCTGCGGCACAGCCCGGACGATCCGACCTGGCCGAACCGCGACCGCTTCGTGCTCTCCTGCGGCCACGCCTCCGCGCTCCTCTACTCCCTGCTCCACCTCGCGGGCTACGGGCTGCCGATCGAGGAGCTCGAGCGCTTCCGCCAGCTCGGCTCGAAGACCCCGGGGCACCCGGAGTACGGCCACACGGTCGGCATCGAGACGACGACCGGACCGCTCGGCCAGGGGATCTCGAGCTCGGTCGGCATCGCGATCGCCGAGCAGCTCTCGGCGAACGAGTTCAACCGCGAGGGCTTCCCGGTGGTCGACTTCCGCACCTGGGTGCTCGCGAGCGACGGCGACATGATGGAAGGGGTCTCCTCCGAGGCGAGCTCGCTCGCCGGCCACCTCGGGCTCGGCAAGCTGGTCGTCTTCTACGACGACAACCGGATCTCGATCGACGGCCCGACCTCGCTCGCGTTTTCCGAGGACGTCGTCGCCCGCTACGCCGCCTACGGCTGGCACGTCCAGCGAATCTCCGACGTCAACGACCTGGCCGCGATCGACGCGGCCATCGAAGCGGCGCTCCAAGTCGATGACCGGCCCTCGTTCATCGCCGTGCGCACCGAGATCGGTTTCGGCGCGCCGCACAAGGCGGGGACCGCGGAGGCGCACGGCGCGCCGCTCGGGGCCGAGGAGACCCAGGGCGCCAAGCGCAATCTCGGCTGGCCGGAGGACGCGAAGTTCCTCGTCCCCGACGAAGCGCGCGCGCCTTTCGAGGCGGCGCGCGAACGCGGCCGGGCCCTGGCCGCCGAGTGGCGCTCTCTCTTCGGCAATTTCGCTGCCGCTCATCCCGAAGTCGCGCGCGACTTCGACGCGCGCTTGGCTGGCGAGCTGCCCGCTGGCTGGGAGGAGGCGCTGCCGGCCTTCGATCCCGCGGACAAGCCGGTCGCCACCCGCTCGGCCTCGGGCAAGGTGCTCGCCGCCATTGCGCCCAAGCTGCCGCAGCTGGTGGGCGGCTCCGCGGACCTGACGCCTTCCAACAACACCCAGGTCAAGGGGCGCGGCGATTTCGAGGCGAACGACCGCTCGGGCCGCTACTTCCGCTTCGGCGTCCGCGAGCACGCGATGGGCGCGATTCTCAACGGCATCACGCTCTCGAAGCAGTGGATCCCCTACGGCGGCACGTTCCTGATCTTCTCGGAATACATGCGTCCGCCAATCCGCCTCGCCTCGCTGATGGGGATCGGCCCGGTCTTCGTCTACACGCACGACTCGATCTTCCTCGGCGAAGACGGCCCCACGCACCAGCCGATCGAGCAGCTCGCCTCGCTCCGGAGCATCCCGGGGATCACCGTGCTCCGCCCTGCCGACGCCAGCGAGACCGCGGAAGCCTGGCGCTTCGCGATCAAACATCGCACCGGCCCGACCGTGATCGCGCTCACCCGCCAGCCGCTGCCCATCCTCGCCGAGACCTCGGCCCGCGCGAAGGAGGGTCTGCCGCGCGGCGGCTACGTCCTCGCCGAATCGGAAGGCGGCGCGCCCGAGGCGATCCTGATCGCGACCGGCTCGGAGGTCTGGCTCTGCATCGACGCCCAAAAGAAGCTCGTCGAAGAGGGGATCCGCACCCGTGTCGTCAGCCTTCCCTCCTGGGAGCTGTTCGCCGCTCAATCCAAGGAGTACCGGGACGAGGTCCTGCCGCCCGCGATCGGCAAGCGCCTCGCGGTCGAGGCCGCGAGCCCCTTCGGCTGGCACCGCTGGGTGGGAGACGAGGGCGACATCCTCGGCATCGAACGCTTCGGAGCCTCCGCACCCTACAAAGACCTCGCCCCGGCCTTCGGCTTCACGCCGGACAA
>DATMZM010000170.1:0-6204 GCA_035607445.1 Thermoanaerobaculia bacterium | reverse complement strand
CGCCGGTGCTGCCTGAAGTCGAGATCCGCCTGCGCCTCGGCCGGGAGGAGGGGATCTTCCCGGTCGAGGTGACGTCGGTCGGCGACCGGGAATTCCCTTCGGGCCGGCTCGACGCCCGCGGCCTCTTGCCCTGGGTGCCGTCGCCCTCGGCGGATTGCGACGGCGAGAGGCTCTTCTCGGCGCTGTTCGCGGATCCGCGCACGGCGACCGCCTGGGCCCAGCTGGCCGGCGAGCACCCGCAACGGCGCGTGCGGCTCCGGATCGACGCCGAGGCCGGGGCGCTCCACGCGCTGCCCTGGGAGCTGCTACGCGCTCCCGGCCTCGGCGGTCCGGCGCGCATGATCGCCGCGGATACGGCGACCCCCTTTTCGCGCTATCTCGCGACCGATCACCATGCCGGCCTGCCGGTCCTCGAGCGCCCGCTACGCCTCCTCGCGGCGATCGCGGCTCCGAACGGCCTGCCGCCTCATCTCCCGCCTCTCTCGTTCGAAGAAGAGCGCGACGCACTGGCCGCCGCCCTCGCCGCCGCGGGCCCGGAGATCGAGGCCACGTTCCTCGAGCCACCGGTGACCCTGGCTCGGCTCGAAGAGGCCCTGCGCGCCGGGCCGCATTTCCTCCACCTGGTCGCGCACGGGGAATGGAACGCGCGCCGCGAGTGCGCTGCGGTCTATCTCGAGGACGCGGAGCGGGCGGCGGAACGGGTGACCGAGACCGATCTCGCCGAGATGCTGGCGCGGCTCGCCGTGCCGCCTCGCCTGGTGTTTCTCGCCAGCTGCCAGACGGCGGAGCGCAGTCCGGCCGACGCTTTCCGCGGCCTCGCACCCCGCCTCGTCGCGGCGGGCGTGCCGGCCGTCCTCGGCATGCAGGGGCTCGTCGCGATCGACACCGCGCGGGCGCTCACCGAGACGTTCTATCGGCGTCTCCTCGCGCACGGTCTCGTCGACCTCGCGGCCAACGAGGCGAGATCGGGCGTCGCGAGTGCGGGGCTGCCCGGCGCCGCGATCCCGGTCCTGTTCCTGCGCCTCCCGGACGGCCGCCTGCTCGGCCGGCACGGCACCGTCCAGGGACGCTCGCCCGACGCCTTCTGGCGCGCTCTCGTCGACTCGGTGCGCGAGGGGCGATGCACTCCGATCCTGGGCTGGGGCGCGCACGCGGGGACGCTGCCGATGCCCGAGGAGGCCGCCGAGCGCCTCGCGCCAGAGGACTATCCCTTTCCCGACCGCCGCGACCTGCCGCGGGTCGCCCAGTTCCTGGGCCTGCACGACAGCCAGCTGCCGCACCGCGAGCTGTGCGGGCTCCTGGCGCGCTGGTTGAGGCGCCGCTTGGGTCTGCCGGAGTCCGGCGAGGAGGAGGGCGAGACCGTCTCCGAAGTTGCGCGTGCGTGCGGCTGGTCGGAGCTGTGCCGGAGCCGGCCCGCGGAGATCCACCATCGGCTCGCCGATCTCTCGCTGCCGCTCTACCTGACCACGAATTACGACGACCTGATGGCGCTCGCCCTCGAGAGCCGGGGACGGGCGCCGCTGCGCGCGGAGCTTGCCTGGCGCGAGGACGCGCTCGCAGGCGGAGCCGCCGCGCGCGAGCTTCTTCGGTCGCCCTCGGTCGAGGCCCCCGTCGTCTTCCATCTCTTCGGCACCGACGGCGACGCCGGCTCGATGGTCCTCACCGATGACGAGCACCTCGACTACTTGACCGCGATCTCGCGCGCGGAGGACAACCTGCTGCCGGGCGCCGTCGCCGAGGCGCTGGCGCGGACGACCCTCCTGTTTCTCGGCTATCGCTTGGGCGGGCTCGACTTGAAGATCCTCTTGCGCGGCTTCCTGGCCCGGCTGGACGCGCCGAAGTGGCTGCGCCGCTTGCAGGTCGCGGTCCAGGTCGATCCCGAGGATCTCGATGCCGGGCAGGTCGAGACGTTGCGCGCCTATGCGGCCCGCTTCTTCGCCAACTCGCAGATCGACGTCTACTGGGGCAGCTCCGAGCAGTTCGTCGCCGAGCTCGCGACGCGCCTCCTGGAGCGCCGCCATGGCTGAGATGACCGAGGTCATCGAGCACGGTGTGAACCCCTTCGTCGGTCCGCGCGCTTTTACGGCCGCGGATCGGGACCTCTTCTTCGGCCGTGGGGCGGAGCTTCGGCGCCTCCGAGCGCTCGTCGTCGCGCGCAAGGCGGTCCTGCTGTTCGCTCCCTCCGGCGCGGGCAAGACCTCGCTGCTCCAGGCGGGGCTCTTGCCGCTTCTTCCGCGCGAAGTGCCCGGGCTCGCGGTCTTTCCGGTCGTGCGACTCGGCGGCGGTGCGGACGGCGAGGGGCCGAATCGCTACGCGCGGCGCCTCCTCTCCTTCCTGCCCGGCGGGCCGGCGGCAGAGGGGAACGAGCTCGGGACGGATCTCGAGGCGGGATTGAATCGCGCTTTCGGAATTCTGGTCGCCGAGCGGTCCGGCGGCGACCCGGTCGAGGCCTGCCTTCTGGTGATCGACCAACTGGAGGAGATCTTCGCCGCCGGTCTCGAAGGCGAGGCGGAGCGCCGGGACTTCCTCGTCGAATTGGCCCGCTCGATCCAGCGAGCGCCGCAGATCTCGCTCCTGCTGGCGATCCGCGAGGATTTCCTCGCCGGACTCGATCCCTATCTCGACCTCTTCCCGGATCGCCTGCGCGCGCGCTATCGCCTCGAGATGCTCGCGGCCCAGGCTGCGGTGCGGGCGATTCGCGGCCCGGCGGAGCGAGCGGGCGTGGAGGTCGAGGAGAGCGTGGCGCGGAGGCTGGTCGACAACCTCCGCCGCTGTCCGGTCCCGGGGCCCGGCGGCATGGCGAGGGAAGGGATGGACGACCATGTCGATCCGGTCCAATTGCAGGTGGTCTGCCGGCAGTTCTGGGAGTCCCTGCCCGCGGGGGTAACGCGGGTCGAAGCCGAGCACGTCACGGCCTTCGGCACCGTCGACGCAGTGCTCGCCGGTTACTACGCAGAGCGGGTGGCGGCGGTCGTGGCCGCGACGGGTGTTGCCGAACGGGCGATCCGAGAGTGGATCGGGCGCCGGCTGATCACACCGGAGGGCCTGCGGTGCCAGACCATGAAGGAGACCGGACGGAGGGGCCTCGGGGAGGAAGCGATCTCCGGCCTGATCGAGGCGCGGCTCGTGCACGAGGAGATGCGGCGGGGACTCGTCTGGTACGAGCTCGCGCACGACCGGCTGATCGGTCCGGTGCGCGACGACAACGAGGCCTGGCGGAAACGGCGCCGGGGCCGCTTGCGTCGGATCGCGGGGACCGGAGCGATCCTTCTCGGCTGCGTCGCGCTGATCTCTGCGGTGCTCGCGGGCCGTCTGCTCTCTTTCTCGATCGATCGGCCGGTGAGCGCTCTGGCTCTCGGGCTCTCCGGCGAGCGAACGGGTTTCGGATATCGGGACGGGTCCGTCCGTCTCGTCGCGACCTCGAAGAGCTGGCGGCGAGCGTTGCGGCCGCGGACGTTCGAGCGCGTCTGCCGGCGCGAGGTCGCGAGCCTGGTTCTCTTGGCGGACGGAGGCTGGGTGGCAGGATGCGGCGAAGGGACGATCCGGATCCATCGCGAGTCGGCGCAAGCCGAGCCTCAAGATCTGGACCTGGCCGGCGACGGCAGCGCCGTCTCGCGGCTCGCCGTGACTCCCCGAGGCGATCTCCTGGCCGGCGGCACGGAAGGGGGATCGGTGTGGCTCTGGAACTTGATCCTCGGACGGCGGGTTGCGGGACCCCTCAAGGCCCATGAGGACGGTATCGTCGCCCTCGCCTTCCGGGCCGGGGGACGCGAGCTGGTCTCGGTCGGGGCGGACGGCTCGATCGTGGCCACGGCCGTGAACGTCGAGCCCTTCGCCCCGCTCGCGAACCCGAGAAGCCCTTGAGAGGTGGCGCATGGCAATCATCGACGGCATCGACGAAATCTGCGACGCCTCCGTCTCGAGCGGAATCGACGGGGTGGCGGGCGGTCCGCTCTATCGCTCGCCGCGTCCCGAGGACATCGCGCGCGAGCTTCTCGAAGAAGCCCGCGAGAGCTTCGACTTCCCGTCACCTGCCCGAAGTCGGAGGGGGAAGCACCAGCGGCACCTCGGCGGCGCGTTCGACGAGGACTCCGGCGATCTCGCGGAGGTGGGGTGGGCGGCGATCCTGCCCGCGGGCGGCTGCCCGGGGGTACGCGAGGCGCTGGCTCCACTGCTCGAGCACCGGCGTGGCCAGGCGACCGGGTCGGGTCCGGGCCTGTTCCGGGTCTTCGAGGGGCCGGACGGCTATCGACCGGGCGAGAGCCGGCTCGATTTCCTGACGCGGCACGGCGTCGGTCCGGGGGTGGGAGATCCGGCCTTGATGCCGCGCTTCCTGCTCCTCGTCGGCGGGCCGGACGAGATCCCGTGGGAGTTCCAACACGACCTCGCGCTCGGGCATGCCGTGGGCCGGCTCTCCTTCGACGCGCCCGCTCACTACGCCCGCTATGCCGAGCGGGTCGTCGCGATCGAGACCGAAGGGCGCGAGACGCCGCGCCGGGCGGCCTTCTTCGCGCCGCGCCACCCCGAGGATCGCACCAGTGAGTTGATCTGCGAGTATCTGGCCGGCCCGCTGGCGCAGGCCGTCGCGGCCAAATGTCCGACCTGGTCGATCGAGAGCCTCGTCGGCGCGGAGGCGACGCGCGAAAAGCTGTTGCGTTGGCTCGCGGGGGAGAGCGGCGCGTCGTTCCTCTTCGCCGCTTGCCACGGGGTCGGATTCCCCTGCGGCGACCCGCTCCAGAGAGGTTGCCAGGGCGCTTTGCTCTGCGCCGACTCGGCCGGCCCCGCGGTCTGGCGGGGGCCGGTGCCGAAAGAGCATTTCCTGAACGCCGCCGCGGTCGGCGACGGCGCCCGTCCGCCCGCGTTCTGCTTCTTCTTCGCTTGCCACGGCGCCGGTACGCCGCGGCTGACCTCGTACCCGGAGCCCGGCCAGGAAGGGTGCAAAGCCAGGCGCCAGCTCGCGCCCGAGCCTCTCGCGGCCGAGCTGCCCCGGCGCCTTCTCTCGCTGCCCGAAGGCTCGCTCGCCGTCGTCGGCCACATCGAGCGCAGCTTCTGCTACTCCTTCCTCTGGCCGCAGACGGGCCCGCAGATCGGAGTGTTCCAAGTCGCCTTGCGCCGCCTCCTCGCGGGCGTCCCCGTCGGCGCGGCGTTCCGTTCGTTTCCCGAGCGCTACGCCGAGCTCGCGATGGACATCGCGAGCCTCCGGGAAGCCATCGACTATGGCGCCCCTCCCGACTTGGCGCTGCTCGGGCGGCTCCAGACCGCCCTTACCGACGCCCGCGGCTACGCCATCCTCGGCGATCCCGCCGTGCGCATGAGAGTGGCCGGCGCCTCCTAAACGGCTCCCTTCGCGCGCGTGTCCCTTCAGGTAGGACCTGGCCCCGCGGCGGGCGGAAGGACCGACCTTCCCGCGCCGGGCGACCGCCTCTCGGAGGAGAACGATCGTGAATCGAAAGATGATTTTCCTGGCCGCCGCCCTGGTTTCCGCTCTCGCCGCTCCGGTCCTCGCCTCGGCGGCGACCGTCCCCGTCACCCGGCTCGTCCTCGCGAGCGCGAGCCTCGGCGCGGAAGCGCGAGCCGGCGCTTTCGCGGGCGAGCCGGCGTTGCTGCCGGACGCCTACGCCGAGTTGACCGCCGGCGGCGTCAAGGTCTGCGAGACCGAGGTCGCCGTCGACACCTTCGAGCCGGTCTGGCAGCAGCCCTGCTCTCTCCGGGTGGCCCCGGCCGCCGAGCTGCGGCTCGAGGTGCGCAGCTTCGCGCCCGAAGGCGACCGCCTCCTCGGCACCTGGGTCGGAACCCTGCGCGACCTCGGCGCCGCGCGCGGCCCGCTCGCCTTCGGAACCGTGCGCAGCTTCCGCGTCGCGGTCGAGTGAGGGCCGCGGGCTCTTTCGCGGCGAGCGGGGTCAGGTCCCAGCCGGCAGGGCGGCTGCGAAGTTCAGGTGCTCGTACGACGTCGCCCGGGTGTAGATCTCGATGGCCTTTTGCGGGTCGAGGACGTCCGGGTGCGCCTTCTGGAAAGAGTCGAGGAAATTGCCGATGGCGTAAGGCCCTCGGGAATCGTCGTTGCCCGTCACCCACGGGGCGTAGAGGTTCTGCGGCTTGACCGGCTGGAGTTGCGTCGCCAGCCAATACCAGAGGTACTCGCAGGGCAGCATGACGACGAGGCTATAGATGGGATCCTCGCGGGAGGCGACGCCGGTCTCGTAC
>DATMZM010000219.1:0-11354 GCA_035607445.1 Thermoanaerobaculia bacterium | reverse complement strand
AGCTCGACGCCCTCCGCCATCGGGCGCTGGAAGGCTTTGCGGCCGGAGATCAGGCCCCAGCCGGCGGCCCGCTTGTTGACCACCGCCGTGCGGACGGCCTGGGCGAGGTCGGAGTCGCCCTTCGATTCACCGCCCGAGTTGATCAGGCCGATGCGGCCGAGGAAGCAGTTCGCGACCTGCCAGCGGTTCCAGTCGACGGGGTGGTCCTTGATCAGCTCGCCGTAGATCCTCGGGTCGGTCTTGCCGAAGTTGAGCGCGTTGAAGCCGCCGTTGTTGACCGCGAGCTTCTGCTTGATGATGTCGGCCTGGATCGTCACGCCGATGTGGTTCGCCTGGCCGGTCAGGTCGGCCGAGACGCTGTAGTCGACGCCGTCCTTCTTGAGCGCGTTGTTGCGGAGGTAGCACCAGAGCACGGTCGCGAGCCCGAGCTCGTGGGCGCGCCGGAAGGCCGCCGAGATCTCGACGATCTCGCGCGTCGCGTCGTCCGAGCCGAAGTAGATCGTGGCGCCGATCGCCGCCGCCCCCAGATCCCAGGCCCGGTCGACCGAGGTGAAGAGGACCTGCTCCGATTTGTTCGGATAGGTGAGCAGCTCGTTGTGGTTGATCTTGACGATGAACGGGATCTTGTGCGCGTACTGGCGGGAGACGGAGCCGAGGACGCCGACCGTCGAGGCGATCGCGTTGCAATCGCCCTCGATCGCGAGGCGGACGAGGTTTCCGGGCTCGAGATAGGACGGGTTCGGCGCGAACGAGGCCGCGGCGGAGTGCTCGATGCCCTGGTCGACCGGCAGGATCGAGAGGTAGCCGGTGCCGCCGAGGCGGCCGTGATCGAACAGGCGCTGGAGGTTGACCATGACCTGCGGCTTCCGGTCCGACGGGCCGAACGTCCGGTCGATCGCGTCCGGGCCGGGGAGCATCAGCTGGTCTTTGGTGATCCCCTCGCAGACGAAGTCGAGGAGGCTCTCCGCGTCGGGCCCGAGCAGGCCGGCGATTTGATCGATGGTGCGCGCGCTCATCCAAGTCCCTCTTTCCAAACGGCAAGGAACGAAATGGTCGGTCCGCAACGGCGGGCAGGGGCGAGCCCTCCCGGATTCCGGCTAGTCTAACCCGAGCCCGCTCCAGACCGCCCGGGAAACCGCGGCGATCGCCCGGTCGGCGGAGGTCTGGTCGGGAAACCCCTCGGTCAGGACGACGAGCACGTAGGGCGCCCGGCCGGCCGGCAGCACGATCGCCGCGTCGTGGTGGACGCCCGTGATGTCGCCCGTCTTGTTCGCGACCCGCGTGCCCGGGGGCAGGCCGGCCGGGATCTTCTCCTTGAATTCCTGGCCTTCCAGGATCCCGATCATCTCGCCGCTCGCGGCGGCCGAGACCGCCTTCTTCTCGGCGATCGCGCGCAGGATCACCATCAGGTCGTAAGCGGTCGCCCGGTTGATCAGGCCGGCTTCGAACGCCTTCTCGTCCTCGACGCCGCGCAGGACCTCGATCTCCCGGGCGCCGAGATCGCGCATCGCGGCGGTCACCTGTTTCGCGCCGAGCAGCTCGATCAGGAGGTTCGTCGACAGGTTCGAGCTGCGCACGATCATCCGCCGGGCCAGCTCGCCGAGCGGGCGGGAATCCCCCACCGCCGAATACAGGTCGGGGTCGCCGTCCTCCCCTGGGATCAGGGTGAACGGCGAGCCGTCGACCAGGCTCGGGAACTCGTTGCGGACGGGAACCGGGCGGTCGAGGGCGAGCTCGCCCTGGTCGATCGCCCGGAAGAGCGCGACCAGCACCGGGATCTTCATCGTGCTCGCCGCGTGGAACCTCCGGTGCTCGTTGCGCAGAAGCGTCCGGCCGGATCCGAGATCGCAGAAGGCGACGGCGACCGTTCCGCCGGGATGTTCCCGGAGCGCCCGATCGACGCCTTCCGCGAGCCTCGGCGGGCTTCCGGCCGAGGTGCAGCCAACCGTAAGACCGCCGCTCGCGAGGAGCAGGAGAACGAACGGGGAGCGGACCGCGCGGCGGTGGGCCGGCCGGCTCTGAATCGCCGGGGCGAGGTTCGAGATCGGCATGGCTTGAAATCCGTCGCCGGATCGTACCGCACGGATGATTTCCGAAGAATCGTTTTTCGAGGTGAGGGGATCCGGACCCGAGCTTCGTTCTACCTGGCAACGCGCCCTGAAAGGCGCCCGGCGCTTCGGAACGACTCCGGACGACGAAACTCGAAAGAGAGAGACACCATGAAGAAGATCGCGAAGACCCTCAACCTGAACCGCGAAACCCTCCGCAGCCTCGACTCCCGCCAGCTCGACCCTCTCGCCGGCGGCACGCCGATCCCGCAGACCTCGGTCTGTAGCGTCACCTGCCCGATCTACTGCTTCATCAAGGGCTGATCCGGCACCCGGACGTTCTCGCGATCTTCCAGGCTCCCCGCCCCGCCTGGGCCCACCGGCCCACGGCGGGGCTCTTCGTTTCGACCGTCTCGGAGGCCGCGGCCGTCCTACAGCGACTCTTCTCGCCCACCCAGCCCCAACCGCTCCAAGAGATTCTCCAAGATCCTCGCGGTCAGGCCCCAGATCTGGCGGTTGCCGACGTGGTAGATGCGGAGCATGCGCTTCTGGCCGTCGATCTTGACCTCCCGGTCCTCGACCATGCGGGGGTTGCCGAAGGCCGTGAGGGGGAGCTGGAAGACCTCGGCGATCTCGGCCTCGTTGGCCTGGGTGACCAGGGGGGTCGGCACGGCTCCGACGCAGGGCACGACCCGGAAGCCGGCCGGCGAGCCGGTCTCGTCGAGCTCGCCGAGCCGGAAGACCTTGCCCGTTTCGAGGCCGATCTCCTCTTGCGCTTCGCGGAGCGCCGCGGCCCAGGCATCCTCTCCGATCTCGCGTCCGCCGCCCGGAAAGGCGATCTGGCCGCGGTGATGCGGCAGCGTCTCGGTGCGGCGGGTGAGGACCGTCCAGAGCTCCCCTCCGTCGACGTAGAGGGGCACCAGGACGGCCGCCTGGCGCGCTTCGCTCGGCGGCAGCCTGCGGGGCGGCGGCGAAGCGAGGCGCTCGCGGATTTCGAGGAGCCAACTCGTCGGCATCGCGGATTCATAGCAGAAAAGAGGCGGCGGGCAAGCCCTTCCTCCGTCCCGGGCATCCCGCGGAGGAAACAGCGGGCGCGAACCGATATGATCGGCCGCCTCTGTCACGGTCCGGGCGATCGGCGCACTTGTCTGGTGGAACCGGCGCGCTCTCGAGACCCGGTTTCCTTGAAGCCCGTCCTTTGGACCCAGAAGAATCGAGGAGAAGACCATGAACGATCTCGTCCAGCGCTTGACCGTCGAGCAGCCGATCGAAGCCAGCATGCGGCCGGAGAACACGGTCGAGCTGTTCAAAGCAGCCCTCGACCGCGGCTACGTCCACATCAAGTTCGTCGAAACCCGCGGCGGTACGGAGCTGGGCATTCGCCTCGTCCCTGGCGATCCCGAGGTCGACCTCTCCGCGGCGAACTACGAGCAGAAGACCGGCGTCGTGAAGCTCGCCGGCAACCTGATCCTCGACTACGTCCGCGTCCGTTTCCGCGGCAAGATCGACCTCGCGACCTTGAAGGGAACGGGCAATCTCGAGATCATCGAAGAGGTCGAGCCGGGGAGCACCACCGCGGCCTGAGCCCCGCGGAAAACTCCCCACCCCAAAGGCGACCTCCTGGCGTACAATCCCGCCCCGATGCCCTCCCTTTCGAGGTCTCGCCCCTGGCTCGGCGCCGTCCTGGCGCTCGGGCTCGTCGCGACCGCCTGCAGCGAGGAGAGCCCGACGGCGCCCGCGACGTCGACCATCCTGTTCTCCTATGCGGCGGCCCCCGCGGGCACGCCTCCCGCGAGCTATCCGTCGGGCTGCATCCGCTCGGTGATCCGCACCCACGTGTCGGTGAGCTGGAAGGAGCCGCGGGTCTCGATGAGCGAGCAGTCGGAGGGCCGCTTCGAGGTCCAGATCTCGGGCGCGCCGGTCGGCCGCGAGCTGTCGGTCGCCGTCGCCGATCCGAACGCCTGTTTCCGCAATCCGACCGGACGCGCGACGAGCGGCGTCTACGCCAACGGCGTCCGCCTGACCCGCTTCGTCAGCGCCGGCCCGGAGGGGCCCCGGTTCCTCTTCCGGGTCGCGGCGGACGGTTCCGTCACCCCCTAGATCGGGTCGCCCTCGGAACGCACGAACGTGCCGCGCTCGCGGTCCTTCCGGACGCCCGGGAAGCGCAGCGCCCGGCCGTGCGCGACGCTGTAGATGCCGGGCGGCAGGACGCCGGTCGAGAAGATCGCCTCGGTCAGGTTCTGGAGCGCGTCCGACCGCTTCATCTCGAACGGCCGCATGGCGCCGGTCAGGACGATCGGCACCCGGGTTCCGGCCAGCTCCGCGCACAGGCGCTCGCCGGTCCGCTCGAGGGTGTCGGTGCCGTGGAGGATCACGATCCCGGACGGGTCGCCCCCGGAGGTCAGGACGCCCAGGCCGCGCACTACAGCCGCGATCCGCTCCCGGTCCTCCTCGCTCATGTCGAGGCTGTCCTTGCTCATCACCTCGACGACTTCGACCTCGGTGTCCTCGAGGCGCAGCTCCTCGAGCATCCGCTGCACGATCGAGCGCCGGTTGGCGAGCTCGCCGGACTGCTCGTCGTAGGTCTTCTCGATCGTGCCGCCGGTGGTGACCAGGGCGATCCGCCGCACCGTCAGCCCCCCGCCTCTCGCCCCGGCCCCTGGGCGCAGGACATCCGGACCGCCAGGAAACCTCTCGCCATGCACCCTCCGTCCCGCCCGCTCGGGCGCCGGGATCGTATCGGGCCTTCGGCGCCCGGCGCCACCACCCCCCGGGCCCTGCCCATCCCAACCGGGAGAACCCACGGCGCCAGGTTCCGTATACTTCGCCCGTTCAGGTCTCGAGCGCCCGCTCGCCGTCGACCGCCAACCATTTCGAGGAAACTCATGCCCAGCCTTCGCCTCCCGTCACCTCTCTGCGCCGTGATCGCCGCGCTCGGCGCGCTGCCTGCGGTCGCCGGCCCGGCGCCCGCTCCCACCGCCACATCGTCCTACTCGGCGGTCGCCGCCGAGGTCCGGGCGACGACCGATCCCAAGGCGGATCCCTGCCAGGACTTCTATCAGTACGCCTGCGGCGGCTGGATCGCGAAGACCCAGCTGCCCCCGGACAAGCCCTACTTCGGCCGCGGCTTCACCGAGATCGCCGACCGCAACCGCGAGGCCCTGCGCACGATCCTCGAGGACGCCGGCAAGAACCCCGGCACCGATCCCGACCGGAAGAAGCTCGGCGCCTTCTATGCCGCCTGCATGGACGAGGCGGCGATCGAGAAGGCCGGCGTCACGCCGCTCGCCGCGACCTTCGCCGTGATCAACAGCGTCGAGGACCTCCCCACGCTGATGGCGGCGGCCGGCAAGCTCCAGCGCGACGGCATCGAGGTGCTGCTCTCGACGAGTGTGGAGGGGGACTTCAAGAATCCCGATCTCTACATCGCCTACCTGAGCCAGGGCGGCCTCGGCCTCCTCGACCGCGATTACTACATGAAGGACGACGAGGCGAGCGTGACCCTGCGCAAGGAATACCAGGCGCACGTCGCGCGCATGCTCGCCCTCGCGGGCGAGAACGAGGGCGACTCCGCCCGCCACGCCGCGGCGATCCTCGCCTTCGAGACCGAGCTCGCGAAGGTCTCCTTGCCGCGCGCCGACCTGCGCGATCCGGCGAAGCTGTACAACCGGGTCGATCCGGCGGGGCTCGCCGCGATCAGCGGCGGCCTGCCCTGGGCGCCCTTCTTCGCCGGCCTCGGCCGCGCCGACCTCGCGGACCTCTCCGCCTCCCCGGTCGGCTTCTTCCAAGGGATGTCCGCGGCGGTCGCGAAGACCGATTTCGAGACGCTCCGCGCCTACCTGCGCTGGATCACCCTCTCGACCCAGGCCGACCGCCTGGGCAAGGCTTTCGTCGACGAGAACTTCGCCTTCTTCGGCACGCGCCTCCAGGGCCAGAAGCAGCTCGAAGTGCGCTGGAAGCGCTGCGTGCAGGCGACCGACCACGCGCTCGGCTTCGCGCTCGGCCGGGCGTTCGTCGAGAAGGAGTTCCCGGGCGACAGCAAGAAGATCGCCGTCGAGATGATCGAGGACGTCGAGCACTCCTTCGAGGCCGGCCTGCCGCAGCTCGCCTGGATGGACGACGCGACCCGCGCCCGCGCCCGCGAAAAGGCCCAGGTGGTGGTCAACAAGGTCGGCTACCCCGACTTCTGGCGCGACTACACGGCGCTCGACGTCGTCCCCGGCGATTACGCCAAGAGCGCGTCCGCGGCGACCCGCTTCGAGTCCGATCGGCTCATCCAGCGCGTCGGCAAGACGGTCGACAAGCGGGAATGGGGAATGACCCCGCCGACGGTCAACGCCTACTACAACCCGCTGCGCAACGAGATGGTCTTCCCGGCCGGCGTGCTCCAGCCCCCCTTCTTCAGCAAGGACTTCCCCAAGCCGATGAACTACGGCGGCGTCGGGATGGCGATGGGCCACGAGCTGACCCACGGCTTCGACGACCAGGGGAGCAAGTTCGACAAGGACGGCAAGCTCGCCGAGTGGTGGGACAAGGACGCCGTCTCCCGCTTCCAGGAGCGCACGAGCTGCGTTTCCGATCTCTACAGCGGCTTTACGGTCCTGCCCGGGCTGACCGTCAACGGCAAGCTGACGCTCGGCGAGAACATCGCGGACTTCGGCGGCATCAAGGCCGCGTTCCGCGGTTACCACGCCTGGGCCGGGCGCAACGGCAATCCCGCGCCCTACGTCCCCGGATTCACCAACGACCAGCTGTTCTTCCTCGGCTTCGCGCAGAGCTGGTGCTCGGTCGTGGCGCCCGAGTTCTCGCGCCTCCTGGTGACGATGGACCCCCATTCGCCGGCCAAGTTCCGGATCAACGGCCCGCTGTCGAACTTCCCGGCCTTCGCCGAGACGTTCCAGTGCAAGGCGGGCACGCCGATGAACCCGGCCAAGCGCTGCGAGGTCTGGTAGCCGCCGGCGCCCTCTCGAGGAACGTCATGCCCAACTTGCGCGCATCGTCCCCCCTCTGCGCCCTGGTCATGGTGATCGCCGCGCTGCCGGCTTCGGCCGGCGGCGCGGCGTCCTCCTCCCCATCACCCTACGCCGCGGTCGCCGCGGAGGTCCGGGCGACCCTCGATCCCCAGGTGGATCCCTGCCAGGACTTCTACCGCTACGCCTGCGGCGGCTGGCTCGCGAAGACCCCGCTGCCCCCCGACAAGCCCGGCTTCGCCCGCAGCTTCACCCAGATCGCCGACCGCAACCGCGAGGCGCTGCGCGCGATTCTGGAGGACGCCGGCAAGAACCCGGGCGCCGACCCCGACCGCAGGAAGCTCGGCGCCTTCTACGCCTCGTGCATGGACGAGGCGGCGATCGAAAAGGCGGGCGTCACGCCGCTCGCCGCGAGCTTCGCCGTGATCGACGGCGTCAAGGACCTTCCGACCCTGATGGCCGCGGCCGGAGCGCTCCGACACGACGGCATCGAGGCGCTGCTCTCGACGAGCGTCGAGGGGGACTTCAAGAACCCCGGCCTCTACATCGCCTATCTGACCCAGGGCGGCCTCGGCCTCCTCGACCGCGACTACTACCTGAAGGACGACGAGCAGAGCGCCGCCCTGCGCGAGGAGTACCAGGCGCACGTCGGTCGCATGCTCGTTCTCGCCGGCGAGAACGACGGGGACGCAACCCGCCACGCCGCAGCGATCCTCGCCTTCGAGACCGAGCTCGCGAAGGTCTCGCTGCCGCGCGCCGACCTGGCCGACCCGGCGAAGACGTACAACCGGGTCGATCCGGCCGGCCTCTCCGCGATCAGCGCCCTGCCCTGGGCGCCGTTCTTCGCCGGCCTCGGCCGCGCCGACCTCTCCGACCTCTCCGCGGCCCCGGTCGGCTATTTCCAGGGGATGGCGGCGGCGGTCGGCAAGACCGACTTCGAGACGCTCCGCGCCTACCTCCGCTCGCTCGCCCTCTCGAAACAGGCCGACCGCCTGGGCAAGGCGTTCGTCGACGAGAACTTCGCCTTCTTCGGCAGGCGCCTCCAGGGCCAGCAGGAGCTCGAGGCGCGCTGGAAGCGCTGCGTCGCGGCGACCGACCGCGCGCTCGGCTTCGCGCTCGGCCGCGCGTTCGTCGAGAAGGAGTTTCCGGGCGACAGCAAGAAGATCGCCGTCGAGATGATCGAGGACGTCGAGCACGCCTTCGAGGCCGGCCTGCCGCAGCTCGCCTGGATGGACGACGCGACCCGCGCCCGCGCCCGCGAGAAGGCCCGGGCGGTGGTCAACAAGATCGGCTACCCCGACGTCTGGCGCGACTACACGGCGCTCGAAATCGTCCCCGGCGAGCATGCGAGGAACGCCGCCGCCGCGGCCCGCTTCGAGACCGATCGGCTCACCCGGCGCGTCGGCAAGCCGGTCGACAAGCGGGACTGGGTGATGACCCCGCCGACGGTCAACGCCTACTACGAGCCATTGCGCAACGAGATGGTCTTCCCGGCCGGCGTGCTCCAGGCGCCCCTGTTCAACAGGGGCTTCCCCGGACCGATGAACTACGGCGGGATCGGCATGGCGATGGGCCACGAGCTGACCCACGGCTTCGACGACCAGGGTCGCCAGTTCGACAAGGACGGCAAGCTCGTCGAATGGTGGAACCCCGACGCCGTCTCCCGATTCAAGGAGCGCGCCCGTTGCGTCTCCGATCTCTACAGCGGCTTCACCGCCCTGCCCGGGGTCTCCGTCAACGGCGAGCTGACGCTGGGCGAGAACATCGCCGATCTCGGCGGCATCAAGGCCACGTTTCGCGGCTATCGCGCCTGGGCCGAGCGCAACGGCAAGCCCGGGCCCTACGTCCCTGGCTTCACCAACGACCAGCTGCTCTTCCTCGGCTTCGCCCAGAGCTGGTGCGCGGTCTTTGCGCCCCAGTACCTGGCCATGCTCCTGACTCTCGATTTCCATTCGCCGCCCAATTTCCGGGTCAACGGTCCGCTGCTGAGCTTCCCGGCCTTCGCCGAGGCGTTCCAGTGCAAGCCGGGAACGCCGATGAACCCGGTCAAGCGCTGCGAGGTCTGGTAGCCGCCGCTGGCCGCTTTCGAAAGGACGCCATGCTCTCCCCTCGCGCGCCGTCCCCGTTCTGCGCCCTCCTCGCCGCGCTCGCCGCGTTGCCGGCCGGTGCCGCCTCGGCCGCGGATCCCGCCGCGTCGCCCTACGCGGCGCTCGCCACCGAGGTCCGGGCGACCCTCGGTCCCCAGGTGGATCCCTGCCAGGACTTCTATCGGTACGCCTGCGGCGGCTGGCTCGCGAACACTCCGCTGCCCCCGGACAAGCCCGGCTACGGCCGCAGCTTCAGCCAGGTCAGCGACCGCAACCGCGAGGCGCTGCGCTCGATCCTGGAGGACGCCGGCAAGGACCCGGGCACCGGCCCCGACGGCCCCGACCGGAGGAAGCTCGGCGCCTTCTACGCCGCCTGCATGGACGAGGCGGCGATCGAGAAGGCGGGAGTCGCTCCGCTCGCCGCACATTTCGCCGTGATCGACGGCGTCAAGGACCTTCCCACCCTGATGGCGGCGGCCGGCGCGCTCCGGCACGACGGCATCGAAGCGCTGCTCTCGACGAGCGTCGAGAGCGACTTCAAGAACCCCGACCTCTACATCGCCTACCTCTCCCAGGGCGGTCTCGGTCTCCTCGACCGCGACTACTACTTGAAGGACGACGAGCCGAGCGTGGCGCTGCGCAAGGAGTACTCGGCGCACGTCGCGCGCATGCTCGGGCTCGCCGGCGAGAGCGACGGGGACTCCGCCCGCCACGCCGCGGCGATCCTCGCCTTCGAGACCGCGCTGGCGAAGGTCTCGGTCCCGCGCGCCGACCTGCGCGCTCCGGAGAAAAACTACAACCGGGTCGATCCGGCAGGCCTCTCCGCGATCAGCGGCGGCCTGCCCTGGGCGCCGTACTTCGCCGGCCTCGGCCGCCCGGACTTGGCGGACCTCTCCGCGGCCCCGGTCGCTTATTTCCAGGGGATGGCGGCAGCCGTTGCCAAGACCGATTTCGAGACGCTCCGCGCGTACCTCCGCTCGCTCGCCCTCTCGGCCCAGGCCGACCGCCTGGGCAAGGCCTTCGTCGACGAGAACTTCGCCTTCTTCGGCAGGCGCTTCCAGGGGCAGCAGGAGCTCGAGCCGCGCTGGAAGCGCTGCGTGAGGGCGACCGACCGGGCGCTCGGCTTCGCGCTCGGCCGGGCGTTCGTCGAGAAGGAATTCCCGGGCGACAGCAAGAAGGTCGCTGTCGAGATGATCGAGGACGTCGAGCACTCCTTCGAGGCCGGCCTGCCGCAGCTCGCCTGGATGGACGACGCGACCCGCCCCCGCGCCCGCGAGAAGGCCCGGGCGGTGGTCAACAAGATCGGCTACCCCGACGTCTGGCGCGACTACGCGGCGCTCGACGTCGTCCCGGGCGACTACGCGAAAAGCGTCTCCGCCGCGGCCCGCTTCGAGTCCGACCGCCTGATCCAGAGGGTCGGCAAGCCGGTCGACCGGCGGGAATGGGAGATCACCCCGCCGACCACCAACGCCTTCTACGACCCGCTGCGCAACGAGATGATCTTCCCGGCCGGCATCCTCCAGCCCCCCTTCTTCAGCAAGGAGTTCCCCCAGCCGATGAACTACGGCGCCGTCGGCATGATGATGGGCCACGAGCTGACCCACGGCTTCGACAGCGACGGGCGCAAGTTCGACAAGGACGGCAAGCTCTCCGAATGGTGGGACCCCGAGGTCGTCTCGCGCTTCGAGGAGCGCGCGAGCTGCGTCTCCGACCTCTACAGCGGCTTTACGGTCCTGCCCGGGCTCTCCGTCAACGGCAAGCTGACGCTCGGCGAGAACATCGCGGACTTCGGCGGCATCAAGGCCGCGTTCCGCAGTTGGCACGCCTGGGCCGGGCGCAACGGCGAGCCCGCGCCCTACGTCCCCGGTTTCACCAACGACCAGCTGTTCTTCCTCGGTTTCGCGCAGAGCTGGTGCGCGGTCTTCTCGCCGGAGTACTTGCGCATGCTCATGACGATAGATCCCCATGCGCCGCCCAATTTCCGGGTCAACGGTCCGCTGTCGAATTTCCCGGCCTTCGCCGAGACGTTCCAGTGCAAGGCGGGAACGCCGATGAACCCGGTCAAGCGCTGCGAGGTCTGGTAGCCGGCGGAGCCGTGGCAGGCCGGGGACCCGATCCGTTCGGTCCCCGGCGCTCGCTCTTGCCGGCCCGCGCGTCTAGAATGCGCGGATGATCCGACGCCCCCTGTCCCTCTTCATCCTCCTCGGTTCGATCTCCACGATCGCCTGCTCGCGCACCGGCGACCCCCC
>DATMZM010000252.1:0-6173 GCA_035607445.1 Thermoanaerobaculia bacterium | reverse complement strand
CCGGTCCAGGGATCGCGCCCGCCAGCGGCGGCCACCATGTCCTGCTCGATGCCGTAGAACCCGTGCTCGGGGCCGAAGAGCTTCGCGGGCGGGACTTGGGCGGCGGCGAGCGCGAGATGGATCGGCCGCGCCGCGGCATCGATCGAGGCGCCGTGGGCGAGCAGGCCGTAGCGCCGGCCGGCGAGCCGCTCGGGCGCTTCGAGAAGACGATCGAGACCGGTCGCGACCGTCATCTCTGAGCGGCGCCCCGGCGATAGTCGCCGCTCTTGCCGCCGCTCTTGCTCTCGAGCCGCAGGTCGGTCACCACCGCTCCGCGCTCGACCGATTTGACCATGTCGTAGAGCGCGAGCGCCGCCACCGAGCAAGCGGTGAGCGCTTCCATCTCGGCCCCGGTGCGAGCTGTCGCGACGACGCGGCTCCGGATCGCGACCCCTTCCGGAACCGGCACGATCTCGATCTCCACCTGATCGAGCGGCAGAGGGTGCGCGAGCGGGATCAGCTCGCCGGTGCGCTTGCTGGCTTGGATGCCGGCCAGGCGCGCGACGGCGAAGGCGTCCCCCTTGGGCAGATTCGCGAGGCGGATCACCGTCTGCGGCGAAAGCAGGACGCGGCACGAGGCCTCGGCGACCCGGCGCGTGACCGGCTTGCCCGAGACGTCCACCATGTGCGCGGAGCCTTCGCGATCGAGGTGGGAGAAGGGAGGCGATGCGCTCATCCGGGGAGTGTCCTGAATGGCCCGTATGCTAGCATTCCGGCCTCACCGTTCCTCATGCGCCTCGCGATCGTCGTGCCGGTTCTGAACGAGGAAAACGCTCTCGAGCGACATCTGCCCGCGGCGTTCGCCGAGGCCGACGAGATCGTGGTCTCCGACGGCGGCAGCACCGATTCGAGCCTCGCGGTCGCGGAGGCGCTCGGCGCGCGCACGGTCTCGGGCGCGCCCTGCCGCGGCGGACAGCTCAACCGGGGCGCGGCGGCGGCTCCCGATGCCGAGATCCTGCTCTTCCTGCACGCCGACACGACCCTTCCCCCCGGCAGCGGCCGCGCGGTGCGCGAGGCGATCGCCCAGGGCGCTGCAGGCGGCGCGTTCTACGTTCGTTTCGATCGAGATCGGCCGGCGTTCCGGCTCGGCACGCGGATCGTCAATCTGCGCACGCGTTGGACGCGGTTGCCGCTCGGCGACCAGGCGCAGTTCGTGCGCCGCGACGTCTTCGAGAAGCTCGGCGGCTACCGCGACTGGCCGATCCTCGAGGATCTCGACTTCGCCTGGCGCTTGCGCCGAGAGCACGGGCTCGTGCTGCTCGCCGGGCCCGCGACCACGGCGGCGCGCCGGTTCGTCGAAGGCGGGATCGCGCGTACGATCGCGACCAACTGGCTGATCTGGGCACTCTTTCTGATCGGCGTCTCGCCGCACCGCCTGGCTCGGCTCTATCGCCACATCCGCTGAGCGAGGACGTCCCGGAGCCGGCGGAGGATCGGCCCCCAAATGACGAGCCCCGCGGCAAGCCGCGGGGCTCCCGTCACGTTCCCGGGCAGCCGCTACCGCTTGCGGCTCTTCTTGTTGACGGCCTCCTTGAGCTCCTTGCCCGCCTTGAAGCGGACGCTCTTGCTGGCCTTGATCGTGATGGTCGCTCCGGTGGCGGGGTTGCGCCCCTTGCGCGACGCGCGCTCCGAGATCGAGAAGCTTCCCAATCCGGTGACCTTGACCGTGCCTTCGCTCTGCAGGTGCCTGCGGACCGAAGTCACCACAGCCTCGAACGCCTCCGCAGCTTGACGCTTGGTCAGGCCTTCCACCGCGTCCGCAATATCCTCGACGATCTGCGCCTTGCCAGCAGCCATGCTCTCTCCTCCTTGATTTGGGCAGGTGATACCGCGCTCACAACATAAGGCAACACCGGCGGCCTGTCAAGGCGCGACGGCGGCGGTTAAAGCCAGCAACTATCTGGGTTTTTCGAGCACGTGGACGGTGAACCCGTCGTGGTCGTCGGCCGGCAGGACGCGCCAGAATCCGGGTCCGCAGATGCCCCGGTCGAGCGGCGGCGCGAGCCTTCCCGCGAGCGCGAGCAGGGAGAACTCGGGCCTCTGTGCGAGAAAGCGGGCGACGACCTGCTCGTTCTCCTCCTCTTCGAGCGAGCAGGTGATCGCGACGAGCAGGCCGCCGGGCGCGACGTGCGGCGCCATCCCGAAGAGCAAGCCCAACGCCTGTTCCGAGAGGCGACCGATCTCGGACTCGCTGACCCGCCACTTGATCTCCGGATTCTTCCGCAACGTCCCCGTGCCCGTGCACGGCAGGTCGAGGATCACCCGGTCGAACCGCGCGTCCGCCGCGAGAGGCGGCGCCCCCGCGTCGCCGACGAAACCCGGGATGCGGCGCCCGAGCCGGCGGAGATTGGCCGCGAGCACGCCGTAACGCGCGGGCGCCACGTCGGCGAGCGTCAAGCGGACGCTCGGCTCCGCGGCGAGCAGAGCGAAGCTCTTGCCGCCGGGAGCCGCGGCGGCATCGAGGATCCTCTCCCCGGGCCGGGGCGGCGGGATCAGGGCGACCGCCTGGCTGGCCTCGTCCTGGATGTAGAAATCGCCTTGGCGGAAGGCCTCGGTCGAGATCGGATTGCCGCGGCGGACGGTCAGCCCGGAGGAGGTGAGCGCCGTCGGCTCGACTTCGATCCCTTCGTCGATCAGCCGCTCGGCGAGCAGCTCGCGTCCGCCGCGGTCGCGAAAGGCGAGCAGCTGGAGCGGCCGCGGGCGATTGTCCGCCGCGAGCAGGGCGCGCGCCCGCGCGTCGCCGAAGCGCGCGACCCATCGGCGCACCAGGAATTCCGGATGGCTGAGCTCGATGCTCAAGCGGCGGATGGGATCGCTCTCCTCGACCGGCCACTCCTCGAGATGGGGCGCCCGCGCGATCCTTCGCAGGACGGCGTTGGCGAAGCTCGCGGCGCCGCGGTGCGACAGGTGATGAACCTGCTCGACGGCCTCGTGCACGGCGGCGTGCGCGGGCACGCGGTCGAGGAACAACAGCTGGTAGGTGGCGATCCGCAGCGGCGACCGGAGCGCCGGCTCGATCTCGTCGAAACGCCGGTTCGCGGCGCGCCCGACCGTGTAATCGAGGCGCACGAGCCAGCGCAGGCTGCCCAGGACCAGCTCGGCCAGGAGGCCCTGGTCGCGCTCGTCGAAGCGCGAGAGCGCGCTCGTCAAAAAGGAGTCGACCGGCGCCAAGGTCGAGAGAACGCGATCGAGCACCCAGGCGGCGGCGATGCGGACGTTGTCCTGGGGCGTCCTCCGCGGCGTCATGCGGCGGCTCGGCGGAGGGCCGGCGGAGGAGCGTGGAGGAAGGGCTGGGCGGCGCTTGCTCAAACGGAAGCTCCGGACTTCAGGCGAAGCACTCGCCGCGCGCCAGACGCTCGCCGTTGGCGAAGTCGGCCGCGGCGAGTGCGCGCCGCCCGGGGCGCTGGAGCTCGGAAACCGCGAGGACGCTCCCCTCGCCGCAGGCGACGTGCAGGGCACCGTCGACCAAGCCGAGCCACGATCCCGCGGGCTCCAAGGTCGCGGCGCCCGGAGCCGCGCGGGCGGCGACGATCTTGACCGGCTCGCCCCGCAACCGGGCCGTCAGGCCGGGCCAGGGCGTGAACGCCCGGAGCCGATCGGCCAGGCGCGCGGCGGGGAGCGACCAGTCGGCGCGGCCGGCCTCGCGGTCGAGCCGGGGAGCGTAGGTCGCGAGCGCGTCCGCCTGCGGCCGAGCTTCCAGGTCGCCGGTCTCGAGCCGATCGAGAGTTTCGAGGAGCAGGCTGGCACCCTCCGTGGCCAGCCGGGTCGACAGCTCGCCGGAGGTCTCTTCCGGCCCGATCGCGAGCGACCGCTCGAGGTAGATCGGTCCGCTGTCGAGCCCTTTCTCCATGCGCATCGTGGTCACCCCCGTCTCGGTCGCGCCGGCCGCGACCGCCGCCTGGATCGGCGCCGCCCCCCGATAGGCCGGCAGCAGCGAGGCATGGACGTTGACGCAACCGAGGCGCGGAGCCTCGAGCAGGCGGACCGGGAAGATCTGGCCGAACGCGACGACGACCGCGACGTCGAGCGCGAGCGCTTCGAGCCGCGCGAGAAACTCGGGATCGCGCACCGATTCGGGCTGCTCCAATGCCAAGCCCGCATGCTCGGCGAAACGCGCCACGGGCGGTTTCTGAAGGCTCCGCCCGCGCCCCGCGGGCCGGTCCGGCTGGGCCACGACGAGCAACGGCCGCCGGCCCGCGTTGACCAGCGCGGCGAGGGTCGGAACGGCGAAGTCGGGGGTACCGAAGAACGCGAGGCGGGCGATCGGTGCCATCTGCGCCGGATCGTACCACCCCGGCGAGGAACGCTCGGACGGCGCGGACGGCGCGGGCGGCGCGCGGATCCCTCGCACCCGAGCCCGAGACGACGAACGCCCCGCCTCCACACAGGATGACGGGGCGCTCGGAGCCCAGGTGCTACGGCACGCCTAGAGCGGATTGGCGATCGTGATGTCGCGCTCGCCGATCAACGTCGTCGCGCCGGTGTCGTCGACGACCACGACGTTGATCGAGTGGCGTCCGTTCGAGAATTGCGTCGTGTCGAGAGCGAACCGGAAGCCCGAGACGAAGCTCTCCCGGTAGCCCGGATAGAGGGCGTTGACCTCGGGCTTCGAGAACCCGGTCGTCGCGAGCCCCTGCAGGGCGCCGTCGATGAAGACCCGGACCTGATGGACGCCCTCCCAGTCGAGAGCCCAGCCCGTGACCTGGATCGTGCCCGAATAGAGGAGGCCGTTCGGGCTCGGGAAGTCGATCAGGCCGAACGAGTTCTCGTTGCCGAGGTCCTCGTCGCAGCTGAAGGTGACCGGCATTTCGGCGATGTTGACCGTCTGGCCGAACAGGTCGCCGGAGCGGACCGTGAGCGTGTGCAAGCCCGGGCCGTAGCCGAACGCCATCAGGGCGCCGATGTCGAGCACGAAGCGCCAGCCGGCGTGCGGGCTGTCGGGCAGGCCGCGGTACTGCTTCTCGATGTCGAGGCGGCGCAGGCCGTAGCACTGGGTCAGGCCGCCCGTATCCCGCGAGTAGAAGCAATCGGACTGCGTATTCGCGTAGACCGCGCGGTCGATCATCAGCTCGACGTAGCCGACCCCGGTGTCGTCGTCCTGGACGCCCGAATCGAGCGCCCAGCCGCTGACCGTATAGAGGCGGCGCGGCTCGGGCAGAGGCGGCACGGGCGGATGGCACTTGCCGCGCATCTCGGCGTTCTGGTTCGGGAAGTCGATCCGGCCGAACGGGATCAGGTTGTGGGTGATGTTGTTGAACTGGAACTTCCTGGAATTGAGCAGCGTGACCTCGCCGGTCAGCGACAGGACCCGCGGCTGGATCGTGTGGTTGCCGTTCAGGAACCGCGTCGTGTCGAGCTGATAGACGAAGCCGGCGGCGGCCGAGTTGGGGAAGCCAGGGAACTGCCGGGCCACCTCCGGCCGGCCGCGGCCGTAGGTCGAGCGGCCGATGATCGCGCCATCGACCAGGATGTCGACCGCGGCGATGCCGCCATCGTCGAGCGCCCAGCCGAACAGGCCGATCACGCCGACGCCCGCGTTGCCGCCGTTGATCTTGCCGCCGAACGAGCCGAAGGGGGCCGCCGCCTGCGCGGGAGCCGCGAGAATCAGGGCGAACACCGCCCCGGCCAGGATCTGGTGACGCTTCATCGATCTACCTCCGAGCCGCCGGTCGTTGCTTCGATGGTACGGCAGCCTATCGAAAAAAGTCAATCTGCACCGGGACTTAAAGGTGCTCGCGGCGGCTCGCCGGCGGCCGCGGACAGGAAGCGATCGACCAGCCGGGGCAGGTGCACCAGGTCGTACCCCCCTTCCATCACGGCGAGGAGACGCCCCGAGCAGACCTCGTCCGCGAGCGCCGCGAGCTGGCGTCCCCAGGCCTCGAAGCCCTCTTCGGTGACCGCCATGCCGCCGAGCGGGTCGGAGCGCCAAGCGTCGAACCCGGCCGAGATCACGAGGATGTCGGGCCGGAACGCGCGCAGAGCCGGCAGGATTTGCCCTTCGATCGCCTCGGCGTATCCCGCGTCGCCGGTGCCCGCCGGCAGCGGCACGTTGAGCGTCGCCCCGCGCCCCGCGCCGAGCCCCACCTCGCCCGCCGCCCCGGTGCCCGGGTAGAAGGGGAACTGGTGGGTGCTCG
>DATMZM010000171.1:0-6188 GCA_035607445.1 Thermoanaerobaculia bacterium | reverse complement strand
GTCGGGCGAGAGCGCCTGCCAGACCTCCCGCTCGCTCGGCCGCGCCGCGGTCGGAAAGCGGGCGCCGAGGTCGAGATCGTCGCGGATCAGCTGGAGATGGAGAGACGGCGGCCAGCCGCCGTTGCCTCCCGAGTCCGCGATCCGCCCGATCGGCGTTCCCCGCGCGACCGAATCCCGGCGCAGGAGGTCCGCGAGCGACGCGGCCTCCAGGCCGATCCAGAGGGTGCGGAAGCGCACCTCTCCGCGCCCGTGCTCGAGCAGGAGGCGCGGGCCGGTCGGCGGAATCGCGACCTCGACGACCCTTCCTGCAAACGGCGCGCGGATCTCCGTGCCCGCGGGGAGGAAGAGATCGGCGCCGAGGTGGATCGACGCGGGCTCCGTGCCGGGCGCAGGCGGAAGGGGCCCGAGCAGGCGCGCCTCGCCGTAGATTCCGAGGCCGAGTGCGGGGCTCTCTTCCTCGCCTTGCGCGCTCATCTCTGACCCGTGCTCTCGAAGCTCCCGGGCGAGCAGCTCGCGGAGGCCGGCCGGAGTGAGGTGACGCGGATCGGCGCCCAGAAGAAGGCTGCCGGCGCTCAGGTCGAGCGGGCGAATCGCGGCGAGACGCGCGGCCCATTCCGGCGGGAGGATCGGCGCCGGATCTCCCTCCTCCCAGCGAAGCGGGGCCGCGGCCAAGGGCGCGAAACCACAAGCCTTGCGAAGGGGTCGCACGGGCGAAGCGCGGAGGGATTCGATCGAGCGCTTCGAGCACCGTCCAGGCGGGCGCTTCGCTCACCGAGACGTACGGATCGCCGGGCGCCAGCTCGCGGCGGATGGCGGCGTTCGTGACCGAGACCGCGAGGCGCATCGCGATCAACGGAAAGAGGAGATCGACCTCCGCTTCCCTCAGCGGATACACCTCGGCGTAGCCCGCGGCCACCCGCGCCGCGGCGGCGAGCGGATCGTCCGTGCTGAACGAGGCGTAGGCGGCTCCGATCGCGAGGTCGCAGATCCGCGGCGAGCGGTGCATGTCGCCGAAATCGATCAGCGAGACCGCCTCGTTCTCCCGACCTCGCCCGCCGCGGACGAGCAGGTTCCAATCGTTCGCGTCGCCATGGATCGCGACGCGCGGCAGGGCAGCGAGAGCGGGCACCGCCTCCGCCTCGAAGCGCGCGAGGGCCCGCTCGACGATCAGGCGCCGGGCGGGATCGCCGATCGCTTCCAGGTGATCGCGAATCCAGCCGGCGCGGGCGAGGTCCCAGCGCAGCTCGCGATCGAGCGCCGGATGATCGAAGCCGGCGAGCGCCGCGTCGAGCCGGCCGAGCAGGCGGCCGGCGCTTCCGAGCAGCTCGGGCGAGCGGAAGCTCACTTCCGCGAGTGGCCGGCCGGGCACCCAGGTGAGCAGCCAGACGAGGCGTTGACCTCCTTCGGTCTCGACCGCCGCCCATTTCGCGCCCGCGCCGGCCGGCTCGACACGCGGCATCTCGAGGTCCGGCGCGGTCCGCCCGACGTGCCCGAACGCCGCGGCTTGAAGGTCGACGAACCCGGGATCGCGCTCCGGGTGCATCACCTTGAGCACCCGCTCGCGGCCGTCGCTCGCGGCGAGATGAAAGTTGTCGTCGTACTCGCCGGGGAGACGGGCGAGCGCGCCCGAGAGGCCGTAGACCTCGCGGGCGATGCGCTCCGCCGCGGCGATCGAGAGGCGCGAGGCGAAGGTGTCGATGCGCATGGCGGCGCAGATTATCCCGCCCGGGTGTCGGAGGATCCCCCCCCTTCCCGAAGGCTCGGTCGTCGTCCCGCGACCCGTCCTCCGGAATCGTCCTCTAACGAGGTCGGCAAGGTCCGCCGGCAACCAGGGGAAGGGCAGGCGCGCCGCCGCGTGCCCTCGGCTCGCGAGGAGAACCTCCAAGCCGTTTCTTTGGTTACCTTTAGGGCGGTACATGGCCGCGCGGAGCCGCGCTGGCATGCGAAGTGCTCTCCCTCCTGTCAGGTTCGCCATGCGCCGGTCGGTTCCGGGAACACGACGAGCCGTTTCTGAAAGACCGCAGGGATGGAGGACATCATGAACACCAAACGATTCGTGCTCTCGATCTTGCTCGCGGCCGGTGTCGCCCTGGGCGCCACCACGAAGCCGCTCGCTGCTTACGACAGCCGGACTTCCGTTCGAGTCGAAGTCGGCTTCTTCTACGACGAGCTAGCACCCTACGGCGACTGGAGACAGGACACGTCGTACGGCTGGGCTTGGAGCCCGCGCCACGTGTCTTCGGATTGGCGCCCCTATACGGAAGGGCGCTGGGTCGACAGCGACTACGGCTGGACCTGGGTGTCCGACGAGCCGTACGGCTGGGCGACCTATCACTACGGCCGCTGGGTCTTCGACCCCGACTACGGCTGGCTCTGGATCCCCGGCTCCGTCTGGGCGCCGGCATGGGTTTCCTGGCAGCACGGGGACGGCTACGTCGGCTGGGCACCGCTGCCGCCGCAGGTCGGCTTCGAGGTCGGCTTCGGCCTGCGCCTCGGTGGCCTCGACCTCCGGCTCGCGGTGCCGGCCAGCGAATACGTCTTCGTCCAGGAGAACCGGTTCCTCGAGCCGCGCCCCTATCGCTATGCCGCGCCGAGGTCGCGCAACGTCGTCCTCTGCCGCGAGACTCGCAACGTCACCCGCTACGACGTGAGGGGCGGCCGGGTGTTCAACCGCGGCGTCGAGGTCGATCGGATCGAGCGGGCCATCCACCGGCGGGTGCCGCGCTTCAACGCCGTCGAGACCCGCTCGGTGCGCAGCGTCGGCGTCCAGAACAACCAGGTCCGGATCTTCCGGCCGTCCACGCGGGAGCTCGGGACCGTGCGGATCGCGCGGCGCAACGACGCCGGCGTCCGGCCGGGAGTCTCGCCGGCACGTCCGGGTGCGCGGCCGAGAGCCGTCCCCGAGGATCGGCGGTCGCGATCTCGGCAGGCACCGCCTGTCGCCATCCGTCCGAACCAGCCGAATCCCGGCCAGTTCGATCGGCCGCGGCACGAGGCCAAGCCCAAGGTTCGTCCGCCTCAGGACCGACCGCAGCCCCGTCAGTTCGATCGGCCGCGGCACGAGGCCAAGCCCAGGGTTCGTCCGCCCCAGGACCAATCGCAGCCCCGCCAGTTCGATCGGCCGCGGCACGAGGCCAAGCCCAGGGTTCGCCCGCCCCAGGACAACCCGGGAGCGAGGCCCTACGGTCAGCCGAAGCCCGAGCAGATGAACCGGCCGCGGCATCAGGAACGTCCGCCCGCGAACGAGCTCCGGCCGAGGCCCGAGCCGAGGCCCCATGGCAACGTGGATCGGCCCCGACCAAATCGGCCGAACCAGGGCGCTCGGCCGGGCGGTCGGCCGGATCAGGGTGGCGGCAAACCGAACAAGCCCCGTCACCGTCCGCCCGGAACTTCGTAGTCCGGGTCGTCGTCTGACCCGCCCGGGGCTCGTCTCGACGGCGAGCCCCGGGCTTTTTTTCTGGCCTCTCAGCCCCGCTTTCTCTCCGCCACCACCCGCCGATACGCCTCCCGGAAGGGAATCCCCTCCTCGAGCACCAGCCGGTAAGCTTGCTCCGCGGCGTACAGCTCGGGGGCGAGACGGATCTTCTCCGGATGGAAGCGGACGCCCGAGAGCGCATGCGCGAGGAGCGCCGTGGTCTCCAGCGCGAGGTCGATGCCGCGGAAGAGCGGGGCCTTGAGCAGTTGGAGGTCGCGGTGATAGCCGGACGGTAGCTTGGCGGTGATCGCGAGCGTCTCGACGAGACCGGCGAGCCCTGCCGAGCTCCGGCCGCGGACGATCTCGAAGGCGTCCGGATTGCGCTTCTGCGGCATGATCGACGAGCCGGTCGTCATCTCGTCCGGGAGCGAGACGAAGCCGAGCTCCCGCATCGAAAAGAGCACCAGGTCGGCGGCGAGCCGGCCGCAATCCTGGAGCAGAAGCGCGATCTCGAGCAGCACTTGGGCCTCGGCCTTGCCGCGCGAGAGCTGGACCGCGGTCACCGGCTCGTGGACCTCGCGAAACTCGAGCTTCGCGCGCGTCGATTCGCGATCGACGGCCAAGAGCGGCACGCCGTAGCCCGCGGCCGAGCCGAGAGGGTTCTTCCCGATCCGCCGGTTGACACCTTCGAGCCCCTCCGCGTCGTCGCGCAGCTCCGCGGCGAACCCTCCCGCCCAGAGCGGCACGGAGCTGGGCATGGCCGGCTGGCCGTGCGTGTACCCCGGGAGCGGCACCCCCGCATGGCGGCGTGCGAGATCGTCGAGCGCGGCGGCCACCGAGCGAGCGCCCGTCGCGAGATCGGACACCGCATCGCGCAGGTAGAGGCGGAGGGCCGCCACCACCTGGTCGTTGCGCGAGCGCCCGAGGTGGAGGCGCCCGCCCGCGGCGCCGATGCGCGCGGTCAGGCGCGCTTCGAGCGCGGTATGGACGTCCTCTTCGGCCAGCTCGATCCGCCAGGCGCCGCGCGCGTGCTCGGCCGCGAGATCCGCGAGCCCTTGCCGGATCGCCGCGAGGTCTTCGCCCGCCAGGAGCCCGCCTTCGGCGAGCATCTCGGCGTGCGCGATCGAGGCCCGGACGTCGTACGGCACGAGCCGCGCGTCGAGAGCATGGTCCTCCCCCGCCGTATAGCGGAGGACCCGCTCGTCGAGGTCTCCCCCCTTGTCCCAGAGTCGCGCCATGGTCTCCTCCCTACTAGGCTCCCCTCGCGAGCACCGCGATCAGATCGGCGTAGAACCTCGCCCCGGCGAGGATCTCCTCTTCGAGCACGTGCTCGTCCGGGCGATGCGAGCGCGACGACGTGCCCGGGCCGACCTTGATCGCCGGCGCCGCGATCAGCGCCCAGTCGGAGAGGGTGGGAGAGCCGTAGCAGCGCGCTTCCGGCCGGGCGGCCAGGGCCGCGGCGACGAGCGGCGAGCCGTCGGGCGTCTCGCGCGGGCGGAGCCGGTCCGAGAGGACCACCACCTCCGCGGCGACCGCTCCGGCGATGCGCGCGGCGATCTGTCCGTGATCGAGCGATGGCGTCGTCCGGACGTCGAGCACCGCGCGGGCCTCGCCCGGCACGACGTTCTTCGCCGTGCCCGCGCGCAGCATCGTGGGCTCCGCCGTGATCGCCCCGAGCTGCGGATGGGGCGTGCCGAAATCGAGAGCTTCGAGGGCGAGGAGATCGCGGGCGATCTCGCGCGCGGCGTTCTTGGCGCCGAGCGCCGCGGCGTGGGCTGCATGGCAAGCCTCGCCGCGGGCGATCAGCTCGATTGCGAGCAAGCCCTTCTGGGCGATCGCGACGTCGAGGCCCGTCGGCTCGCCGACGATCGCGCCCGCAATCGAAATTTCGCGCCGTGCGATCTCGGCCAGCACCCGCTCGGTGCCCAGGCCCTTCGTCTCCTCCTGCTCGACGAGAGCGAGACCGAGAGAGAACGGCAGGGGCCGATCCTTCCAGGCGACGAACGCGGCGCACATCGCGGCGACCGAGGCCTTCGCGTCGTTCGCGCCGAGCCCGTAGACCCAGCCGTCGACGGCCTCCGCCGCGAAGGGGTCGCGCGTCCACCCGGGCGCCGGGGGAACCGTGTCGAGATGCGTATCGAGCAGGACGAGCGGCGCGTCCGGCGTCGGCCCCGGCCAGACGGCGAGGAGGCTGTTGCCGAGCCGAGCCGGCCGGGCGCCCCGCTCCGCAAGCCAACCGGCGAGCCGGTCGGCGAGCGGACCCTCCTCGCCCGAGACCGACGGCATCGCGACCGCCTCGCGGTGGAGCGCGAGGATCTCCCTCGCGCACGGGAGGGGCTGCGGCTCGGTCATGCCCGGGCGGCGGCGGGACCCGCCGCGAGCTCCTCGGGGGTCAAGGCGTGGACGTCCGCGACGACCAGGGTGCCGCTCCCCTCGTTCGTGAAGATCTCGCGCAGCAGGCCGTCCGGCGCCGACTGCGAGAGCACGTGGACGCGCCGGACCCCTCCCTGGAGGGCCGATTCGATGGCCGCGACCTTCGGCCGCATGCCGCCTCCGAGGGCGCCCCGCCGTTCGAGGTCGGCGAGCCCCGCGAGGTCGGTGTAGGAGACGCGCGACGCGCGATCGCTCTCGTTTTCGAGGATGCCGGGCGCTCCCGTGAGCAGGATGAGCTTCTCGGCGCCGAGCGCGATGGCGATCCGCGCCGCCACGGTGTCCGCGTTGATGTTGAGCACCGCGCCCGTGGCATCGGCCGAGATCGGGCTCACGACGGGCA
>DATMZM010000309.1:0-2550 GCA_035607445.1 Thermoanaerobaculia bacterium | reverse complement strand
TTGTCGATCGCGCTCCAGTTGACGAAGCGGCCGTAGAACGTCTGCTGGCCGGGGCTCGACGTCTCGGGGTTCTTGAACGACGCCTCGATGTGGACCAGGGTGTCGCCCTGGGAGATGCCGAGGTTCGAATCGATGTAGTAGTAGTCTCCCCAGAGGACGTTGCGATTCGACGCGTCGCCGGTGCCCCCCGCCGCGAAGTAGCCCGGATCGCCGGGGAACATGAGGCTGCACCGGTTCATGACGTCGACCGTGACGTAGCCGCGGAAGATCCCGTCGCCCAAGTTCCTGCCCGTGCAGCCGTTCAGGATCGAGGAGAACTGCCCGCTGTGCGCGGCGCGCAGGTGGGTCACGAAGCTCCCCGGGATCGGGGGCGGCGGCAGCTGGCCCGCGCAGCTCGGGAAGTCGACGTCGAGCGAGAAGGCGCCTTTCGGGCTGATCGTGTCGCTCGGGTCCTGGCCGGCCGACGCGGTGCGCGGCGCGGCCCCCCTGAAGATGTCGCGCAGGCTGATCACCTGGACGTCGTAGCCGGTCAGGTAGACCGAGAAGTTGAAGGTGGCGACCCCGAGGTCGGTCCAGAGCGCGACCTGGGCGAGCACCCCGTCGGCGGACGCGTTGTTGATCGACATCAAGGTGTTGATCCCGTTCGGGTCGTCCACGTCGACCTCGAAATACGGCAGGAGGAGGGTCGCCGCCGGGACGTCGTCGACGAAGCAGATCGCCGGACGAAGGGGCGGGGCGGCGAAGAGCGCCGCCGAGACGAGGATTGTTGCGGTGTGCGAGCTGCGCATGTCGAGCCTCCCTCAAAAGGAGCCTGGATGGCGATGTCGGGGCTTCGCGGCGCGGGGCGGTGCCTGAGGGCGGCCTCAGGGCGGCCCGAGCTGGGCGTGGCTCGGGGTGCAGGCGCTGTCCGAGTGGATCGCGTCGTAGCCGAGGCCGAGCGGTCTGCCGCCGCCCGTGGCCGAGATGAGCGTCATCACCCAGGCTTGCGCGGCGGCGGGATCCTCGGGCGGGTTCGGTCCGGCGGCCGGAACCGTCGCGTTGAGATCGAGAGCGACCCAGCCGAAAGCGAACGGCACCGGGAAGCTCGCGCCGCCGACCCGCGTCCTCTGGGCCGCCGCCGAGAAAGGGGGAGGCTGGTTGGGCACGCCGGCGAACACGACGACGGTTTCCTTGTCGTCGAAGACCACGATCTGTTCCTGCCCGAGCGGGTACCAGGAGGGCAGGACGCCGCACGGGAAGGGGCCCTGGTTCACCTTCGGGTCGCGCCAGACCACGAGGTCCGTGAGGGCGAACGAGTCCTGCGCGTAATAGCGGGACAGGAAGTGGCTCGCGAGCGGCTCGCGCTGGTCGGCCGCGGTCCAGCCGACGTGGCGGCCGTAGAAGGTGTTCTGGCCCGGGGACGAGGTCTCCGGGTTCTTGTTCGAGGCCTCGATGTGGATCAGCGTCTCGCCCTCGGCGACGCCGCCCGTCGAGTCGAGGTAGAAGGTGTCGCCCCACAGGACGTTCTTGTTCGACGCGTCGCCGGTGCCTCCCGGCGCGAAGTAACCCGGGTCGCCGGGGACCCGGACCGTGCACCGGTTCATCGCGTCGACCGTGACGAATCCGCGGGCGATCTCGTCGCCGAAATTGCGGCCGCCGCAGTTGTTGAGGTTCGCCGAGAACTTGCCGGTGTGCGCGCGGCGCAGGCCGGTGACGAAGAAGGCCGAGGGCGTCGGGGGCGGCAGGAGGCCGTCGCAGCTGTCGAAGTCGACGTCCTGCGAGAAGCTCCCTCCCGGGCTGATCTGGTCGGTCGGATCCTGGCCGAGGGAAGCGGTCCGCGGCAGGACGCCGTCGAACAGGTCGCGGAGGTTGATCGTCTGGACGTCGTAACCGGTCAGGTAGACGTCGAAGGCGAGCGTCGCGACCGACAGGTCGGTCCACAGCACGACGTGGGCGACGACCGCGGCGGAGCCCGCGTTGTTGATCGAAAGCAGCGTGCTGATCCCGCTCGGGTGGTCGAGGTCGACCTCGAAGTAGGGCAAGAGGAGCGTCGCCGCGGGCACGTCGTCCATGACGCAGATCCCCGCCTGAAGCGGCGCGGCGAGGAGCGCCGCGAGCGCGAGGACCGCGGCCAGGATCCCAGGTTTGCGCATGTCCAGCCTCCCTCCAGGTCCCAATGTATTGCTAGTGAGACATATTTGGGTCGCGGAAACCTTCCGCACGGACAGAGCCAGAGACGATTTTTGCTTTCATAGCATGAGTCGCTGCGGCTTGCAATACTTACTTTCGTAGAAACGCATCGCGAAGACCGAGCCCCGAAAAAGCGAACCGCCCGGCGAGCCGGGCGGTGGGGAGGCGTCGATGTCGAGGGGCCCCGCGCCCTACGGCGGGCCGAGCACCGCGTGGCTCGGGGTGCAGGCGCTGTCCAAGTGGATCGCGTCGAAGCCGATGCCGAAGCGGCCGGTTCCGGTCATCACGGTCGAGACCCAGGCCTGGCCGGCCGCGGGGTCCTCGGGCGGGTTCGCTCCCGCCGCGGGCACGTTGGCGTTCAAATCGAGGAAGGCCCAGCCG
>DATMZM010000220.1:0-4580 GCA_035607445.1 Thermoanaerobaculia bacterium | reverse complement strand
CGCCCCACAGCACGTTCTGGTTCGTCGCGTCGCCGCCGCCACCCGAGACGAAGTAGCCGGCGTCGCCCGGGAACCGGAGCGTGCAGTTGTTCACCGTGTCGACCGTGATGTAGCCGCGCGCGATGTTGTCGCCGAAGGCCCGACCGGCGCAGCCGTTCAGGATCGACGAGAACAGGCCGGTGTGCGCCGCCCGCAAGTGGGTGACGAACGCTGCCGGGATCGGCGGCGGCGGCAGCTGGCCGGCGCAGCTCGCGAAGTTGATGTCCTGCGAGAAAATGCCCTTCGGGCTGATCGCGTCGCCCGGATCCTGACCCGCCGAGGCCGTCCGCGGGGCCGTGCCGTTGAAGATGTCGCGGATGCTGATGGTCTGGACGTCGTAACCGGTCAGGTAGACGTTGAAGTCGAAGGTCGGGACCGACAGGTCCGACCAGAGGACGACGTGGGCGAGGATCGCCGTCGCCGAGGCGTTGTTGATCGAGAACAGGGTGTTGATCCCGTTCGGATCGTTCAGATCCACCTCGAAGTACGGCAGCAGCAGGGTCGCCGCCGGTACCTGGTCGATGGTGCAGATCAAGGCTTGAGCCGGGGGCGCCAGCAGCACCGCGAGACCCAAGATCATCCAGACGGCCGCTCTCTTCATTCCGTCCCTCCTTTTTTCAGTAGTCCCATTTCTCTCTCGAAAACGCTTGCGCCTGATTCCGCGGGGCGGAAGCAAGCCGTTCGGATCCCGGAAGTCGGCGGAACGATAGCACAATTCGCTGTGCCGGTGAGCCGCCCCGACGATCATGAGGTCCCCCGTTCATCGCGCCTCTCCCCGAAGCCTCAGGGAGCGCTCGGAGCATCGTGCAGGGTCGTGCAGGCGCTGTCGAGCTGGACCGCGTCGAATCCGACGCCGAACCGGCCGCTCGCCTCCATCAGGACCGAGACCCAGGCCTGGGCGGCGAACTGATCCTCCGGCGGATTGGGCCCCGCCGGCACGACGCCCGTATTGAGGTTCAGGTCCATCCAACCGAAATCGAACGAGGTCGGCAAGGCGTCGCTGTCGACCGCGACCCGCTGCGCCTCGGCCGGGAACGGAATCAGGAAGTCGCCCGGCGGCGGCGGCGAGAACGGCGGTACCTCCTGGACCTCCGGATGCTCCTGCTCGTCGAAGATCACGATCGCCTCGGTGCCCAGCGGGTACCATGACGGCAGGGTCCCGCACTTGAACGCCGTCTGGTCCACCTTCGAATCGCGCCAGACGGTGTAATCGGTGCCGCCGTCGAAGGTTCCGCCGTTGACGAAGCGCGCGGCGAACGTGGTCGCGAGCGGCTCGCGGTTGTCCGCGGCGCTCCAGGAGACGTAGCGGCCGTAGAAGGTGTACTGGCCGGGGGTCGACGTCTCCGGGTTCGTGGCCGACGCCTCGACGTGGACCAGGGTGTCGCCCTCGGCGGCGTTCTCGCGGTCCCGGACGAAGAAGTAGTCGCCCCAGAGGACGTTCTGGTTCGTCGCGTCGCCGTTGCCGCCCGAGGCGAAGTAGCCGGCGTCGCCCGGGAACCGCAGCGTGCAGTTGTTGACCGTGTCGATGGTGATGTAGCCGCGGGCGATGTGATCGCCGAGGTCGCGCCCGGCGCAACCGCCGAGGATGCTCGAGAACTGGCCCGTGTGGGCCGCGCGCAAGTGGGTGACGAACGCGGGCGGGACCGGCGGCGGCGGCAGCTGGCCCGAGCAGCTCGCGAAGTTGATGTCCTGCGAGAACAGGCCCTTCGGGCTGATCGTATCCCCCGGATCCTGGCCGGCGGACGCCGTCCGCGGCACCGTGCCCGCGAAGATGTCGCGGACGCTGACGGTCTGGATGTCGTAGCCGGTCAGGTAGATGTTGAAGTCGAACGTCGGCACCGAGAGGTCGCTCCAGAGCACGACGTGGGCGAGCACCGCCGAGGCCGAGGCGTTGTTGATCGAAAACAGGGTGTTGACGCCCCAGAGGTCGTCCAAATCGACCTCGAAGTGGGGCAGCAGCAAGGTCGCCGCCGGAACCTGATCGATGGTGCAGATCACGGCGCGGGCCGCGGTGCCGCTCGTGAGCAGGGCCACCGCGAACAGGGCGAACGCAGACTTTTTCATGGCGGGCCTCCTGGGTCGATCGCAAGCAAAAGCGCCCACCCGGGACGAATCCCGCCGAGCGCAAGTCATTCACGGCTCGCGCGAGTATAGTCGAGCGGAGGGCTCCCGGAGGCACGGGAATCCAGCCATCTTATTTGCGGCGATTGGCGGCCAGGATGCGCTTTCGCAACCGGAACGCCTTCGGCGTCACCTCGACCAGCTCGTCCTCGCGGATGAACTCGAGCGCCTGCTCGAGGTTCATCACCCGCGGCGGCACCAGCCGGACCAGCTCCTCGGAGCCCGAGGCGCGCATGTTGGTCAGCTTCTTCTCGCGCACGACGTTGACGTCCAGATCGTTGGCGCGGCTGTGCTCGCCGACGACCATCCCTTCGTAGGTCTCGTCGGTCGGGGCGACGAAGAGGACGCCGCGCGGCTGCAGGTGCTCGATCGCGTAGGCGGTCGCGCGCCCCGCCCGGTCGGCGATCAGGACCCCCGTCGCGCGGTGCTCGATCTCGCCCTGCCAGGGCGCCCAGCCGTCGAACAGGTGGTTCATGATGCCGGCGCCCCGGGTGTCGGTCAGGAACTCGGAGCGGAAGCCGATCAGGCCGCGGGACGGGATGCGGAACTCGATGCGCACGCGCCCCGAGCCGTGGTTGACCATCTTCATCATCCGGCCCTTCCTCTGGCCGACCTTCTGGGTGACGACGCCGATCGACTCCTCCGGGCAGTCGATGACCAGGTGCTCCATCGGCTCGTGGAGCTGCTCGTCGATCCGGCGGGTCAGCACCTCGGGCTTGCCGACCGCGAGCTCGTAGCCCTCGCGCCGCATCATCTCGATCAGGATCGCGAGCTGCAGCTCGCCGCGCCCGGAGACTTGGAAGACGTCCGGCGTGTCGCCCGGCTCGACCCGGATCGAGACGTTCGTCAGCAGCTCCTTGTCGAGCCGCTCCTTGAGCTTCCTCGAGGTGACGTGCTTGCCGTCGCGGCCGGCGAACGGCGAGTCGTTGATCGAAAAGACCATCGCGATCGTCGGCTCGTCGACGTGGATCGCGGGCAGCGGGCGCGGATCCTCGCGGTCGGCGACCGTCTCGCCGATCGACACCGGATCGAGCCCGGCGATCGCCACGATGTCGCCCGGCCCGGCCTCCGCGATCTCGATCCGCTTCAGCCCCTCGTAGCCGTAGAGCTGCGCCACCTTGCCCGGCGAGATCTTACCGTCGAGCTCGCAGAGCGCGACCTCCTGGGACTTGCGCATCCGGCCATTGAAGATGCGCCCGATCGCGAGCCGGCCGACGTAATCGTCGTAATCGAGGGTGACGACGAGCATCTGGAGCGGCGTTTCCGGGTTGTAGAGCGGCACCGGCACCGTGCGGATGATCTCCTCGAAGAGCGGCTGGAGCGTCGTCTCCTCGCCGTCGGCCGTCAACCGGCAGCGGCCCGCGCGGGCGTTGCAGTAGAGAACCGGGAACTCGAGCTGATCCTCGTTCGCGTCGAGGTCGATGAACAGGTCGTAGACCTCGTTCAGGACCTCGGGCGCGCGGGCGTCCGGGCGGTCGATCTTGTTGATCACAACGATCGGCGCGAGCCCCGCCTCGAGAGCCTTCTTGAGCACGAAGCGCGTCTGCGGCAGCGGTCCCTCGCTCGCGTCGACCAGGAGGAGCACGCCGTCGACCATCTTGAGCGTCCGCTCGACCTCGCCGCCGAAATCGGCGTGCCCCGGGGTGTCGACGATGTTGATCTTGGTGCCGCGGAACATGATCGCGGTGTTCTTGGCCAGGATGGTGATCCCGCGCTCGCGCTCGAGGTCGTTCGAATCCATGACCCTCTCGACGACGTGCTCGTGAGCACCGAAGATGCCGCTCTGCCAGAGCATGGCGTCGACCAGGGTGGTCTTGCCATGGTCGACGTGGGCGATGATGGCGAGGTTGCGAACGTCCTCGCGGCGGGCGGTCGGTTTCGGGTCGCGGCTCACGCAGTCGTCTCCTCTGAGGAGAGTCGGATCGAGCGAATCGATCGGGAATTCCAGGATGTCGCGCGGGGAGAGCCCGGCGGAATCGGAGGGTGCCGCGGTGCGGCAGACCAAGAAGGATAACATACGGCCCCCCTGCCCGGCCGCGGGCGCTTCCCGGAACGAACGTGAACATCGCCTACTTCACCGCGGGCAACATCGGCGCCGGCCATCTCGTGCGCGCTCTCGCGATCCGGCGCGGGCTCCTGCGCGCCGGCTTCCGCGGCAGCTTCCGGATCTTCGGCCCGCCCCTCCCCTTTCCAGTGGCGCGCACGATCCCCGAGGTCGAAGAGATCGCGGTCCAGGGCGACCGCAGCTACGGCGACCGCTTTCTGGCCCCGGCGAGCCCTCTGGCCGCGCGCCTTCACGCGTTCGCGCCCGATCTCCTGCTGGTCGATCTCTTCTGGGCCCCGGTCTACTGGATCCTGCCCGCCCTCCCCTGCCCGGCCTGGCTCCTCCTCCGCCTCTGCCCGCCGGTCTGGCTCGAAGG
>DATMZM010000217.1:0-17361 GCA_035607445.1 Thermoanaerobaculia bacterium | reverse complement strand
GAAGCGCCGGTGGCGGCCGGCGGCCGGCGCCTCCGGCTGACGCTCGAAGGGTATTTCGTGCGCCATCATCCCGGAACCCTCGAGGTGCGGATCCTCGCCGGCGGCCTGCCGATCGCGACGCGGCGCTTTGACCGCGAAAGGGTCTGGGAGTCGATCGAGATCGGCCCCGTCGACTGGCCGGCCGGGGCGCCTCTGACGATTTCCCTGCCGCCCCCGAACCCGCCCCTGCCGTCCGGCCAGATGGCGAACGGCATGCTCTTCGATCGGGCGACGCTCGATTGGCAATGAGCGAAAAGCGCATCGCGGCGGTGATCCCGACGCTCGGCCGGAGCCGCCACCTGGCGGCCTGCCTGCGCGCGCTCCGGGCCGGGGCCGAGCCGATCGAGATCCTCGTCGTCGACCAGGCCGAGCGCCCGGTGGCGCTTCCGGAGGGGCTCGCCGACCGCGTGCTCCGCCCCGGGCGCAATCTGGGGTTCGCCGCCGGAACGAACCTCGGAATCGCCTCGACGCGCTCGCTTTACGTCGCGACGGTCAACGACGATGCGATCGTCGAGCCCGAGTGGGCGGCGCGACTCGGTGCGGCTCTCGACGGCGATCCCGAGCTCGCGGCGGTGCAGGGGGCGAACCTGCGGCTCGATCGACCGGATCTCCTCGACGGTTGCGGCATCGCCTGGAACCGCGATCTCCAGGCGGTGCAGATCGGAACCGGCGAGCCGGCGCCCGATCCGCCGGGGCCCGGGCGGGAGATCTGGGGCGTCTCGGCGACCGCGGCTCTCTATCGCCGGAGCGCGCTCGACCGCGCGGCGCTCGCGCCCGGCCGGTTCTTCGACCCCGACCTCGGCTCGTATTACGAGGACGTCGACCTCGCCGGGCGCCTGCGGGCGATGGGCTTTCGCGCCGGTTGGGTGCCCTCGGCGCGCGCCCGTCACGCGGGCTCGACCACGGCCGGTGCGGCGCGCTGGCGGCTCGTCTATGGCAATCGCCACCTCGCGCTCGCCCGCCTGCTCGGAGGCGGTTACTGGGCGCGGCTGCCGCGGCTGCTCTTCCGGGATCTCGAGGATCTCGCCCGCTCGCTCCTCGCCGCCGAGGGGGCGCGCTCGGTGGGCATACCGGCCGGCTGGATGCGCGCCGCGATCCGGCTGCCGCGTTTCGCGCGCCGCGGCCGAGCGCTCGCCGCGATCGAGCCGGACGGGTAGCCTCAGGCGCGGCGAAGGAGCGGGAGGCGGGCTCCCGACCAACCCGGAAAGAGGGCCTTCGGGTCCGCGACGCCCAGGTGGCCGGCGGCGAGCTCCGCGAACACGCTCCGAAAATCGGTCGTGACGGCGAGGTCTCGCCCCTCGAAGAGGGACTCCGGCGCGAGTCCGGGAAAGGTGCCGTGGACCTTACCCCCGATCGCGTTCTCGCCGAGCACGAACAGGCACGAGCCGTGGCCATGGTCGGTACCGCCCGAGCCGTTCTCGCGCGCCGTCCGGCCGAACTCGGTCATGGTCGAGAGGACGACGTCGGCGCGGCGTTCGCCGAGATCGGTCCAGAAGGCGTCGATCGCCGTCGCGAGCTCGCGCCCGGCGCGCGCGAAGGCGCCCTGCGTCGTCCCCTGCTGGACGTGCGTGTCCCAGCCGGTCGATTCGGCGAAGGCCACCTCGAGCCCGACGTCGGCCTTGATCAGCTGCGCGATCTGGCGCAGCGCCTTGCCGAGCGGCCCCGCGGGATAGCTCGCGCCGGAGGCGGGACGGTAGCGCTCGACGTCCAGAGCGCGCAGGCGCTCGGCCGCCTCGAAGGTCTCGTTTCCGGCATCCCGGAGCAGGCGCTGCGCGGTGGCCTCGTAGAGCGCTTCGAAGCCCTCGCCGGAGGTCGCCGCCGCCACGGCGCCGGGCGATTGCAGACGGAACGCGGCGAGATCGGCGACCGCGAGCGCGGGAGCGTCGCCATAGAGGGAGCGCGGCAGGGCGGGCGTGAGCGCCATGGCGCGGAACGGGCTCGACGCCGCGGCGGGGGCGAGCGCGACCGCCCGGTTGAGCCAGCCCGACGGCGTTCCCTTGCGGCCGGGGGTGCCGGCCTCCATGTAGTCCTGGGCATCGAAATGCGAGCGGGTCGGATCGGGCGAGCCGACCGCGTGAACGATCGCGAGCTGGCCTTCTCGAAACCAGGGCGCGAGCGGCGCGAAGGCCGGGTGCAGCCCGAAACCGACGCCGAGATCGATCACGGCCTCTTCGCCCGCCGTGCGGGCTGCGCTCATGCCGAGCCGCGGGCGGAGGCTCGAAAGCTCCGGCGAGCCGAGCGGCGGCACGGCCATCAGGCCGTCCATCGCTCCGCGCTGGAAGATCGCGACCAGGGTGCGGCGCCGGCCGCCGCTTCCGGAGGTCGCCGCCGCGGCGCGGGCGAGAAAGGCCGGCCCGGCGCCGAAGGTCACGAGCGCCAGTCCGCCGGTCTTCAGGAACGTTCTGCGGGTCCACATGACTTCGATCTCCTGTGCCGGCGATCTAGCGGCGCTGGAACTCGGGCGAGCCGAGGATCCATCCGACCGCTTCCGCCAGGGGCGAACCGGCCTCTGCTCGACCGGCGGCGGAGGGGGTCGGGGAGGGCGAGGAAGACGCCGCGAAGAAATCCGCTTCGGTGTCCTCGGGGCCGGAGGTGGGATGGGGCGGCGCTTCCTTGCGGACGCGGGCCGCGAGGCCGGGGGCGGCCAGCAGAGGCTCGAGCAGGCGCGCGGTCGCCTCGGCGTCCCGCTCCGGGAGGAGGTGCGCCGCGGCGGCGCGGAGCGCTTCCGCGAGGGACGCCGGCTCGCGCTCGCCGAACACCCGATCGAGATCGACGATGACGCCCGGCACCCGATCGGCCGCGACCTCGAGGCCGAAGTTCATCCGCGCGAGCAGCGAGCCGGTGTTGACCCACTCTTGGGCGCGATCGGGATACCCGGTCGGCGCCTGGTAGGCGTAGAGGCTCTGGCCCATCCGCGCGATCTCGGCGGCGGTACTCTCCGGCTCGATCAGGCTGGCTTCGAGAGCGCGCAGGGCGGAAGCGGCCAGCTCGAGCGGCGACTTGATCTTCGCGGACCGCGCCTCCGGATCCCAGAACTCCGGGGAGGAGACGAGATCGGAGACGACGCTCCGCACGTCGCCCCGGCTGTCGCGAAACGTCTTCGCGAGCCGCGCCACAAGGGTCGAAGGCGGCCGGTCGGCGACGAATCGGGCGGCGATCTTGGTCGCCAGCCGCTCGGCGGTCTTCGAGTGTTCCGCGAGCAGGTCGAGCACCTCCTCGCCGTCCTCGATCCCCCGTCCGGCGGGCCATCGGTGGCCGAGGATCGTTTTCTCCCCGGCATCGTGCGCGTCGGCGCGAAAGAGAAAATCACCGTCCCGAACGAAACCGAGCCCGCCCTGGCGAGCCTCGTCGAAGTGGCCGTTTCGGCCACCCAACCGGGCCAGCCGGTCACCGCCGCGCGCGCGCTCGAACGGGGGAACGACCGTCCAACCGGTAAAGGCCCGGGCGACCGCGATCACGTCCTCCTGCCCGTAGCCGCCATCGACTCCCAGGGTATGCAGCTCCAGCAGCTCGCGTCCGTAATTCTCGTTGAGCCCGCTCGAGCGCTTCCGATTCAGGTCCGCAGGGCGTGCGTAGGCTCCGAATCGGCGGCCGGGGTTCGCGTCGCCAAAGCGGGAGGGCGCGCGCCGCGTCAGCTCGAGGGCGAGGGTCGTCGGCGCTCCGGCGTTCGCGGTCGACCGCGCGTTGTCGAGGTAGAGCAGCATCGCCGGGTGGTGCGCGGTGGCGCCCAGCAGATCGCGGAAGCGGCCCAGGGCATGCGGCCGGATGGCATCCCGCTCGTAGGCGAAGACGTAGCCGCGCGCTTGCCGATTCGTCAGCGAGACGTTGAAATGGTTGAACCAGAAATCGGCGAGGACCTCGGCGAGCTGATTCTCGGCCAGGACCGTGCGCCAGAGCTTCCAGGCGAGCAGCTCGCGGACGAGCTCACTCTGCGCCTCGTAGCCCTGTTCGCGAGCCCAGCGGAGGGCCGCGGTTCGCTGGCCGCGCCGGTCGGTGCCGGATTCTTTCCCTTTGGCCGGCACGATCCCGGCCCGGCGCGCCGCCGCGAGCAGGAGGGCGGGACGCGGATAGCGCCGGGCGATCTCGGGACCGGAGAGCGAGAGGGCGGCGAGGCTCCGGCCGCGCGCGGCGAGGACCGGCTCCGCCCATTCGGCGGCGAGCTGGCGATCGAGCCAGCGTTCCAGGCCGAGGTCGAGAACGCGCTCGACGTCGCCGGGGCGCGCGCCGAACGTCAATCGGGACAACAGATGCGCGGCGGCCTGGCGCTCGGTGAGCCCCGCCGCCCGCCACGGCAACCGGGCGCGGCGCACAAAATGGATGGAGGTTGAGGCGGCGGCAGGCATTCGAGAGCTCCTCGCTTGCCTGGAACCAGCCGACCGGTGAAAACTTGCGTCCGTTCGAGAGAGCACTCGATCGGGCGCGAAGCTGACCGCGGTGGTCCGGAGGCCGGACGGCATTTCCAAAGATCGGACGCGGGACGCAGAGATCGGACGCATACCGCGGGCATCGGACGCACGGTGACTTCCCGAGACGTATCCTCCAGACATCGGACGCACGCTCCGGACATCGGACGTGAATCCCGGAGATCGGACGCAGGCTCGCGAATTCGGACGCAACTTCCAGACATCGGACGCATACCGCGGAGATCGGACGCACCGCGACCTCTTCGGACTCCTGGCGGCGGGAGCGAGCCGCCAGCGGCCGTTTCGGACGCGCAGGCGCCGTACGCGCCGGGAGATCGCCCGCACGGCCCGCTCGTCGTCCTGCGCGGTTTTTTTCGGCTCGCTTGCCTGGAACCGGCCAACCGGTGAAGACTTGGCGTCCGCCGCGAAGGCGCACGACCATGAGCGAAGCCAAACCTCGCCGTCGCAGCCGCTCCTGGCTGCTCCGCCTGATGAACCTCTACCCGCCGTTCCTGGGCGCGGGAGTGCGCGTCCGGCCGGGCGCCGATCTGTCGTCGTTCGACGTCCGGATGAAGCTCGCGTTCTGGAACCGCAACTACGTCGGAACCCAGTTCGGCGGCTCGCTCTATTCGATGTGCGATCCCTTCTACATGCTCATCCTGATCGAAGCGCTCGGCCCCGGCTACCTCGTCTGGGACAAGGCCGCGACGATCCGCTTCCGCCGGCCGGGCCGGGGGGCCGTGCGGGCGCACTTCGAGATTCCGCCCGAACGGATCGCGGAGATCCGCGCCGCCGCGGACCGGGACGGCAAGGTCGAGCCGGTGCTCGTCGCCCGAATCCTCGACGAGCAGGGAGAGCTGGTGGCGGAGGTCGAAAAGGTCCTCTCGGTGCGCCGCCGCGAGGAGCCCCGCGGACCGACCGAGCCCGGACCTTGAGTCCGATCAGGTCTCGCGCCAGGCGCTGCGCGGCATCTCGAACTGGGCGAAGCGCGCCGTCTCCGGCCATTTCGGGTGCAGGTTGCGGCCGTAGCCGGTGAAGCGAAAACCGACCTTTTCGAGCACCCGCCAGGAGGCGGCGTTGGTGTCCAAGCACATGGCGCGCAGCCGCTCGGCGCCGAGCTCATGGAACGCGAAGGCGACCGCGAGCCGAGCCGCGGCGGTCGCGTAACCGTGCCCCCAGTAGGGCCGGCCGATCCAGTATCCGAGCTCCGCCCCCGCCGCCTCGCCGCCGATCCCCAACAGACCGCAGATGCCGACGAGCCGCCCGTCCGCGAGGACGACGAAGATGTGCTCTTCGCCCGATGCGCGCTTCTCGAGCGCCGCGCGGACGAACGCTTCCGCCCCGTCCGGAGGATAGGGCTCGGGCAGATTGGTCGTCGCGCCGATCGCCGGATCCTCCGCCAAGGGCTGGATCAGAGGCGCGTGATGCAGCGCCACCGGCTCTAGGGTCACCGCCGCCATCTCTCACCTCGCACAAACGCGAAAAGGCAGAAGGATGAAAGAAGCGTAGCGCGAACTGCGGCGGAGCGGGCGATTCAGAATCGCGAGCGGGGAATGATGCGGAAAAACGGGTGGTCCGCCGGCATGCGCTCGGCGATGTCTCGGCGCTTCGCGTTCAGCCGGGCGAGCAGGTGCGTCTCGCGGGCCTGGCGCAACCGCGAAGCCGCCTGACGGAGCAGGGAGTCGGCCTCGGTCGGGTAGCCTTCGTCGAAGCGCAGGTCGGCCTCGAACTCGAGCAGGCGGGCCTCGACGAGGAGGTCGCCGGTGCCCAGGAGAAGGTGCTGCACGCCCTCCCGCAGCGCGCGCTCGGCGCCGGCGGCGTCGCCCGAGCGCCGGCGCGACTCGCCGAGCGCCGCCCAGGCGCGGGCCTTCAAGTCCTCGACCAGGGCGGGCGCGTGACGGACCGGATCGAGATGGCCGGCGATCTCGAGAGCGAGGGCGGCCAGCTCTCCGGCGGTCGCCGGATTCCCTTCGCCGACCGATTCCGAACGGAGGACCAGCGCCTCGCTCAAGCAGAAACTGTGGAACCGCGGGTCGGCGGCGATCGCCGGCCGCCAGGTTTCGGGCAGCGCGCGGAGGATCTCGGCGAGCAGGTCCGGGAGCTCGCGGCGCTCGCGGGTGAGGACGGCCTCGACCCGGTTCAGGCGTTCGAGGAGCGCTGCGGTGTCGAGGGAGAAATCGTCGGGGCTCGGCTCGGGGGCGCGTTGCGGCCAAAGATCATCCGACCCCGAAAGCGGAGGGAGAAGGGCCCTCAAGGAGTCCAATCCGCGACGCGCCATGACGACAGTTACAGATCCCCTTTGTCCAGGAAGTGTAGCCTGAAGGGGCGATCGGGACAACTTTCCAGGCGGGCTGGGGTCGCGGCCCCTCTCAGACGGATACCAGAAGCTCCGCCGTCGGCCCGTGGACGACCCGGCCGGCGTGGGTGAGCAGCGTGCCGCGGACGATCTCGTCCTCGGGATCGAGCGCCAGCTCGCCCTTCTTCGCGATGTGCAGGAGGAGCGCGAGGACGTTGCGCGCGTAGAGGGTGCTCGCGTCCTGCGGCATCGTGGCGGGCAGGTTCGAGGGCGCGAGGATCCGGACGCCGTCGTGGACGATTTCGCGGTCGGCCTCGGAAAGCTCGCAGTTGCCGCCCTGCTCGATCGCCAGGTCGACGATCACCGAGCCCGGGCGCATCGCCTCGACCATGTCGCGGGTGAGGAGGAGGGGCGCCGGCTTGCCCGGGACGAGCGCCGTCGTGATCGCCGCGTCGGCGGTGGTCAGGTGCTGGCGGACGATCTCGCGCTGCCGGACCAGGAAGTCCTCGCCCATCTGGCGCGCGTAGCCGCCGGTGCCCTCGCCGCTCATCTCCTCGAGCATCGGCAGCTGGATGAAGCGGCCGCCGAGCGACTCGACCTGCTCCTTGACCGCCGGCCGGACGTCCGAAACCTCGACCACCGCGCCGAGCCGGCGCGCCGTGCCGATCGCCTGCAGGCCGGCCACGCCCGCCCCCATGACGATCACCTTCGCCGGCTTGATCGTGCCGGCGGCGGTCATCAGGAGCGGCAGGTACTTGGGCAGGTGGACGGCGGCGAGGAGGACCGCCTTGTAGCCGCCGATCGATGCCTGGGAGGAGAGCGCGTCCATGCCCTGGGCGCGGGTGATCCGCGGCACCAGCTCGAGCGCCAGGGAGCTGGCGTTGCCCTCGACCAGCCGGCGGACCATGTCGAGGTTGCGGTGCGGCGCGAGGAACGCGATCAGCACGCCTCCGGATCGGAGCGCCTCTCCGGCTTCGAGCGGGCCGACCTTGAGCACGACGTCCGCCGCCGCCCAGTCCGGCGTCGCGACGACCGCCGCGCCCGCGGCCTCGTACTGCGCGTCGGGGAAGAAAGCCGAGTCCCCGGCGCCTCGTTCGACGGCGACGGCCAGGCCCTCCTTGACCATCTTCTTGACCGTCTCCGGCGTCGCGGCGACGCGCGTCTCGCCCGGGCGGCGTTCCTTGGGAACCAACACCTTCGCCATGCTCGTCCTCGCCTGGAGCCTCGAAAAGCGGCGCCAGTCTATCGAATCGAGGCGGAATGCCTCTGGGTCGCGATGATCGGCGCGGGGCGATCGAAGACCTTCCCGCGGGCGCTCACCGTTCGGGCTCGACCACGGCGGAGCCGTTCGGTCCGCGCGGATCGCCGGCGGCCTCGACGCGTCCGTCCGCCAGGCGATGGACGGCGAACACCCGGGCCAGCTTGTCGATTGGCGGCACCTCGACGGTGTGGCCGCGCCGCTCGAGCTCGGCGCGCGTCTCGGGCGCAAAGGTGTCGGCCTCCACTTCGATGCGGTCGGGCAGCCACTGGTGGTGCAGGCGCGCCCGGCCGAGCGCCGCGGCGAGCGGGTCGCCGTCGACGATCAGGTTCAGGAGCACCTGCGCGACGTGGGTCGGGATGCGCGATCCCCCGCGCCCGCCGAGCGCGATCGCCTCCTCGCCCCGCCAGGCGATCGTCGGCGCCATCGAGGAGAGCATGCGCCGGCCCGGGGAGACGGCGTTCGCCTCCCCCTGGATCAGACCGAACAGGTTCGGTTGCCCCGGCGCCGTCGCGAAATCGTCCATCTCGTTGTTGAGGAAGCCGATCTCGGGCACGTAGAGGCCGCAGCCGAAGAGGTCGTTCAAGGTCGTCGTCAAGGCCACCAGGTTGCCCTCTCCGTCGACGACCGAGATGTGCGTCGTGTCGCGCTTCTCGGCCGGAGGGGCGTCGCCGGGCCAGGCCGCGATCCGGCGCGAGTCGGAGGCCTTCGTGCGGTCGATCGAGGCGGCGAGCCGGTCGAGCCAGGCGGGAGCGAGCAGCTCGGAAACGTCCGCGCGGGTGCTCGCCGGATCGCCCAGCAGGTAGCGGTCGGCAAAGGCGCGCCGGAACGCCTCGACGAGCAGGTGCGCCCGCTCGGCGCCGAAGCGCGGCAGCTGCGGCCACCCGAGCCGTTCGAGCTGGCCGAACGTCTCGCCGAGGATCAACCCGCCGGACGAGGGGAGAGGCATGGTCGCGAAGCGCCAGCCGAAGGCCTCGAAGCGGATCGGCTCGCGCCAGACGGGACGATAGGCCGCGAGGTCGGACGCGGTGAGCACGCCGCCGTATCGTTTCGCTGCCGCCTCGATCGCTGCGGCGGCCGGCCCCGAGACGATCCCCTCGGGGCCCCGGTCCCGATAGGCCGCGAGAGTCGCCGCGAGAGCCTCGGAGCGGACGACCGTGCCGACCGGGAGCGGCGCGCCGTCCCGAGTCAGCCATCGCGCGGAGGTCTCCGCGAAACGGGCCACTCCGGCGCGATTTTTCAGCTCGCCGAGCTTCGCGTGCAGATGGGAATCGACGGCGAAGCCCTCGCGCGCGAGGCGCTCGGCGGGCGCCACGATCCGCGCCCAGGGCAGCGCGCCGAACCGGTGATGAAGCTCCCAGAGCCCCGCCGGCGAGCCGGGAACTCCCGTCGCGAGCGGTCCGACGGTCGAGGCGCCGGGGCGCGGCGCGCCGTGCTCGTCGAGATACATCCCGCGGGTCGCCGCCGCCGGAGCGGTCTCGCGAAAATCGAGTGCCCGCAGCTCGTCGCCCTTCTTGATCACCGCGAACCCGCCACCGCCCAGGTTTCCGGCTTCGGGAAAGACCACGGCGAGCGCGAGCGCGGTCGCCACCGCGGCGTCGACCGCGTTGCCCCCGCCCTTCAAGATCTCGAGACCGATCGCGGTCGCCCGCGCGTCGTTCGAGGCGATGGCTCCGCCGCGCCCGCTCGGCGCCGGCTCGAAAGCGCCCGGCAAGGGTGCGGTCGAGAAGGCGAGGGACAGGACGGCGGCGAGCGGGCGGAGTCGTTTCATGGGGCCTCCGAAGGATCGCGGCCTTCGCCGCGCCAGAGCGACAGCCCGATCGAGCCCGCGAGCAGCGCGAGCACGATCCCGAGCGAGATCTCGACCGGGATCTGGAACCAGTCGTGGCCGACCATCTTGACGCCGATGAAGATCAGCACCAGGCCCAGGCCGTAGCTCAAGTAGCCGAAGCGATGCATCAGGCTCGCGAGCAGGAAATAGAGAGCGCGCAGGCCGAGGATCGCGAAGATGTTCGAGGTGAAGGCGATGAACGCGTCGCGCGTGACGCCGAAGACCGCCGGAATCGAATCGACGGCGAAGAGCACGTCGCTGGTCTCGATGACCAGGAGCACCAGGAGGAGCGGAGTGGCGGAGAGCCGCCCCGCTTCGCTGACGAGGAAGCTCTTGCCGCGGTAGTCCGACGTCATCCGGACGAAGCGGCGGAACAGGAGCAGCACGGGGTTCTTTTCCGGGTGGACCCGCGTCTCCTGGTCCCGCAGCACCTTGAAGCCCGTGTAGGCGAGGAACGCGCCGAACAGGTAGACGAGCCACTCGAAGCGCGACAAGAGGGCCGCGCCGAGGCCGATGAACAGGCCGCGCGCGACGAGCGCCCCGAGGATGCCCCAGAACAGCACGCGATGGTGCAGCTCGGCCGGCACCGCGAAGTAGTTGAAGATGACGATGAAGACGAACAGGTTGTCGAAGCTGAGCGACCGCTCGATGATGTACGCGGTGAGGAATTCGAGGCCGGGCGCGCGGCCGAAGCGCAGATAGATCCAGGCGTTGAAGGCGAGGGCGAGAAGCGTCCAGACGATGCTCCAGACGATCGCTTCGCGCATCTCGATCCGGCGCTCGCGGCGATTGAAGACGCCCAGGTCGAGCGCGAGCAGAGCGAGGACGAGAGCCAGGAATCCGCCCCAGAGAAGCGGCGTGCCGATGGTCGCCAAAGCTTCTGAGCCCTCGGAGTCGATGGGAGCGGACCTTGCCGAAGCGGCCGCGCCCGCAGCCGCGGGCGGGCGCGCCGCTTCGCGCGCGGGAGGCCGGCCCTACACCTTGTGCAGATGGACGTTGATCAGCTTGGTCATCTCGAACATCGTGACCGTCGCCTTGCCGCCGAAGACCGCCTTCAACTTGTCGTCCGCGTTGATGTTGCGCTTGTTGGCGGGATCCTGGAGGTTGTTCTTCTTGATGTAGTCCCAGACCTTCTTGGTGACTTCGGTGCGCGGCAGCGGGGCGCTGCCGACGATCGCGGCGAGCGCGTCCGAAGGCTTCAGCGGCTTCATGAACTGCTCGTTGGGCTTTCTCTCAGCCATCGCAATCTCCTCGGTTGGACAACAGGGTTCGCTCGGTTAGGAAAACGGCCGCGAGCCGGCGCGTCGCGCGCCCGGTTGCGCCGGGCTCGCCGCTCGCGGCTGCCGCCGAAGGGCCAGAGTCTAGAACACTCGCCCCGTGCGCCGCGACCGTGCAGTGCGCGCCTTCGATCGGGCCTTCTTCTTTGGTCGGGCTCGAGGGACTTGTGTGGTATCTTCCTCGGTCTCTACTCGACGCGTTGGGAGAGCTGCCGTGGCCGACCAGAACCTCAATGGACGTCTGTTTCAGATCGTCGACGAGCTCGTTTGTCGCGGTGTGACACTCGAACAGGCGCGGCGCGAGTTCGAGCGGCAGTTTATTCTCGCCTCGTTGAAATCCAACGCCGGCAACTTCTGCCGTTCCGCGCGATCGCTCGGCGTGCACCGCAACACCTTGCGCAACAAGGTCTCGACCCTCGGGATCCTCGCCGAGGACTACGAGCGGCGCCGCCAATCGCGCCGGAAGGACCCCGTCACCTGACGATGCCACGCCTTCCCCCGAGCAGGGGCAGGGCGCGAATGGCACGTATCTCGCACTGAAATTGGCTTTTCGCGAAGCCGAACCGGGCTCCCCGGCTCGGCGTGTGCCGTTTTAGCGCCCCAACTCCCCGGCCTGTCGCCCGAGCGGCTCGTGAGGAGGGGCACCCGACGGACTTTGAATGGGAGCTGTCTCCATGCAACGAAAGATCTGGCGCCTGCCGGCGATGGCTTCGGCGCTTGCCGTTTTCTTGGCCTTGACGTTCAACTCCAGCCCCTCGGTGTCCTCGATTCCGACCGTTCAGACCTTTCGTTCGGTGACGCCCATCAGCAAGCCTCTTCCTCCCCTGCCTCCTCCGTCCCCCTCGGGCGCGCAAGCCCAGGACGAGTTTCTGTCGAGCCTTCCGTACGGCCGTTCGATCACCGCGGCCGCCGCACGGAGCCGGGTCGATGGCCTCCTGATCGCCGCGATCGTCGAGGTCGAGTCCGGCTTCGCGGCGCGCGCCCAGTCGCCTCAAGGCTCGGTCGGATTGATGCAGATCCAGCCCGAGACGGCGGCGGATTACGGGATCCGGGATCTCACCGATCCCGCGCGCAACCTCGAGGCGGGCAGCCGCTATTTCGCCGATCTCCTCGACCGGTTCCACGGCGACATCGAATCGGCGCTCGCCGCATACAACGCCGGGCCCGGCGTCGTCGAGCGCTATCGCGGAGTCCCACCCTTTCGCGAAACGAAGTCCTACGTGAAGCGGGTGATGGATCTCTATCTCGCCCGCCATCGCCGGATCTGGCACGGCGAGACCGACGTGCCGGCGCACGCCGAAAGCGGAGTGCTCGCCAGCGCTTCCTGACGGCCGGCGGGCGAGGTCGATCGAAAGTCCTGTCGGGAGGCCGGATCAGCCGTTGCGGGTCTCGGTCTTTTCGGGCAGGCGGTCGGCTTCGTCCTCGCCGGTCTTCATGCCCTTCCTGAAGTTGCGGATTCCCTCGCCGAGGCCGCGACCGATCTGAGGCAGACGGCTCGCCCCGAACAAGACGATGATGATCACGAAGATGATCAGGAGCTCGGGAACTCCGAGATTGGGCATGGCTTGGTTCTCCGGGGACCGGGCGCGAAGCTCGGCCGGCGGATTTGCCGGCGGCTTCGACGACCGTTGCGAGCATAGCAGATCGGTCCGCGGCCGACCGCGAGCCCGGGCCTTCGCTCAAGGGAGCGCGGGCCGCCAGAGCTCCGCGAGCCGCGGCGCCCAGGCGGCGCCCTCGCGCGTCTCTCCGAGATGGGCGAGACCGCGCGCGAGAGTTTCCGGGATGAGCGGCAGATGCCGAGCGACCCCCCGCTCCGCGAGCTTCGCGAACGAGCCGGCGGCTTTGAAGGTCCGCTGAGCCGCCGTGCGGTGGTAGCTCTCCCGCTCGGCTGCCGTGGGAGCCGCCGCCGTGACGATTTCCTGCTCGACGCCTGGAGGCGGAAACAGGGTGTCGTTGAGCAGCGAGGCGAGATCGTAATGCGGCGGCCCGAGGCGCAGATCCTGATGGTCGATGACGGCCAGCTCCGCGCCGTCCGGCCCGCCTCTCGCCTCGCGCGGGATCAAGTTGCGGGCCATGAAGTCCCGATGGCAGGGCACCGCGGGCTCCGCGCCGAGAAGCGCGCAGATCTCGTCGAAGAGCGCGGAGACTCCCGCGGACGTCGCGGCGTCGCCGAGCAGGCCGCGCGGCGCGAGGAGCGCGTCCCGGGTCTGCTCGAGCTCGCGACGGAGCAGAGCGCCGTCGAGCGGAGGGTTGAGCGCGGCCACCGCGGCCGCGGGCAGCCGCGCGATGCGCCGCGCGAGCTCCGCAGCCTGCGCGAAAGAAGCCGCGAGCTCCGCAGGTCCCAGGTCCCGGCGCTCGGCGAGCGTCCGCTCTCCGAGATCCTCCACCAGCATCCAGGCGTGGTCGGGGTCGCACGCGAGGACGCGAGGCACCGGCACGCCGGCCGTTGCGAGCAGCTCGGTCGAATGAAGAAAACGGCCGGCGGCGCTGCGGATTTCCGCCGGATAGAACACCAGGATCGCGCTACCGCCGTCCGCCAAGGCGACGCGCGCGTAACGACGGGACGACGCGTCGCCCGCGAGCGGGTCGATGCGCGAGCAAGGGAAACCGCGAGCGGCGAGCAGAGGCGCGAGGTCGTTCATCACGATGCGGAAGTCGTCGCCGCGGGCGGCCCCCGCAACCGCCGGCGAGGGTCAGGGCGGATTACCCTAGCACGCTGAGAGCCTCGCGGAAATAGCTCTCCCCGGGCCGCTGGCGGCGCGAAAAAACGTAGCTGCCATCGAGGGTTTCCCGGGTTTGACACCCCGCGAGCCGGGGTCCATAATCCGCCCGTCGGTCACGGAACCGCAGGGGGCGAGAGACGGAGTCGAGCGGAATGTGAGTGGCGCTCGACGGGCTGCGCCTTACGCCGCGCCCGTGCGACCGGGAGGATCTACGCTGGACGAGAAGCTGCAGGCCATGCTCCGGGAGCTTCGCCGCGCGCTCAACGAGGCGATCTCGGAATCTTCGGACGTGTCGCGCACGCTGCGCCGCATCCGCGACGAAGGCTATTCGCTCGTCTTTCACGTCGACTGCAAGCGCGAGGCGGCGGCCGGAGACGACGAAGCGCCGCTGGTGCCCGCTTCGCGGGGACGCGAGCCGATGTTCCAGATCGACGGCCGCGATCTCTCGTTCCTCCGCTCGATCGGCATCGATCCGACCCGCCGCCTGCGCCGCAGACGCGCCGACTGACCGCGGGCGCGGCGCCCGAGCCCGCGCTTCGCGAACGAGAAACTCCCGCATGAAATCCGCCGCCGCAGACGCTCCGCCGCTCCCCGATCTCCTCGGCCTCTCGCGCGCCGAGCTCGCGCAGGCTCTGCAACCCTTGGCCGATCGGCCGTTTCGCGCCGCCCAGATCTACGAGGCTCTCCACGCGCGCGGCATCGCGGACTTCGCCGCGATGACCGATCTGACGAAGGACCTGCGCGCCGCGCTCGCCGAGCGCTTCCGGATCGAGCGCCCCGAGATCGCGGCGCGCGAGATCTCGGAGGACGGCACCGCGAAATACCTGCTGCGCCTGATCGACGGCGCCTCGATCGAGGCGGTGGACATCCCCGACGGCGATCGGCGCACGCTCTGCCTTTCGAGCCAGGCCGGCTGCGCGCTCGCCTGCGCGTTCTGCGTCACCGGCTATTGGGGGGCAGGGCGCAGCCTGACCGCGGGTGAGATCGTCGCCCAGGTCCACGCGATCCGACAGGACCGCCATCACGAGGCGGACGGTCTGAATCTCGTGTTCATGGGCATGGGCGAGCCGCTGTTGAATCTCGACAACGTCCGTGCGGCGATCGAGATCCTCTCCGAGCAGATCTCGCTGCGCCGGATCACGGTCTCGACCGCCGGCGTGATCCCGGGGATCGAGGAGATGGCGCGCTGGCCACGCCGGCCGAACCTGGCGGTTTCGCTCCACGCCCCGGACGACGAGCTGCGCAGCCGGATCATGCCGATCAATCGCAGCCACCCGCTCGCGGACCTGCTCGCGGCGCTGCGCCGCTATCCACTGGAACGCGGCCGGCGGATCACCTTCGAGTACATCCTGATCCGCGACGTGAACGACTCGGACGAGCACGCCGACCGGCTCGCCAAGCTGCTGCGCGGCCTGCCGGCCAAGATCAATCTGATCCCGACCAATCCCGACGCTGTCCTCGGACCCGGAATGGTTCCGCCGCCGCCCGAGCGGACCGCCGCCTTCCAACAACGCCTCTACGATCGCGGCTACAACGCGACGGTGCGGAAGACCCGGGGCGACGACATCGGAGCCGCCTGCGGCCAGCTGCGCGCCTTCGCCCGCGATCCGCGCGGCTTCCGCCGCGAGATCAGCCCGCCGCGGCCATCGCCAGCCCCGGAGCCGGAACGAGAACCGGCGCGCGCCGCCGCTCGCCGACCTGCTGGCGCCACATCGCGTAATAGAGCCCTTTGAGCTCGAGCAGCTCCTCGTGCCGGCCGGACTCGACGATCCGGCCGTGCTCGAGGACGTGGATGCGATCGGCGTGGAGCACCGTCGAGAGGCGGTGCGCGATCAGGATCGTGATCACCTGGGACGACGCGACCTCGCGGATCGTGTCGGTGATCTCCTCTTCGGTCAGCGAGTCGAGCGACGAGGTCGCCTCGTCGAACACCAGGAGCCGCGGCCGGCGCAGGAGCGCCCGCGCGATCGACAGCCTCTGCTTCTCGCCGCCCGAGACCTTGACCCCGCCCTCGCCGATCACCGTATCGAGGCCGCGGTCGGCGCGCGCGAGCAAGCTCGTGCAAGCGGACTTCTCGAGCACCTCGAGGCACTCGGCATCGGTCGCGCTCGGGTTGACGAACAGCAGGTTCTCGCGGATCGAGCCCGAGAAGAGCTGCGTGTCCTGGGTGACGAAGCCGATCTGCGCGCGCAATTCGTCGAGGTCGATCGACCCGCTGGGCTTGCCGTTGTAGAGGATCTTGCCGCTCCCGGGCGCGTAGAGGCCGACGAGCAGCTTGACGAGCGTCGTCTTGCCCGAGCCCGAGGGGCCGACGAACGCGAAGGTCTCGCCGCGATCGGCCGCGAAGGAGACCTCCGAGAGCGCCGGGGCCGAGGCCGTCTGATGCTTGAAGCCGACGCGCTCGAACGCGAGGGACCGAAGCTCGCCCAAGGGCAGCGGGTTCGCCGGTTTCGCCTCGGTCGGAATCGCGAGCACCTTCTGGAACATTTCGAGCGACGCCTCGGTCTCGCGGTAGGTGTTGATCACCGTGCCGAGCTCCTGGAGCGGCCCGAAGATGAAGAACGAATAGATGAAGAGCGAGAAGAACTGGCCGACCGTGATCTGCTGCGTGTAGATCAGGTAGAGCATCAGGAACAGGATCGACGTGCGCAACGCGTTGACCGACGTGCCTTGGATGAAGCTGAGCAGCCGCAGCGTGCGGATCTTGCGCAGCTCGAGGCTCAGGATCTTGTCGGTCACCGAGTTCAGGCGGCCGATCTCCTGGCGCGCGAGCCCGAGGCTCTTGACCAGCTCGATGTTGCGCAGCGATTCGGTCGTCGAGCCGGCGAGCGCCGTCGTCTCGGCGACGATCACCTTCTGGATTTTCTTGATCCGTTTCGACAGCACCGAGCTCAGGACGCCCAAGAGGGGCACGATGGCGAGGAAGACGGGCGCGATGATCCAGTGCACGGTGAAGGCGTAGATCATCACGAAGACGACGCCGACGAGCGTCGTGAAGAGCGTGTTGACGGCCATCGCGATCAGCTTCTCGACGTCGGCGCGGACCTTCTGGAGCTTGCCGAGCGTCTCGCCGCTGCGCTGGTCCTCGAAGCGGTCGTAGGGCAGCTCGAGGGAATGGCGGACGCCGTCCGAATAGAGCTCGGCGCCGAGCCTCTGGGTGACGACGTTGACGAAATAGTCCTGGAAGTTCTTGGCCACGCGCGATACGAAGGCCACTCCCACGGCCGCGGCCAGGAGTAGGCTCACGCCGCGGAAGAACTGCCCGGTCGTGTACTCGCGGTAGCGGGTGGCGTACTCGTCGATGACGTGGCGGAAGATCAGGGGATCGAGCAGCGAGAAGATCTGGTTGATCGCGGCCAGCACGAGCGCGAGCGTCACCAGCGGCCAAAAACCCTTCAGATAGCTATACAGCAGCTTCATATATGGACTGTATGCAGCATAGCGCATTCGCCGGTGCCTGAACGTTCAGTCACAGTTCCCTTGACCAAGAGGATCTCGAACAGAATGAAAGAGAGTCCGCGCCGAGGGCCGCCC
>DATMZM010000495.1:0-6919 GCA_035607445.1 Thermoanaerobaculia bacterium | reverse complement strand
CGCTGCGGACAGCGCGGCGGCGCTCGAGATCAGCCCGGAGCTGACCGACAAGATGAAGCGCCTGGTGGCGGAGGCCGACGCGCTCTTCGGCGCCCGGCACTTCACGCACTACCACTTCCTGCTCACGCTCTCCGATCACGTCGCCCACTTCGGACTCGAGCACCACGAGGCGAACGACACGCGGATGAGCGAGCGTGCGTTGATCGACGAGACGCTCGGCAACCTCTCGCTCTGGGTCCTGTCGCACGAGTTCGTCCATTCCTGGAACGGCAAGTACCGCCGCCCGGCAGGGCTCGCGACGCCCGATTTCCAGGCTCCCATGCGCGGCGAGCTGCTCTGGGTCTACGAGGGGCTCACGGAGTATTTGGGCGCTCTGCTCGCGGCGCGCAGCGGTCTGTGGACGCCGAAGCAATACGACGAGCGCCTCGCCGAGGTCGCCGCCTCCTTCGACCACATCCCCGGCCGCACCTGGCGGCCGCTGATCGATACGGCGGTCGCCGCCCAGCTGCTCTATCAGGCGCCGGGCGAGTGGTCGTCCTATCGGCGCAGCGTCGATTTTTATGACGAGGGGTGGCTGCTCTGGCTCGAGGCCGACACCCTGATCCGCCAGCAGACGGACGGCAAGCGCTCGCTCGACGATTTCTGCCACCGCTTCCACGGCGGCGCGAGCGGTGCGCCGGCCGTGGTGCCCTACACGTTCGACGACGTGATCGCGGCGCTCAACCAGGTGACGCCTTACGACTGGCGCGGTTTCTGGACGACGCGCCTCCACACGACCGAGGCGCCCGCGCCGCTCGGGGGCCTGGAGCGGGGCGGCTGGCGTCTGACCTACGACGAAAAGCCGAACGACGCGATCAGCGACCAGGCGAAGGGCGAACGGAAGGTCGTCGAGGCCGCGTACTCCCTCGGGCTCTGGATCAAGGCGGAGGACGGCGCGATCCGGGAGGCGATCCCCGGCATGCCGGCCTTCAAAGCGGGCGTGCGGCCCGGCATGAAGCTGGTCGCGGTCAACGGCCGGAAGTGGTCGCCCGACATTCTGAGCGATCACCTCAAGGCGGGCAAAACCGCAACCGATCCGCTCGAGCTGCTGGTCGAAGACGGCGAGCTCTACCGCACCCTCGCGGTCGATTACCATGACGGCCTGCGCGAGCCCCACCTGGTGCGCGACGAGGCGAAGCCCGACCTGCTGGCGGCGATCATCGAACCGCATGCGGCCCCGGCGGCCCCGGTTGCGGCAACTGCACGCCAGTAAGGTGGGGAGATGGGTTTCGATCGAGCCCCGGCGGCGAGCCCCGACCGCCGGGGCCGTAGAATCGTCCGATGATCGAAGTCCACGACCTCCCCGCCGTCAACGCGACGCTCAACGCGCTCTCGACCCTGCTGCTCGTCACTGGCTGGTTCCTCATCCGGAACCGGAAGATCGCCGCCCATCGCGCCGTGATGATCTCGGCGCTCGTCAGCTCGACGCTGTTCCTGACCTCGTATCTGATCTACCACGCGCACGTCGGATCGGTCCCGTTCCAGGGTCGGGGACCGATCCGCACGGTCTACTTCGCGATCCTGCTCACCCACACGATCCTCGCCGCGACCGTGCCGTTCCTCGCCGCGATCACCGTCTGGCGGGCCTACAAGAAGCGCTTCGACCGCCACCGCCGAATCGCGCGCTGGACGCTGCCGATCTGGCTCTACGTCTCGGTGACCGGCGTGGTGGTCTATCTGATGCTCTATCAGATGAGGGTCTGACCGTGGCTGCGCGACAGGCTCGGAGGCCGGAACGACGGGCTTCGCGGGAACGCTCAGGGCGAGGCCGCGAGCTCGCTTTGTAGCCAGGCCGGAAACTGCTGCCAGGGCAAGGCCAGATTGCCGCCGGGGAGCTCTGCTTTCTCGGGAACGGTGCAGACCAGGAAGCCGGGTCGCGCCGCCGGACCCGCGAGCTCGACGAAGCGCCGCATCGGCTCGACGTGGCGTGCGGTGGGGGTCGCCGTTTGCTTGATCTCGATCGGGATGAGCCCGCTGGGGGTGCGCACCAGGAGATCGACCTCCAAGCCATCGTGAGTGCGCCAGAAAGACAGGTCCGCCGGGCGGCCCAGGCTCGCGAAGACCTTGGCGGCCTCGGCGACGATCAATCCTTCGAAGAGCGCGCCGCCCATCGCGCCGGCGAGCGCCGCCTCCGCGCTCGGCTGGCGGGTCAGGGAACAGGCGAGGGCGGAATCGACGAGATAAAGCTTGGGCGTCTTGACCAGCCGTTTGCCGAAGTTTTCGAAATACGGAGGCAGGAGCCTCAGGACGAAGGAGGCTTCGAGCGTCCCGAGCCACGACTTGATCGTCGGCACGGAGACACCGACCGAGCGGGAGAGGTCGGAGAGGTTGAGCTCCTGCCCGTGGCGAGCGGCGGCGAGCCCGAGAAGCAGCTCGAAGGCTCTGAGATCTTGAATCTGATGGAGCTGCCGCACGTCCCGCTCGACGTAGGTCTGGAGGTACGACGACAGCCAGAGGTCGCGACTGTCGGAGTAGAGGACCGGCTCCGGATAGCCTCCGTTCCAGATCGTCTGGTCGAGGGTGCGCGGACCGAGCGGCGCGGTTTCGAGGAGGCTGAACGGCAGGAGCTCCAAGAGCGCGATCCGGCCGGCGAGCGACTCGCCGACGTGAGCCATCAGCTGGAACCGCTGGGAACCGGTGAGGATGAAGCGCCCGTTGCGCCGGCGGTCCCGATCGATCCGGATCTTGATCGGCGACAGCAGCTCCGGGGCGTATTGGATCTCGTCCAGGATGACTCTCTCGTCGGCGAAGCGATCGAGGAAGCCGTTGGGGTCTTCGCGAGCGAAGCTCCGTGCGGTCGGGTCGTCGAGCGAAACGTAGCGCGCCTCGCCGCCCAGCTCTCGCTGGAGGAATGTCGTCTTGCCGGATTGCCGAGGTCCGGTGACCAGGACCGCCGGGAAGCTCCCGAGCGCCCGGACGAGGGTGGGTTGGAGAAGGCGTGGCAGGTACACCCTGCAAATTTAAAATCCGATTTTAAATCTGTCAACTCACGTGAGATGAGTGGGTTAGGAGCCTTCGATCCTCTCCAGAGACGTCCCTCAGGCGCTCCCGACCCGGGCGAGCTCCTCGGCCGCGAGCGAGCAGCCGCGCAGCTCGGCTCCCTCCGCGCGCCCGGCGAGGCGGAATCCGCCCGGCTCGGCCGTGCCGAGATCCTGGGTGAGCAAGTGGACCGCCGAGCCGACGTTCGCGAGGTCGAAGATGGCGAGGAGGCCGGGAATTCCCGCCGGGGCCTCGGCGAGGGTTTCGGGATCGAGGATCCGCACCCTCACCCAGGGCGGCGTCACGAACAAGTCGGGATCGCCTCCGGCGAGCGCCTCGGTGTAGCACTGGCTGGTCAGCTCGGTCATCCCGTATTCGCGCAGCACGCGCCCCCGCGGCACGCCGAGGCGATGCTCGAGGCGGGCGAGGAGATCCTCCCGTGCGATCTCGGTCGCGCGCCCCTTGAAGCCGCCGGTCTCGAAGACCGCGCTGCCCGCGGGGAGGCGGAAGCGCAGCTCCAGCCGCTCGAGCGCGGCGAGCCACTGGTCGAGGGCGAGAGCGGTCGCGAGCACGAGGACGGGCTTGCCCTCGCGCTGGCGGGCTCCCGCCCAGGAGCGTGCCTTGGCCGCCTCGACGCCGCGCGGGCCGACTGCAGTCAGGCTGTGAGGCCCCGAGAAGCGGGCGAGGACGTGGTCGATCATGAACGACAGGCTCGAATCCGGCAGCTGCTCGCGGGAGGGGACGAGCGAGAGCATCGCCGGCCGATCGAAGTTCTCCTGTCGAGGGGCGAGGCAGAAGCGGGGGAACGAGGCGTCGATCTCCTGCCGGTAGAGGTCCGGGAACGGGTGGCGGTGGACGCTCCGCTCGCCCCCCGTGCCGCTCGACCGGAAGGTCTCGACCGCGGGGGCCGCGGCCAGCTCGAGCGTCTTGAACGCCGCGGCCGGCACGAGCGGGACCTCGCGCCAGGAGGCGATCCGGTCGGGGTCGATCCCCCGGCCCTCGCAGAGCCGGCGGTAGGGCTCGATCCTCTCGACTTGGAAACGGAACGCCGCGAGGGCGAGGTCGTCGAACGAGTCGCTTGCGGGATCGCCGAGGAAACGCGCGATGCGGTCGATGAGATCGGGAGCCATGGGGCCTCGATTCTGCCACGGGCCGTTGCGGCAGATTCGCCCGGGGAGAGGCCGGAACGACCGCCCCGGAGGGCGGAGGGTTGCGCTACGCTCGCCGCCACCGCAAGGAAGTCTCCGCGCGAGGGTTTCAGGACACCAGGTGGGCATCGAGCCGGGAAACGCCGTGGATCCAGGTTGGCAGGCCCTGGCGCGCACCGCGGCCGGGGACGCCGCCGCGTTCGAGCGGCTCGTCGAGCAGCATCAGGAGCGCCTGCTGCGCCTGTGCGAGCGGATGCTCGCCGACGTCGAGGAAGCGCGCGACGCGGCGCAGGAGGTCTTCCTCAAGCTCTACCGCAACGCCGGCTCGTTCCGCCCCCGCGGTCAGCTGTTCACCCTGCTCTACCGGATCGCGGTCAACCACTGCTTGAATCGGCTCCGGCGGCGCAACCTGGTCCGGTTCCTGCGCTTCGGCGATCCGGGGGACGACGACCGGCCGCCGTTCGAGGCGCCGGATCAGCGGCCGGGAGCGGGGGAGTCGCTCGTCGCGCGCGAGCGCTGGGTCAGGGTGCGGCGGGCGATCGACCGCCTGCCGGGCAACCAGCGGGCGGTGTTGATTCTGGCCAAGTTCGAGGGCTTATCCTACCGGGAGATCGCGGCGGTGCTCGGGATCACGGAGGGGGCGGTCGAGAGCCGCCTGTTCCGCGCCATGCGCCGTCTCGAATCCGCCGAGGACACCCCGCAAGAAACGCAAGAAAACGAGCGCCCGGTGGTTCCAACGGCAAAGAGGACATGACCATGAAGCGTCCGAGAGAGATCGAGCTGATGCGGCTCCTCCACGGCGAGTTGCCGCCCGAGCGCGCCCGCGAGCTGAGAGAGCGCCTCGCGTGCGAGCCCGATCTCGCCCGAGCCTACGCCCGGCTCGAAGCCGCGTGGGGCGGGCTCGAGCTGCCGCCGCCAGCGCCCGTTCCGCGCGGCTTCGCCCGCGCGGTCGCGGCCCGGGGAGCGGAGGGCGGTCTCTGGGGCGTCGCGCCCACCTGGGTGCGCGCGGGAGCCGCCGCGGCCTTGGCGGCCGGTCTCGCGCTCGGGGCGGGGCTCGGATTCGCCGGCCGCCGGTGGTCGGAGAGCGCGTCGCCGGTCTCGGCGCCTCCTGCCTCCGAAGTCGCCCAGGTCGCGGCTCCGGCCGCCGCCCGAGCCGCGCCGGCACCCTCCCCGGCACCCCGCCCGGTGGCGCCGGTCCACGCGCCCGGGGCCGTCCCGGTCCGGCCGGCGGCGCCGCTCGCGCCCCCCGGCGATCTCGATTTCGACACCGCGGCGGACGAAGGCGGGCTCGCCGACGGCTATTGGCAGGCGCTCCAGGGAGAGGCTGCGGATTCCGCCTCGGCAGAGGGCCTGTGAGGCGCTGGGCCCTCCTCTTCGCGCTGTTCGTTTCGGCGGGTCTCAACGCCGGGATCCTGGCGACGCTCTGGGTCACCCGGCGTCCACCGCCGGCTCGACCGGTCCCGCCTCCGGCTGCGGTCGACGCCCGGGCGGCCCCGGCGAGCTCTCCCGCCCCGGCAAACCACGCCGCGGCGCGCCCCGTCGAGTCGGCTCCCGCTCTCCCGGTGACTCCGGAAAGGCCCGCTCCCGGCGGCCCGGCATCGAAGCCCGCTCCGGACCCGCCGCTCCGCGCGGTGCCGCCGTCCGCCGTTTCCCTGGGCGATCGGGCCGTGCTGCCCCCCGCGCCGCCTCGCCTGCTGGACCTCGCGGAGCGCGTCGGCCTCGCGGGGGAGGAGAAAAAGAAGTTCATCGATCTCCAACTCCGTCTGATGGTCGCGGTGCGCGACGGCAGGTGGCGCATCCAGCAGCTCCGGCGCGAGGTCCATATCGGCCTCCTCGGCGCGCAGCCGGATCGGCGGCGGATCGAAACGCGGCTCGACGAGATCGCGGGCCTGCAGCTGGCGATGGAGCGGAAGACCGCCGAGACCGTGCTCGCGAGCCGCGGGATGCTCGCCGGGGACGGCGAAAGGGTCTATCTCGAATTCTTCCAGCGGATGCGCCTGTTCGGAGGGGCTTCGGCGCAGAGGCCGGGCCTCGGACCGGGCGCGGGACCTCGGCGGATGCCCGAGCCGGGGCTCGGCCCCGAGAGGCCGAATGACGGTCTCGAACCGGGCTCCGGTCTCGGGCCGGATCCGGGGGAGGAACGCCCGCGGCTCGGCCGACGGCCAGGGCGGCCGGGCCCTCTCCCGTGGCGTCTCGAGCAGAGGCGCCGCCGCCTCGAGCAATGGCGGCGCTGGCAGGAGCCAGCCCCCGGTCCGCCGGGAGGGCAGGCTCCGCCTCAGGAGCCGCCGCCGGGCGCGGGGGGACAGGAGCCGCCGTCGCCGGAACCGCCGCCCGGGTGAACCGGGAGCCCGAGCTTTTCGGCGCGAGTCGAGACGAGACATGGGTCTAGCACGAGGCGAGAGCCTTGTGCGATGATTGCCCGCCAACAGAGTCGATGGAGCATGTACCCGGCCGAGCCGGTGGTCCCGGTGGGTGCGATCAGGGTGCATTTGAGCGGACGCCCACCACGGCGACGAGCGCGGGGCATGAGCGAAACGCACAACGAGAGCGGTGCGATCGGAAGCCACGACAGCCAGACGGTCGAGATCTCGGCCGGTCTGGCGACCCCCGACATTCTCGATCCGGTCGATCACCGCGCTCCGCTGATCCTCGGCGCGCCGACCTTCCACGCCATCACCGAGGCGGTCGCGCGGCCGCTCGAGCGGCCGCCCACGCGCGGCTGGTGGATCTGCTTCCTCATCTCCCTCTCGATG
>DATMZM010000235.1:0-3794 GCA_035607445.1 Thermoanaerobaculia bacterium | reverse complement strand
TCAGGCGGTCGGGATTCTCGCGGAGGGTCTCGAACGTGCCGCTCTGAACCACGAGAATCGCGGATTTCTGCTCGACGAGCGCCTGCTCCTGATCTCGCCCTACGATCCGGCCGCCGGGTTCAACGTCGGCAACGCCATGCGCCGGAACAAGTTGATCTATGCTCTGGCCGACGCGGCCCTGATCGTCAGCTCAGACCACGTGAAGGGCGGCACCTGGGCCGGGGCCACGGAGCAGCTGGAGCACCTGAAATTGGTGCCGGTCTACGTCCGAACGACCGGGGAGACCGGGGCCGGTCTCGCGGCGCTCCACGGGAAAGGCGCTTTGCCCTGGCCTGAACCGTCGAGCCCAGAGGAGCTCGACGCGGCGCTCGCCGTCCCGAGCCCTTACCCCCAGGAGATCGAGCAGCAGCTCTCCCTCGCGGTCTGATCTCTGCGCCCCCGCGTCCTTCGCCTTGACCCCTGGCCGGGCCAGCGGCTACGCTCGGTCCTCCGCATGGGCGCCGGCGGGGATTCGTGTATCGAAGGGAATCGATGGGTGACTCGATGAGTTTTGAAATTCGTTCGATCGGGGTGGTCGGTGCCGGCACGATGGGCCATGGCATCGCGCAGGTGGCCGCGCAGAGCGGCTATGCGGTGCTGCTCGCGGACGTGGCGCCTGCCGCTCTCGAAAAGGGGCTCGCCGCGATCGGCAAGGGGCTCGAACGCCTGGTCGGCAAGGGCAAGCTCGGGGCCGAGGAGCGGGATGCGGCGCTCTCTCGCCTGACCGGAACCGGCGACCTGGCCGCTCTCGCCGCGGCCGATCTGGTCGTCGAAGCGGTCGTCGAGCGGCTCGACGTCAAGCTCGCGGTGCTCGCCGACCTCGACCGCATTTGCCCCCCGGAGACGATTCTCGCGACCAATACCAGCTCGATCTCGATCACCAAGCTGGCCGCGGGCACGAAGCGGCCCGGGAAGGTGATCGGCATGCACTTCATGAACCCCGTCCCGGTGATGCAGCTGATCGAGGTGATCCGCGGTCTCGCGACCGACCAGGCGACCTACGACGCGGTCGCCGAGGCGTCGCGCCGGATGGGCAAGACCCCCGTCGAGGTGCACGACGCGCCCGGCTTCGTTTCGAACCGCGTCCTGATGCCGATGATCAACGAGGCGATCTTCTGCCTCGCCGAGGGGGTCGGCACCGCGGAGGCGATCGACCAGGTGATGAAGCTGGGCATGAACCATCCGATGGGCCCGCTCGCCCTCGCCGACCTGATCGGCCTCGACGTCTGCCTCGACATCCTCCGCGTTCTTTCGGACGGCTTCGGCGATCCGAAGTACCGCGCCTGCCCGCTGCTGGTCAAAATGGTCGACGCCGGGCGCCTCGGGCGTAAGGCCGGACACGGGTTTTACACGTACTCATGACCGGGGACGAAGGCGCCCTGAGCGCCCCCGACGCCGATTCCCCGCGCGAGACCGCCATGTATTGCCAGGTTTGCGGAGCCATGAACCCCGACGATCGGGAGTACTGCGCCCGCTGCCACCAGAAGCTCCTCGTCCTCTCGGGCACGGCCTTCGAGGAGGAGGAGGAAGGCTACGAGGAGAGCCCGGAGGAGAGCTTCTCCTTCGACGAGCACCTGCTCGAGCGGATCTCGATCCTCGAAGAGGCGGTGAAAAGGACCGCCGAGACCGTCCGCCAGCTGCTCTCGGCGATCCACAAGCAGGAAAAGAACCTGCTGATCAACCAGACCGGCCTGGCGACGCTGCGCGAGCTGCTCGAGCAGAAGCACGTCGTCGGCTGGGAGGAGTGGAGCGAGCTCTGGGAGTCGAAGATGGACTACCAGCTGCTCGCGCTCGAGAAGCGGGAGCGCTTCGTCGCGATCAAGGAGCGGATCGCGGCTCTCCACCACGGCGACAAGCGGAAGATCTTCCTCCAGCACCTGGACGACGCCGAGTACGCTCTCGTCGCCTTCGACATCGAGCGCGCGGTCGCGGCGCTCGAAGCCGCCTACAAGCTCGACCGCGACAATTACGAGCTCGCCTACTTCCTGGGCGAGACCTGCTTCAACGAGGGGCAGCCGGAGCGCGCGCTCGGCTATTTCGCGCGCGTTTTGGAGGTCAAGCCGGACCACTACGAGGGCCTCGTCTACAGCGGCGTCCTCTACTACGAGCAGGGCGGTCACGACCGGGCGGAGGAGTTCCTCCGCCGCGCCGTCGCGCTCTATCCGGACACCTTCCTGCCGCACTTCAGCCTGGGCGCGGTCTACGCGGGCCAGGGCAACCTGTCGCGCGCCGTGCTCTTCCTGGAGCGCGCCGTGGCGGTCGACCCGGTGCCGCAGGCGCTCTACCTCCTCGGCAGCTGTTTTTACGAGATGGGCAAGCTCGCGCCGGCGATCCACAACCTGCAGGAGTCGGTGCGCCACGATCCGGCGTTCGAGGAGGCCTATCACCTGCTGGGCCTCGCTTATCTGGATCGTCACTGGCACCGCAAGGCGCTCGAGGCGTTCCGCCAGGCGCAGCGGCTGAACCCGAAGAAGCTCCAGTACCAGGACCTCGTGGGCTATCTCTCGGGCCAGGCCGGCACCCCCTTGCCCGGCGTCTCGGGCGAGGCGTCCGAGTGGTTCACCAAGGGCGAGGAGCTGCGCGGCCGGGACAACGACAAGGGCGCCCTCTCGTGCTACCGGCGGGCGCTCTCGCTCGAGCCCGAGAACCCGACGCTCCTCATGTCCTACGCCATGCTCTGCCTGCACCTCGACCGCAACCAGGAACTCGAGACCGCGGCGCGCAAGGTGCTCGAGCAGAACCCGAGCGAGATGCTGCGCGCGACGGCCTACGCGGCGCTGATCGAGGCGCTGCGCAGCCAGGGCAAGTTCCGCGAGGGCAACCGGATCGGCAAGCGGCTGCTCGAGGAGGCCGGCTCGAGCTTCGGCAAGACGATCGCCTACTACGAGATGGCCTACAACCTGGCCGAGATGGAAGAGGACCTCGACGAGGCGCTCGACTACGCGCGCCGCTCGCTCGAGCACGCGCCCGACGAGCTCAAGCAGTTCCCGCTCGCGGCGCTCGGCTGGGTCCACTACAAGCGCAAGGAGTTCGACAAGGCGATCGACTTCCTCGCCCGCTCGAGCGAGCTCGGCGCCTCCTCGAACACGCTCACCCACCTCGGCATGGCGCTCCTCGCCTCGGGCGACGAGGAGAAGGCGAAGAACGTCCTCGCCCGTGCCCGCACGCGCGACGGCCGGCGCGACGGGCTCGAGGAGCGCATGATGGAATGCATGCGCGATTCGACCCGCATCCTCGAGCGCGTGCGCCGGGGCCAGAGAAAGTAAGGGGCGCGGCATGCCTCGCCCTCTCCCGTTGCGACCTTAGAACCGTAGGGGCGGGCTTGCCCCGCCCGAGTGCGTCATCGCCTGCCGCCATTGGCGCGGCATGCCTCGCTCCTCCAACCGAAGGGATGCATCATGCGCTGGACCCGCTATTACCTCTTCACCACCCGCGAGGTGCCCAACGACGCCGAGGTCGTGAGCCACCAGCTGATGGTCCGCGCCGGCCTGATCAAGAAGGTCGCGGCCGGCATCTACTCCTACCTGCCCTTCGGCTGGCGCAGCCTCCAGAAGCTGATGGCGATCGTCCGCCGCGAGCTCGACGTCGCGGGCTGCGTCGAGCTTTCGCTCCCGGCCATCCAGCCGGCCGAGCTGTGGATCGAATCCGGCCGCTACGTGCGCTACGGCAAGGAGCTGCTGCGGATCAAGGACCGCCACGACCGCGACTTCGTCTTCGGGCCGACCCACGAGGAAGTGATCACCGACATCGTGCGC
>DATMZM010000300.1:0-27953 GCA_035607445.1 Thermoanaerobaculia bacterium | reverse complement strand
GCCGAGCGGTAGAAGAGCGCGGCGCCGGAGAGGGCGAGGGCGGCTCCGAGGTACATCGGATTGCGGACGTACCGGTAGGGACCTCGGATCACGAGCTTGCGGGGCGGATCGAACGGCGCGGGCGTGCCGCGGCCGACGAAGGTGAACGTCCCGATGCACCAGAGGGCGAGCGCTCCGCCCGCGACTCCCAAGGCGATACCTGCGATCTCGAGGGCGCCCAGATGCTCCGGCCGCACGATCCCGGATCGCTCGAGGATCCTGCCGGGCACGAAGACGAGCAGAAGGCCGATGAAGAGAGTCGAGTAGGTGATGGCCCTGGCGAGAACGAACATGTCAACCTCCGGGACCTGACCGTACGGCATCGTGGCATCGAAACTTGGTCTCGTCTCACTAGAACGCAGCCGGCTTTCTGAAGTTTCACCAGCCGCCCCCTCGAGGGCGCTCATCCTTCACCCAGCTCCGAAATCTCCTTTCGCCAGGTCGCCGCTTTCGATTGCGCCGACTCTTCGGCCGATCGCAGCAACTCGTGGGCGGCGAGGAGCGCCCGGTCTTTCGCCGTGAGCTTCGAGAGTGAACGGGGGCACGGGGTGAGGCCGTCGATGCGGGTGCGCAGGCTGCCGCGCCCGAAGTCCAAGGGGCCGAGGTCGCGGATCTCGGGCTTGGGGCCGAAATGGCTTTCCTGGAACCAGCGGTTCGCGATCGGGTCGTGCCAGCTCAGGTACCCTCCGCGCAGCACCTGCCGGGGGCTCCGGATGGTGCCCGAGAAGCTGTAGCGCACCTCGGCCGCCCGGCGCGGCTCGAAGTAGCTCGGCGTGTAGAAATCCGAGACCAGGATGCCGTTGACCGTGTAGGCGAACGCCGCGTCCTGGCACGGGTCGCAGACCTCGACGAGGAACTCGACGCGCCCTTGCCCGCGCCGCGGGGACATGCCGGCGATCAGGCGGCTGCCGAAGGGGTCGGCGAGCATCTCGAGAACCTCGTGGCTCGCGGTCAGCGACCAGCTCGGCCCGGCTTCGAGGAGGGCGTAGGGCTGGCCGTTGCGGTCGAGGTGGAGGCCCTTCCGGTGCGCGAGATCGTCGACCACGACGACCGGCCAATAGCCGAGCGGCACCTCCTCGAGTCGGGCGAACGCGTCGACCGTGGCGCGGACCTCCCAGATCGGCGCGAAGTCGCGGGCGCACTGCTTCTGGAGCGCGGCGCTCACCCGCATCAGCTCGGGCACATCGACCCGTTTCGTCTCGGTGACGAGGGCCACTTGGTAGATCAGCATGGCAAACCGCTCCTTTTCTCGGGGACATCAGAAGACCATCGAATGAGAGGGACGCGACGAGGATCTTCTGTCAACTGCGCCCATTCGGGACGTTGCCGGCCCCGATTCTCCGAAGGTGCCACCGGAGGGCCGGTGATAGCATTCCGCCGCAGTCCAATCCGGAGGAGCTCTCTGATGACCGTCCTGCTCGTCCTTCTCGTGCTGCTCGTGATCCTCGTCTTCTGGCTGGTCGGGCTGTACAACCGCCTGGTCGGCCTGCGGAACCGGTTCAAGAACGCCTTCGCGCAGATCGACGTCCAACTGAAGCGGCGCTACGACCTGATCCCCAACCTGGTCGAGACCGCGAAGGGCTACATGAAATTCGAGCGCGAAACGCTCGAGGCGGTGATCGCGGCGCGCAACAGCGCGAGCTCCGCGGTTTCGCGCGCTGCGGCGAACCCCGCGGACGCGCAGGCGGTTCAGGGCGCGATGGCGGCCGAAGGGGCTCTGACCGGCGCTCTCGGCAAGATGTTCGCGCTCGCCGAGGCCTATCCGGACTTGAAGGCGAACCAGAACATGGCGCTCCTGCAAGAGGAGCTGACCTCGACCGAGAACAAGGTCGCCTTCGCGCGGCAGGCCTACAACGACGCGGTGATGACCTATAACACGGCGCGCGAGACCTTCCCGGGCGTGTTGATCGCGGGCTCTTTCGGCTTTGCTCCGGCGAGCTTGTTCGAGATCACGGCCCCCGCCGAGCGCGAAGCGGTCAAGGTGTCGTTCACCTAAGCGGCGCGGCGCCTTCCGGAGCCTTTCGGCGGTGGACTTCTTCGCCAGCCAGGAGCGGGCGCAGCGCACGACGCGGCGGCTGGCCGGGCTCTTCGCCCTGGCCGTCGCCGCCGTGGTGCTCTGCGTCTTTCTTGCGATCCGCCTGTTCGCCTACAAGGTGAGCGACGAGAGCGGCCGGTTTTGGAATCCCCGGCTCTTCGTGCCGGTCGCGACGCTGACGCTCGCGATCATCTTCTTCGCCTCGCTCTACAAGATCTTCTCCCTCCGCTCGGGCGCGTCGGCGATCGCGAACCTGCTCGGCGCGCGCCCGATCGCGCCCAATTCCCAGGACCCCGCCGAGCGCCGCCTCCTCAACGTGGTCGAGGAGATGGCGCTCGCGGCCGGTCTGCCGGTGCCTGGCGTCGTGGTGCTCGACAAGGAGGCGGGGATCAACGCCTTCGCCGCCGGCTGGACTCCCGGCGATTCGATCGTCGGCGTCACCGCGGGCTGCCTTTCCGAGCTGCGCCGAGACGAGCTCCAGGGCGTCATCGGCCACGAGCTGTCGCACATTTTGAACGCGGACGCACGCCTGAACCTGCGCCTGATGGGCTGGCTCCATGGTCTCCTCGTGATCGCTCTGATCGGTTACTGGATCCTGCGCTTCGGGGGCGGCGGGAGCAGCGGCAACAAGAAGGGCGGGGGCGCCGCGGTTCCCCTCCTCGGTCTCGCGTTCGTCGTCATCGGCGGCGTCGGCGTCTTCTTCGGCCGGCTGATCAAGAGCTCCGTCTCGCGGCAGCGGGAATACCTGGCCGACGCCTCGAGCGTGCAGTTCACGCGCGATCCGGGCGGTCTCGCGGGCGCGCTCAAGAAGATCGGCGGGTATGCCAAGGGCTCGCTCCTCGTCAACCCGAACGCCGAGCAGGCGAGCCATTTCTACTTCGGCAACGGGTTCAAGGCGAGCTGGCTCGAGGCGCTGTCGACCCATCCGCCGCTGCCCGACCGCATCCGCCGGCTCGATCCGAGCTTCGACGGCACGTTCCCGAAGGTGGCTCCCGGAAGCGCGGCGGGCGAGGGGGACGAAGCGGGCGGCGCGAGCGGGGCGGTGGGTCGCTCGGCGGGAGGCTCGGCGCTCGATCTTCCCGAGGACGACGAGAGATTGGTCGCGGGCGTCATCGGCTTAGGCGGGCGTTCGATCGCCGCGCGCGTCGGGGCGGTCCGGCCGTCGCACGTGACCTACGCCGCCCAATTGCTCGAAAGCCTGCCCCAGGGGCTCCGTGAGCGCGCCCAGGAACCGGCGACCGCTCCGGCTCTGATCTACGCCCTCCTGCTCGATCGCGACCCCGACGTGCGCGTCCGCCAGGTCGAGGCGCTCGGCGCGGCGGGCGATTTCCTGTTCCGGGAAACCCAAGCCGCGGCGGCCGATCTCGCCTCCTGCTCGGAGGCGGCGCGGCTGCCGCTCCTCGACCTCTCGATCCCCGCGCTCCGTCACCTCTCGCCCGCGCAGTGGGGGGAGTTCCGCCGCAACACGCACGCGCTGATCGTCGCGGATCCGCGCATCTCGCTGTTCGAGCTGGTCCTCCAGCGCACCCTGCTGCGCCATCTGGGACCCGTCTTCGGCGGACCGCGCACGCGCCCGGCGGGGACCGCGACGCTCGCGGCCCAGAGCGCGGATGCTGCGGTCGTCCTCTCGGCCGTCGCCCACGCCTGCGGCGATTCGCCCGAGGCCGCCAGGGCGAGCTTCGACGCGGCGGTCCGCTTCCTGGGTGGAGAAGCCGGAGCGTTGATCCTGAAGGCGGACGCGGACTGCGCGCCGGAGGCCGTCGACCGGTCTCTCCGCGCGCTCGCCGATCTCGCGCCTCAAGCCAAGAAGCGCCTGCTCGAGACCGCCACCGCCTGCGCCGTCGCCGACCGCCAGGTCACGATGGCCGAGGCCGAGCTGCTGCGCGCTATCGCCGATTCGCTCGACTGCCCGGTGCCGCCGTTCCTGCCCGGCCAGGAGGTCTGAAGGCCCGCGCCTCCCTCCGGAAGCGGGCGGCCGCCAGTGAATAGATAGGTTGGCACTTGTATGTCTGCTGTTTATGTGGCCGAATCGTGCGGTCGGTTTCGAGCCTCTTTCCCCGACATTGGCAGTCGATCAGGTCCGCGGCGAGGGTCGTCCGCGCCGGGCCCTGCCGGAGGTGCGCCCGGAATCGCGTTCGCGGTCATCGGCCGCAAGGAGTCGCAACGATGCGCAGAGTCGCCGTCCCGCTCGTCTTCGTGATGGTCTCGATTCTCGGAGCCACCGCCGCCCGGGCAAACATCGCCGGCGGGGGTGGTGCCGGCATCCAGTGCAACTACGACCTGACCAACACGGGCAGCAAAGACGCCTACGACGTCGCGGTGGTCCTCAAGGGCAACGTCTCGGTCTCGGGGTTCTACAACGGCATTTTCGGCAGCCCGACCGTGACCGTGGTGGGCGGCAACACCGTCCTCCACTGGGCCAACCCGCCCGGACCCGTCGGCAAGAACGACAAGATCCACGTCGGCTACACCCCGGTCGGGACGAGCGACTGCCCGGTGATCGACATCTACTGGACCGACGCCAGCGGCAACCGGATCCCGACGAGCTTCGTCGGCACGGCCTGGAATCACACCACGGGCACGAGCGTGACGATCACCAACCGGTCCTTCGGAAACATCCTGATCTCCGACGTCCAGTACGCCTGCCAGAGTGCGCCCCTGCCGCTCGACGCTCTCAACGCGACCAACGAGTACCTGGCGCAGGCGATGGTTCCGATCGCCGGCACGTTCACGCTCGGTGCCGGGGAGACCCAGGTGCTCCCGATCCATCCTTCGTGCAGCGACTGCTACTGCGTGACCAACTTCAAGACCTCGGGCGACGAGCCGGGCGCGATCTTCTCGCCCTGGGTGCAGGAGCACGTCGAGTAACGCATCCAGGCGAGCCGCGGCATCCGTGGCGTTGGCCTCACCTCGATCCTCCCCCGGACCACGGGGGAGGACGCAGTGGCCGCTCGCGCCTGAGCTGATCCTCCGCTCGACTGCCCCGGTGCCGCCTTTCCTGCCCGGCCAGGAGGTCTGAGCCCGGAATCTTGTCCGCCTCTTCGAGGGCTCGCGCACCAGCAGGTTGTATGACCCCCTACGCGGACCCCGCGAGCGGCTGGTGAAGGAAGGCGAGAGCGCGCGGGATCGCTTTCGGCTCCTCGAGCTTCTCCTCGAAGAGGAAGGCCTCCTCGGGGACGAAGGGGAGACGGCGCCTTTGGATCGCTCGCCCTCCGAGCACCCGCTGACCGGCCCGCAACGAAGGATCTGGTTTCTCGAGCAGCTCAATCCCGGGCTCGCGGCCTTCCACGTCTGTCTCGCCTTCGAGATCGAAGGGCCGGTCGCGCCGGCGGCCCTCGCCGCCAGCCTCGACGAGCTGGTGCGGCGTCACGACGCGTTGCGCTCGTCGATCGCCGTCGACCGCGGCGAGCCGCGGGTGCGGATCGCCGAGCGCGCCGAGCTGCCGCTCGCCCAGGTCGATCTCTCGGGCCTTGCGCCGGACCGGCGGCCGGCGCCGTGCGCGGCGGCGTTCTCGAGCGCCACGCGCGCTCCCTTCGATCTCTCGCGGGCTCCCCTCGCTCGCGCCCAGCTGGTGCGCCTTTCGGCGAAGCTCCATCGGGTCCTTCTCGTCGTCCATCACCTGTCGACCGACGCCTGGTCGATGTCGATTCTCATGCAGGAGCTGGCGTCGCTTTATCGGGTGGCGTCGAGCGGGCGGGCGAGCCCGTTGCCCCGGCCCCAGGCAGGCTATGCCGGCTACGCTCGCTGGGTGACCTCCGGCGAGCGACAAGCCGTCTTCGCCGCCCATCTCTCCTGGTGGCGGGAGCGCCTCACCGGGGCTCCGCAGGCGATCGAGCTGCCGTTCGATCGCCCGCGCCCGCGGATCGAGGATCCCGCGGGCGCCTCGGTGCCGGCGGTCCTTCCCGCGAAGTGGGCGCTTCCGGTCCGGCGCCTGGCGAGCGCGGCGCAGGCGTCGGTCTTCATGGTCCTCGTCGCGAGCCTCGCGGCGTGGCTCCACCGGCTCGGTGCGGGAGAGGACCTCGTGATCGGAACGCCGGTCGCGAACCGGCTGCGCCTCGATCACGAGCGGACGGTCGGGCTGTTCGCGAACACCCTGCCGCTGCGCCTTTCGCTCGCGGGCGAGCCGAGCTTCGCCGAGCTGATCGGCCGCGTGCGGGAGGCGGTCTTCGCGGCGTTCGATCACCAAGAGATGGAGCTCGAGCAGCTGGTCGCCGCGCTCGACCTGGATCGCGCCGCGAACCATGCGCCGATCTGCCAGGTCGTGCTGACGTTCGTCAACGCCAGGGAGAAAGAATGGCAGGGCCAGGGGATCGCGATCTCGACGCTCGAAACCGATCTCGGCTCCGCGAAGTACGATCTCCAGCTCGCGTTGACCGAGACGGCGGAGCGGCTCGAAGGCGGATTGACCTATCGGAGCGCTCTGCTCGACCGCACGACCGCCCTGCGCTGGATCGGCCACTGGCGGTGCCTCCTCGGCTCGGCCCTCGCCGCTTCGAAGCGGCGGATCGGCGAGCTCGACATGTCGACTCGTTCCGAGCGCCATCAGCTCCTCCGGGAATGGGGCGCGCGGGAGGTCGCCGACCGCGACACGGGTCTCCTGCACCTCCGCTTCGGGCAGGTCGCCGCGCGGACGCCGGACGCCGTGGCCGCGACGTCCGGCGATCTGCATCTGAGCTACGGTGCTCTCGCTCGTCGCGCCCGGGCGCTCGCCCGCCGGCTCCGCCGCCTGGGCGTCGGTCCGGAGGACCGCGTCGCGTTGAGCGTCGAGAGGGCCCCCGAGCTGTGCGCCGGCATCCTGGGCATCCTCGAGACGGGGGCCGCGTACGTGCCGCTCGATCCGGGGCTGCCGGCCGAGCGCAGGGCGTTCGTGCTCGCCGACACGAAAGCGGCGGCGCTCGTGGTCGACAGACCGACCGAGCCCATTCCCTTCGCGGAGGCAACGGAGCTCCCTCCGATCCTTCGCCTGGATCGGATGGGCGAGGATCCCGGCGATCCGGCGGAGCGCCTGGACGGCGGGATGGCTCCCGAGGGTCTCGCCTACGTGATCTTCACCTCGGGCTCGACCGGGAGCCCCAAGGGCGTCGCCGTCGCGCACCGCTCGGTGCTGGCGCTGTTCGACGCCACCCGCGAGGCGTTCGCCCCCGCTCCTGAAGACGTCTGGACGCTGTTCCACTCCGCGGCCTTCGATTTCTCGGTCTGGGAGATCTGGGGCGCTCTGCTCTTCGGGGGCCGGCTGGCGGTGGTGCCCTTCTCGTTGAGCCGCTCGCCCGAGGACTTCTTCCGCCTGCTGCTCGAGCAGGGGGTGACGAGGCTCAGCCAGACACCGTCGGCGTTTCGCCAGCTCGCGCGGGTGGCTGCCGATCCGGCGCGCCCGCCGCTGCCGGCTCTCGGCTGGATCATGTTCGGCGGCGAGGCGCTCGCGCCGGCGGATTGCGCTCCCTGGCAAGCGCGCTACGCCGGGTCCGGCCCGGTGCTCGCGAACCTCTACGGCATCACCGAGATCACCGTGCACGCGACCCTCCTCGAATGGCCGCGGGCGGTGCCGGCGGCCCGCCTCGGCAGCCCGGTCGGGCGCGCGCTGCCGCACCTGGCGATCCGGCTGCTCGATCGCCGGGGCGAGCCGGTGCCGATCGGAGTGCCCGGCGAGATCTGCGTCGGCGGCGCCGGCCTGGCCCGCGGCTACCTCGGGCGGCCCGAGCTGACCGCCGCGCGTTTCGTCCCCGACCTCGCGGGCGGCGCCGGAGATCGGCTCTATCGCTCGGGCGATCTCGGGCGCTTCATGCCGGCCGGCGGGATCGAGGTGCTCGGGCGGATCGATCACCAGGTCAAGATCCGCGGCTTCCGGGTCGAGCTCGGCGAGATCGAGGCCGTCCTCTCGAGCCATCCGGCGATCGCGGAGGCGGCCGTGGCGCTCCGCGACGACCGCCTCGCCGCCTATTTCGTGGCGAAATCGGGCTCCGGCTCCTCCGAGCCTCCGGAACCCGCCGAGAGATCAGAGCCATCCGGCTCAGGGCTCCGGCGCTTCCTCGCGGCGCGCCTGCCCGAGCACATGCTGCCGGCGGCCTTCGTGCGCCTGCCGTCGCTGCCGCTGACGGGCAACGGCAAGGTCGATCGGAACGCTCTACCCCGGCCGTCCCCGACGCAGGCGGACGCGTCCCGGTCCTATCGCGCACCCGAGAGCGAGACGGAGGAGGTGCTCGCGGGCGCCTGGGCGCAGGTCCTCGAGATCGAGCAGGTCGGCCTCGACGACAACTTCTTCGCTCTCGGCGGCGACTCTCTGCTGAGCCTCAAGGCCCGCGCTCTGGCCGAGGAGAGGGGCGTCCGGTTCAGCGTGCAGCAGCTCTTCGCCACGGCGACGCTTCGCGAGCTGGCGCGCGAGATCGAGGCCTCGTCGACGGCGGCCTCGGCCGCCGCGGTGCCGCCGTTCGCTTTGCTCGGCGCGGCGGATCGGGCGCGGCTGGACCCGGACGTCGAGGACGCCTATCCGCTCACCGCCGTCCAGGCCGGCATGCTCTTCCACATGGGCTTCCGGCCCGATGCGATCGTCTACCACAACGTCTACAGCTATCACCTGCGGGCGCCGTTCTCCGCTCCGGCGTTCGCCGAGTCGGCGCGCGCGGCCGCGGCTCGCCACCCGATCCTGCGCACCTCGTTCGACCTCGGCGGCGGCTCGGAGCCGCTCCAGAGGGTGCACCGCACGGTCCGCATCCTGCTCGCCGTCCTGGACCTGACCGCTCTCCCGCCGGGCGACCAGGAGCGGGCGCTCGACGATTTCGTCGCCGCGGAGAAGGCGCGCGCGTTCGACCTCTCCCGGCCGCCGCTGATCCGGTTCGCCCTCCATCCGCGCGACCGCGACACCTTCAACCTGACCTTCACCGAGTGCCATCCGATCTTCGACGGCTGGAGCCTGCACTCGTTTCTGGCGGAGCTCCTGGGCGGGTATTTCGACCGGCTCGAAGGCCTCTCGCCGGAACCCCGGCCGCGCCTCGCCCGCGGGGTCGCCGACTTCGTGGCGCTCGAGCGCGCCGCCGCCGCCTCGGACGAATCCGCCGCGTACTGGCGCGGCAAGCTCGCGGGCTGGGAGGTCTGGAAGCTGCCGCGCGAGGAGGGCGAGAGCCTCGCGAATCCGCGGATCCGCGTGCGGTTGACCCAGCTGCCCGCCGGCGTAGCCGCCGGCCTGGAAAGGCTGGCGCGCCAGGCCGCGGTCCCGTTCAAGAGCGTGCTGCTCGCCGCTCACCTGAAGGTCCTGTCGCGCCTCGCCGGCAGCCGGGACGTCACCAGCGGACTCCTGGCGAACGGCCGCCCCGAAGGGCCCGACGGCGACCGCATCCTCGGCCTCTTCTTCCACGTCGTGCCGCTGCGCGCCGCGCTCGCCCCCGGGAGCTGGCGCGACCTCGCGCGCCAGGCGTTCGACGCCGAGCGCGAGATGATGCCGCACCGCCGCTATCCGCTCGCGCGCGTCCAGGCCGCCCACGGGGGCGCGCAGCTGTTCGAGGTGCTGTTCAATTTCATCCACTTCCACATGCTGCGCGACCTGCTGGCGTCCGGGCGCCTGACGCTCCTCGGCCAGGTCCGGAGGTGGGAGGAGACCAACTTCCCGCTGAGCGTCGTCTTCCTGCGCGATCCGACCGGCGAGCGGCTGACGCTCTGGTTGCGCTACGACGAGGCGCAGTTCGGCGCCTGCCAGCTGCTGCGCTTCCAGGCGCTCTTCCTGCGCGCGCTCGAAGCCCTCGCCGAGCGCCCCGAGGCCCGGCACGAGAGCGATCTGCTGCTCTCCTCCGCGGAGCGCCACCAGGTGCTCGCCGAATGGGCGTCCGGGCCGCCGGCCCGGCCCGGCGAGCCGTTCCATCGCCGGTTCGCGCGGATGGCGGCCCGCCGGCCGGGCGCTCCGGCGGCGGTGGCGGCGGAGGGCGAGCTGAGCTACGGCGAGCTCGCCCGGCGGGCCCACCGGCTCGCCCATCGCCTGATCGCTCTCGGCATCGGAGCGGAGGACCGGGTCGGGGTGTTCCTGCCCCGCGGCCTCGACGCCCTGGCGGCGATCCTCGGCGTTCTCCACGCGGGCGCCGCCTACGTGCCGTTCGATCCGCTCCATCCGCGGGAGCGCATCGCGGCCCTCGGCCGCGGCGCGGGGGTGCGCGCCTGGATCAGCCACGAAGCCCTCGCGGCGGAGCTCGGGCCGCTCGACCGGCCGGTGATCCGCCTCGACGCGGACCGCTCGTCGCTCGCGGGCGAGAGCGCCGAGGATCCCGGAATCGACGTGCTGCCCGCCCAGGCGGCCTACGTGCTCTTCACCTCGGGCTCGACCGGCCGGCCGAAAGGGGTCGTCGTCGAGCACCGCCAGGTCGCCCATTACCTCGACGCGGCGATCGACCGCCTCGAGCTGCCGCCGGGCGCGACCTACGCTCTCGTCTCGACGCTCGCCGCCGACCTGGGCAACACGGCGCTCCTGCCCGCGCTCGCGACCGGGGGCTGCCTGCGCCTCGCCTCGGAGGAGCTGATCGCCGACCTCGGCGCGCTCGAGGGCTTCGCCGCCCGCCATCCGTCCGACCTGTTGAAGATCGTCCCCTCGCATCTCGGCGCGCTCCTCGCCTCAGCGCGGGCGCGCGATCTGCTGCCGCGCCGGCGGCTCGTCCTCGGCGGCGAGGCGCTCCCGGGCGAGCTGGTCGAGCGCCTGCAGGCGCTCGGCGCCGCCTGCGAGATCTGGAACCATTACGGGCCGACCGAGACGACGGTCGGGGTCGCGGCGCTCCGCGCCGGCCCGGTTCCGCGCGCTTCCGTGCCGCTCGGCCGGCCGCTCGCCGGCGTGCGCCTCCTCGTGCTCGACGCCGACCTCGCGCCGCTCCCGCTTGGGGGAGCCGGCGAGCTCGCGATCGGCGGCGGCGGGCTCGCCCGCGGGTACCTGGGCGACGCGGCGGCGACCGCCGAGCGGTTCGTGCCGGATCCCTGGAGCGAAGAGCCGGGCGCCCGCCTCTACCGGAGCGGCGATCGCGTCCGCCACCTGCCGGACGGCTGCCTCGACTTCCTCGGGCGCGTCGACCACCAGGTCAAGATCCGCGGTTTCCGCGTCGAGCTCGCCGAGGCCGAGGCGGAGATCGCGCGCCATCCCGAGATCTCCGAGGTGGTCGTGACGGCGCCGCGCGACCGCGCGGGGGAGCGGCGGCTGGTCGCCTACTTCGTCGCGCGCGAGGGGTGCGATCCCGCGGATGCCGACCTGCGCGCCTTCCTGCGCCGCCGGCTGCCCGAGCCGATGCTCCCCTCCGCCTGGCTGCGGCTCGAGAGCCTGCCGCGCGGGTCGAACGGCAAGGTCGATCGCGCGGCGCTGCCCGAGCCGCGCGAGCTGGCCACCTCGTGGCAGGCGGCGTACGTGGCGCCGGAAAGCCCGCTCGAGCGCCTCGTGGCGGCGATCTGGAGCGAGGTGCTCGGGGTGCCGCGCGTCGGCGCCGACGACGGATTCCTCGACCTCGGCGGGCATTCGCTCGCCATGCTGCGCGTCCACGGCAAGCTGCGGGCGCAGCTCGATCGGGAGGTCACGATGGTCGACCTCTTCGAGCACCCGACGGTGCGCACGCTGGCGCGCTTCCTGGGCGACGGCGGCGATCGGAGCGCCGGGATCGGCACCGGGGCGGAGGCGGCGGCCGAGGCGCGGGCGAGCGCCCGCCAGGCGGCGCTCCGGCGCACGCGCCGCGCGGTGGCGGTGGAAGGAGGGGAGGCGCCATGAGCGAAGTCGAGGTTGCCGCGGGACCCGAGGCGATCGACCCGGCGGCGGCGGTCGCCCTCGTCGGCATGGCGCTCCGCGTGCCCGGAGCGAGCGATCCGGAGAGCTTCTGGCGCAACCTGAGCGGCGGCGTCGAGTCGATCCGCACCTTCACCGACGCCGAGCTCGAACGGGCCGGGGTGCCGGCCGCTCTCATCGCCGACCCGGCGCTGATCCGGTCGCGCGGCCTGGTGGACGGCATCGACCGCTTCGACGCCGCCTTCTTCGACATCGCCCCGCGGGAGGCCGAGCTGCTCGATCCGCAACACCGCATCTTTCTCGAGATCGCCTGGGAGGCGCTCGAGGCGGCGGGCTACGCGCCCGGGGCGAGCGCCGGCCTGGTCGGGGTCTTCGCCGGCTGCGGCTCGCCGGGCTACCTCTGGGAGGTGATGGCCGCGAAGGTGCTCGGCGAGTCGGCCGGGCGGCTCCAGATCGAGATCGGCAACGATCGCGATCACTTCGCCGCCCAGGTCTCCTACCGTCTCGACCTCCGCGGGCCGAGCCTGACGCTCCAGACCGGCTGCTCGACCTCGCTCGTGGCGGTGCACGTGGCGGCGCAGAGCCTGCTCGCCTACGAGTGCGACCTAGCGCTCGCGGGCGGGGTCTCGATCACGCTGCCCGAGATCGGCGGGAGCCTCTATCGGGAGGGCGGCGTGCTCGCGCCCGACGGCCACTGCCGCGCCTTCGACGCCGCGGCGAGCGGCACGGTCAACGGCAGCGGCGCGGCGGTCGTGGTGCTCAAGAGGCTCGACGAGGCGCTCGCGGACGGCGATTCGATCCGGGCCGTGATCCGCGGCTCGGCGATCAACAACGACGGCGCGCGCAAGATCGGCTACACCGCGCCGAGCGTCGCCGGCCAGGCGGACGCGATCTCCCAGGCGCTCGCGAACGCGCGCCTCTCGCCGCGCGACGTCTCCTACGTCGAGGCCCACGGCACGGCGACGCCGGTGGGCGATCCGATCGAAATCGCCGCGCTCCATCGCGTCTTCCGCGATTCCGGCAAGCCGGCTGCGAGCTGCGCGATCGGCTCGGTCAAGACCAATCTCGGCCACTTGAACGCGGCGGCCGGCGCCGCCGGGCTGATCAAGGCGGCGCTCATGCTGGAGCGGCGGACGCTGGTGCCCAGCCTGCACTACGAGCGGCCCAATCCGGAGATCGATTTCGCCGCCGGCCCGCTCTTCGTCAACACCGAGACGCGCGCCTGGCGGCCGCCCGGGGGCGGCCTGCTGCGCGCCGGGGTCAGCTCGTTCAGCATCGGCGGCACCAACGCGCACGTCGTGCTCGAGGAGGCGCCGCGCCGACCGGAAGCGGCGCCCGCGCCGGCCGGGGCCGGGCCGCAGCTTCTGGTCCTGTCGGCGAAGACCGAGGAGGCGCTCGAGCGGGCGACCGATGCTCTCGCGGCCGATCTCGTGGCCCGCGCCGACCTCGCGGAGGCCGATCTGGGCGACGTCGCGTTCACCTTGCAGGCCGGGCGGCGGGCGTTTCCGGTTCGGCGTTTCACGGTCGCCTCCGAAACCGGCGAGGCGGCCCGCGCGCTCGTCGAGCGGACGCCGGGGCGCGTGCGGACCGCCGCGGGCACGCGGGGGAGCGCGCCCCCGATCGCGTTCCTGCTCCCCGGCCAGGGGATTCGGGCGGCGGATCGGGGCGGCGAGCTCTACGCCCGCGAGCCGGTGTTCCGCCGGGCGATCGACGGCGCCGCCGAGATCCTGGCGCCGCTCGGCTGCGACCTTCTCGCCGCGCTCGCGGCCCCGGGCCTCGCCCCCGACGAAACGAGCGCCGCCGACCCGCTCCTGCGCACCGAGGTGGCTCAACCCTGGCTGCTCGCCTGCGAGATCGCGCTCGCCCGCCTCTGGGAGAGCTGGGGGATCCGGCCGAGCGTTCTGCTCGGCCACAGCCTGGGCGAGATCGCGGCGGCCGTCCTGGCCGGCACCTTCGACTTCGCGGAGGCGCTCGATCTCGTCGCCCTCCGCGGCCGGCTGCTCGCCGACACCCCGGAGGGCGCGATGCTCGCGGTGGCGCTCCCGGAGGCCGAGGTCGCCGCGCGCCTGCCCGCGGACCTCGCGCTCGCCGCGATCAACGGCGCCGCGGCCGCCGTCGTGTCCGGTCCGGCCGCGAGCGCCGCGGCGTTCGAGGCCGATCTCGCGGCGGCCGGCATCGCGGTGCGCCGGCTGCCGGTCCGCCACGCCTTCCATTCGCCCCTCGCGGCGGCGGTGGCGCCGGCTCTGGTCGAGAAGGTGGCGGCGATGCGGCGGCGCGAGCCCAAGATCCGCTGGATCTCCAATCTCGACGGGCGTCCGGTCGATCCGGCGACGGCGCTCGATCCGGAGTACTGGGGGAGGCATCTCACCTCGCCCGTGCGCTTCGCGGACGGGCTCGACACCCTGGGCGCCGACCCCGCCGTCCTCCTCCTCGAAGTCGGCCCGGGGGATGCCCTGTCCCGCCTCGCCCGCCGCCATTTCGCGGCGGCGGAGCGGCCGGTCATCGCGTCCCTGCCGCCCGCTGAAGGGTCGGAGGACGCGCGCCTGCGCGGGGCGGCGGGCGCGCTCTGGCTCGAGGGGTGCGAGATCCGCTGGCCGGCTCTCCACGCGGTCCGCCGCCGGCGCGTTCCCCTGCCGACCTATCCGTTCGAGCGCCAGCGCCACTGGGTGGCCCGGGCCGGGGCGGCTGAATCTCAGGCGCCGCCGCAGGCCCAAACCTTCGCCCCGCGCTGGCGGCGGGCGGCGCGACCGGGCGCGCGCGCCGAGGCGCCGGGCGGCGCCTGGCTGGTCTTCGCGCGGAGCGAGGAGGGGCTGGGGGAGAGGTTCGCGGCGCGCCTGGAAGCTCGGGGCGAGAGGGTCTTCCGCCTGCTGCCGCGGCCCGCGGGCTCGGGCTTCGCCCGGCTCGGCGAGCGGGCGTTCGGCGTGCGTCCCGCCGAGAGGAACGACTACGCCGAGCTGTTCTCCGCCCTCCGGGAGGTCGGCGAGCTGCCGCGGCGGATCGTCCATTTCTGGACCGCGGAGACCGAAGGAGCCGAGGACGACGGCCCGGAACGGCTGCTCGATCTCGGCTTCTGGAGCGGGCTCGCCCTGGCGCAAGCGCTCGCCGACGTCGAGCCGAGGGAGGAGACCCGATGGACGACGGTGACGCGAGGCGCCGTCCGCGTCGGCGGTGAGGGGGCTCTCCGGCCGGAGGTCGCGGCGGTCCTCGGGCCTTGCCGCACGGCGCCGAAGGAGATCGCGGGTCTCGTCACCCAGTTGATCGACGTCGAGCCGCTCGCGGCCGGCGGCTGGCGCGAGGAGCGCCTGCTCGCGCGGCTGGCGGACGACGTCGCCGCCGCGAGCCCGGCCCCCGCCATCGCCTACCGCGGTCTCGAACGCTGGGAGGAGAGCCTGGAGCCGTGCGCGCTGCCGCCCGCGGAGGGGTCCGCCGCCCGCCGGGCGGCGGGCGGCGGCACGGTCGCGATCCTCGGTGGGCTGCGCGGCATCGGTTTCGCCATCGCGCGCGCCCTCGCGGCGCTTGGCGAGGGTGCTCGCCTCGCCCTCTTCGAGCCGGACTCGGCGGATCCTTCTTCCGCGAGCGAGGACGAGCGTCGCCTGGCCGATCTCGCCGCCCTCGGGGCCACGGTGCGCGCGGTGCGCGGAGTGAGCGGAGCTGCGCCAGCCGACCTCGAGCGCGCTCTCGCGGAGGCCGCGGCGGAGCTCGGGCCGATCCGCGGCGCGATCCACGCCGAAGCGCCTTCGGGCAGCGGCCTGATCCCTTTCCGCAGCCGTGCCGACGCCGCGCGCACCCTCGCGCTCAAGATCGAAGCCACGCGCGTTCTCGCGGCGTCGGGCGACGCTCTCGATTTCCTCGCTCTCGGCTCCTCGGCGTTCGCGGCGATCGGTGGCGTCGGCCTCGCCGACGCTTGCGCCGCGGATGCCTGGGCCGACGCCTTCGCCCAGTCGGGAGAGGTGGGGGGCGAGCGGAGAGCGCGCGTGCTCAGCCTCGGCTGGGGCGTCTGGCGCGACGGCGAGGCCGGCGCGGAATCCGCCGTCGGGCTTCGCGAGCACCTGGACCGGGCGCGCCGCGAGGAAGGGTTCGGTTTCGACGAGGCCGCGGAGATCTTCCTCGCCGCGCTCGACTCGGACGAGCCGCAGGTCATCCTCGCGAAACGGGACCTCCGCCGTCAGGCGTCGGCGGCGCCGGCCGCGGTCACCGCCTGGCGCGCCGAGGAGCCGGAATCCGCGTCGCGTCGCGCCCGCCACGAGCGGCCGAAGCTCGCCACCGCCTTCGCGGGGCCGCTCGACGCCGTCGAGGCCGCGGTCGCGGGCGTGGTCGCCGAGCTGTTCGGCTTCGACCGGGTCGGCCGCCACGACAACTTCTTCGAGCTCGGTGGCCATTCGCTGATGGCCGTGCAGCTGGTCAACCGCCTGCGCCGCCGTTTCGAGGTCGACCTCCCGCTCGCGAGCGTCTTCGAGGCGCCGACCGTGGCCGGCCTCGGAGAGAGGATCTCGAGCCTGCGGCTGGGCGCCGAGGAGGCCCGCGAGATCGAGGAGATGCTGCGCGAGATCGAGTCTCTGCCGCCCGACGAGGTCGCGCGCGCCCTCGCCGACGAGTCGAAGGGGTCGGCCGCGAATGGTTGATCGGGCGGAAGGCCGGATGGACGAGCGGCCGGACGAGATCGAGGAGCGCCTGGCGGCCTTGACGCCGGAGCAGCGCGAGCTGCTCGCCTTGCGAGCCCGCAAGCGCCGCATCGAGAAGAGGCCCGTGGAGCTTCCGGTCGAGGACCAGGCTCCGCGTCTGGAGGTGCCCCCGGCGCCGGATCGTCACGTCGAGCCTCGCGCCGCGGACCTGCCCACGCACTCCCCGCCCGGCCGTGCCGGCGCTCTCGATTTCAGCCTGTTCTTCTTCTCCGACGACGGCGGGCGCGCCGGCGGCGAGAAGTATCGCCTCCTGTTCGCCGCGGCGCGCCTCGCCGATTGCGCCGGGTTCGATGCGGTCTGGACCCCGGAGCGGCATTTCCAGGACTTCGGTGGCCTCTATCCGAACCCCGCGCTCCTGTCCGCGGCTCTGCTCGCCAGCACGGAGCGGATCGCGATCCGCGCCGGCAGCTTGGTCCTGCCGCTCCACGATCCCGTGCGCGTGGTCGAGGACTGGTCGCTGCTCGACAACCTGGCGCCCGGGAGAGTGGGGCTGTCGCTCGCGGCGGGCTGGCATCCGCACGACTTCGCCCTCGCTCCCGCGGCGTACGAACGGCGGCGCGACCTCGTCTGGAGCGGGGTCGAGGAGGTGCGGCAGATCTGGCGCGACGGCAGGGCAAGGCGGGTCGCGGGCAACGGCGAGGAGATCGAGATCCGCGTCCTGCCCCGCCCGCTGAGCCCGACCCTGCCGCTGTGGCTGACGTCGTCGGGCAGCCTCGGCACCTGGCGCAAGGCCGGCGAGCTGGACACCGGCATCCTTTCGGCGGTCCACGGCGATCCCGCCGGGGATCTCGCCGAGAGAATCGCGCTCTATCGCGCGACGCGCGAGGAGCGCGGGCACGATCCGCGAGGCGGCCGGGTCACCTCGATGCTCCACACCTACGTCGGCGACGACCGCAACGCCGTCGAAGCTCTCGTCCGCCGCCCGATGGTGCGCTATTTCCGCACCTTCCTCGAGCAGGGCCGGGCGCTCGACCTCCGCGGCTTCGGCATCGAGGGCGCGGCGCCGAACGAAAGGGACTTCGACGATCTCGCGGCCTTCGCCTTCGGCCGCTACTTCGCCGGCCGGTCGCTGCTCGGAGACCGCGAGAGCTGCCTCGCCTGCCTCGACGTGCTCCACCGGGCCGGCGTCGACGAGGTCGCCTGCCTGGTCGACTTCGGCCTGCCGGAAGCGGAGGTCCTGGCCGGCCTCGAACGGCTCGTCGAGCTGCGCGGCGAGCACGCGCGGCGCGCGGCGCTCTCCCGGGCGGCGCCATGAGCGGTCTCGCGTCGCTGCGTGAGAACCTGACCGCCGAGCAGCGCGCTCTGTTCGACCTGCGGCTGCGCAAGAAGCGCCCCGACCTGTTCCGCCTGCAGCCGATCGCGCGCCGCACGGGCGACGGGCCGAGCCCGCTGACCTACGAGCAGGAGCGGCTCTGGTTCGTGCAGCAGATCTTCCCCGAGAACGGCGCCTACAACGTCAGCAACAACTTCCACCTCAGGGGCCGCCTCGAGCCTCCGGTTCTCGCGCGCGCGGTCGAGGAGATCGTCAGGCGCCACGAGATCCTGCGCACCTCGTTCCGGCTCGAGGACGACCGGCCCGTCCAGATCGTGATGCCTCCGGGCCTCCGCGCCCTGCCGGAGGTCGATCTCGCCGCGCTGCCCGAGCCGCTCCCGCGCCGCGAGGCGGGCCGGACGATGTCCCGCCGCGCCCGGCAGCGGTTCGACCTGACGACCGGTGAGCCGCTGCGGGTGACGCTCTTCCGGCTCGCCGCGGAGGAGGTCCAGCTCCTCGCCACGATGCACCACGTGGCGACCGACTTCTGGTCGTTCGCGGTCTTCCGCAACGAGCTGGTGACGCTCTACGCCGCCTTCTCCCGCGGCCAGCGGTCGCCGCTGCCGGAGCTGCCGATCCAGTTCGCCGACTTCGCCTGCTGGCAGAGGGCGTGGCTCGATTCCGAGTGGATCGACCGCCAGCTCGCCTACTGGCGGGACCGGCTCCGCGGCGCGCCCGCCGCGCTCGACCTGCCGGCCGACCGGCCGCGGCCGCCGGTCGCGAGCTTCGCCGGCGCGCGCTCGGCGTTCGACCTGCCGTCCGACGTCTCGGAGGCCCTGCGCGGTTTCGCCCGCCGGCTCGAGGCGACGCCGTTCGTCGTCCAGCTCGCGGCGTTCGCGGCCCTGCTCTCGCGCTGGAGCGGCGAGCGGGACCTGACGTGCGGAACGCCGATCGCCGATAGGAACCGCACCGAGGTCGAGAACCTGATCGGTTACCTCCTCAACCTCCTGGTCCTGCGCATCGAGGTCGGGTCCGACCCGACCCTCCAGGAGCTCACGACCCGGGTCCGCGGCATCTCGCACGAGGCGTACGCCCACCAGGACCTCCCGTTCGGCAAGCTCCTCGAGGGTCTCCGGCCGGGGCGCGCGCTCGACCGGATGCCGCTCTTCCAGGTCGCCTACATCTACGTCACCTCGGCCGAGTCGTCCGCGTCCGCCGCCTCCCTCGCCGAGGCGGCTCTCGGCGGTGTGCCGCTCGATCCCGGCACGGCGCGCGTCGACCTGACCTTCGTCGCCGAGGACTACCCGAGCGGCTTCCGCTGCTTCTTCGAATACGGCACCGACCTGTTCGACGCCCCGACCGTGCTGCGGCTGTCCGGCTGGCTGACGCGGATCCTCGAACGGATGGCCGGCGCGCCCGAGACGAAGCTGGGGGACGTCTCGCTCCTCTCGGCGGCCGAGCGCTGGGCGGCGATCGGCGAGTGGAACGATTCGGCGCGCGGCATCGGAGCCATGGGAACCTCGTCGGCCTGGTCGGTCGACGCCTGGATCGACGCCGAGGCCGAGCGCCGGCCCGACGCGATCGCTCTCGTCGCGCGGGAGCGAGCCCTTTCCTACCGCGAGCTCGCTCGCCGGTCGGCCGGCCTGGCGAGGCTCCTCGCGGCGTGCGGCGCGGGGCCCGAGGTCGCCGTCGCCGTCGTCGCCGAACGCTCTCCCGATTACCTCCTCGCGCTCCTCGGCGTGCTCCGCGCCGGCGCCTTCTTCGTGCCCCTGGACCCCGAATCACCCCCCTTCCGGCTCGCCGCGATGATCGAGGACGCACGGCCGCGTCTCCTGCTCGCGGACGGAGCGGGCCGGCGCGCCCTGGCGGATCTGGCGATCGCGGGCGTCGAGACCTTGGACCTCGAAAGCGCCCTGGCGAGCGCGGCGATGGAGACGGTGGATCCCTCCCCGGCGCCGTGCCTTTCGGCCCTTCCTCCGGCCGAGGCGCTCGCCTACGTCCTCTTCACGTCGGGGTCGACCGGGCGGCCGAAAGGGGTGGGAATCCCGCGCGGAGCGCTGGCGAACCTGATCCGCGCGCTCTGCGACCTGTTCGGTCTCGGCGAGGGCGACCGCTGGCTCGCGACCACCGCGACCACCTTCGACATCTCGCTCCTCGAGCTGCTCGCTCCGCTCGCGCGCGGAGGCGTCGTCGAGGTGGCCGGCGTCGCCGAAGTGCGGGACGGCTTCGCTCTCGGCGAGTGGATCGGGCTCTCGCGGCCCACCTTCCTCCAGGCCACTCCCACGGGCTGGCGCCACCTGCTCGAAGCGGGATGGCACGGAGATCCCGGCCTCACCGCGCTCTCGGGCGGCGAGGCTCTCCCGCCGCCGCTCGCTCGAGAGATCGCGGCGCGCAGCCGCGCGCTGTGGAACCTCTACGGGCCGACCGAGACGACGATCTGGTCGACGGCCGCCGCCTGGCGCCGCGGCCAGCCGGTGACGATCGGCCGGCCGATCGACAACACCGCCTGCTTCCTCCTCGACGGCGGCCTCGAGCCGGCGCCGATCGGCACGGTGGGCGATCTCTACCTCGCCGGCTCCGGCCTCGCCCGCGGCTATCGCGGGCGGCCGGACTTAACGGCGCTCGCCTTCGTTCCGGATCCTTTCTCGACCTTCGGAGGCCGGCTGTACCGGACCGGAGATCGGGCGCGCCGCCGGCCCGACGGCCGGCTCGAGTTCCTGGGGCGAGGGGATCAGCAGGTGAAGGTGCGAGGCTCGCGGATCGAGATCGGAGAGATCGAAGCGGCTCTCGCGCATCTGCCCGGAGTCGCCGCCGGAGCGGTCGTCGCGGTCGCCGGGGAGGGTGGCGAGCTGCGGCTGATCGCCTCTCTGGCCGTCGCCGGTGCCGATCGACCGCCGCTATCTCTCGGGGAGGTTCGCCGCCTCCTGGCGGAACGGCTCCCCGCGTCGATGATCCCGGCGAGCTTCCGTTTCGTCGCGGCCCTGCCGCGCACGGCGAACGACAAGCTGGACCGGCGAGCCCTGGCCGCGCAAGCGCGGGAGGTCGAGCCGGATGCGCCGGGCGGACGGCAGGAAGCGCCTCCCGAAACTCCGGAGGAAGAGGTCCTGTGCGCCGTTTGGGCCGAGGTCCTCGGGCTCGAGTCCGTCGGCACCGGCGAGAACTTCTTCGAGCTCGGCGGCGACTCGATCCTGAGCCTGCGGATCGCCTCCCGGGCGCGGCGCGCGGGGCTGTCGATCGCTCCGCGCCAGCTCTTCCAGCATCAGACGGTGGCCGAGCTGGCTCGCGCGCTCTCGCGGGCGCCGGCGCCGGCCGGAGGGGCGCCGAGAGCTTTATACCGGGCGACGATCGAGGAGCTTCGCGAGGTCGGGTCCGGCGTCGAGGACGTCTATCCGCTGACGCCGCTTCAGGCGGGGCTTCGGTTCGAATCGCTGGCGAGCCCTCTCGGGGTCTACCTCTTCCAGTGGCACCTGTGCCTGGACGGACCGCTTCGCCCCGGAGCGCTCCGCGCCGCGCTCGAAGCCGTCACCGCCCGGCACCCGAGCCTGCGCACCGCCTTTTTCGACCGGGCGGAGCGACGGGCGGTCCAGGCGGTCTTCCGGCAGGTGCGAGTCCCCTTTGCTCAGATCGATTGGACGGCCCTGCCCGCGGCGAGGCACGCCGAAGCTCTCGCCAACCTCCTCGCCGCGGACCTCCGCCGCGGCATCGATCCGGCCCGCCCGCCGCTCCTACGCTGGGCGTTGGTCCGGCTCGGCGAGCGGCGCTACCGCCTGCTGTGGACCTTCCATCACCTGATCCTCGACGGCTGGAGCGTGCCGATCGTCCTGCGCGAGATCTTCGCGCTCTATCTCGAGGCGGCCGGCGGGAGACCGGCGAGCTTGCCTCCGGCGCCCCCGTTCCGCGATCACGTCGAATGGCTCGAGCGTCAGGACACGGCGGCGGCCGAGCGATTCTGGCGGACCGGGCTCCGAGGGATCGCGCCGAGCCCGTTCGCGGCGAAATCCGAAGCTTCGGGGCGCAAGGAGTTTCGAGAGCGGGGCGCTCTCCTCGGCGAGCCGGCAACCGAACGGTTGCGGGCCGTCCTGCCCGGCGCGCGCCTCACGCTCCAGAGTGCTGTGCTCGGCGCCTGGGGGTCGGTTCTCGCGTTCCATGCGAAGCGCGCCGAATCGGTCGTCGGCGTCGCGGTCTCGGGGCGCTCGGCCGAGCTCGGAGAGGTCGACTCGAGGGTCGGCATGTACGTCAACACCCTGCCCTGCCGCGTGCGTCCGGCGGCCGATCGCCCGGCCCTCGAATGGCTTTCGGATCTCCAGAACGAGCAGCAGGCGGCCCGGGGTTTCGACTACGCCGGGGTCGATCAGATCCGGGCCTGGAGCGGCCTCGCGCGGGGCGCCGGCCTCTTCGACTCCCTCTTCACCTTCGTCAACATGCCGACGGAATCGCTCTTGGCGAGCGAGCTTCCGTCGGCGGGGTTGTCGGTCGCCGAGCTGCGCAACGAGACCCGCAACGCGAGCGTCCTGACCCTGGTCGTGAATCCCGGTCCGCGCCTCTCGTTCCGGTGCCGTTTCGATGCCGCGGCGCTCCCCGATGCGGAGGTGGCGGAGCTCCTCGCGAATTTGGTCGCGCTCCTCGGCGACCTCGCCGCCGAGCCGTCGCGCCCGGTCACCGCCACCTGGGATGCCATCGCGGCGCGCCGAGGTCTCCCGCCGAGGCTCGGCGCGAGGAGGTCCTGGTGGCAAGGCAAAGGAGAGGTTTGAGTTAGCCCACGCCCGCCACGGCGCCGTGGCACTTCTTGTACTTCTTGCCCGAGCCGCAGGGGCAGGGGTCGTTGCGGCCGACCTTCGCCTCGCGGTTGACCACCGTCTTCTGGCCGACGTTGCCGCCGGTCGCCTCTTTCTCGGGCGCGCTGAAGGTGAGCTGGGCGGGGGCGGGCGCCTCGCGGCGGCGGCGCTGCTCGGCCATCTCCTCTTCGGTGACCGGCTCGAAGTGGAAGAGCTTGGTCACGATGTCGTCCTGCACCCGGTCGCGCATGGCGTCGAACAGGTCGTAGCTGTCCTTCTTGTATTCGTTGAGCGGATCGCGCTGGCCGTAGCCGCGGAGCCCGATGCCTTCTTTGAGGTGATCGAGCGCGAGCAGGTGGTCCTTCCAGGCCGTGTCGACGGCGTGGAGCATGATCGCCCGCTCGAAGCTCCGCATCATCTCGGCGCCGAAGCGCTCCTCGCGTTCCGTGTAGCGCTTCTCGATCGCGTCGTGGAGGCCGTTCCTCAGCTCGTCGATGCCGAGATGGGCGAGGTCGTCGCCGAAGTCCACGGCGCGCAGGTTGAAATAGGCGAGCATGTCGGTGCGCAGACCCGTCAGGTTCCAGTCGCGCGGGTCCGCGCGCTCCGGGCAGTGCGCCTCGACGAGGGAATCGACCAGCTCGTCCGAGATCTGGAGCACGTACTCGCGCCCCTCTTGCCCCTCGAGCGTATCCTTGCGCAGCTTGTAGACCTCCGTCCGCTGCTTGTTCATCACGTCGTCGTACTCGAGCAGGTGTTTGCGCGTCTCGAAGTTGCGGCCCTCGACCTGCTTTTGCGCCCGTTCGATCGCGCGCGAGACCATGCCGTGCTCGATCGGCTCGTTTTCCTCCATGCCGAGGCGACCCATCAGCCCCTTGATCCGATCGGAGCCGAAGATCCGCATCAGGTCGTCTTCGAGCGAGAGATAGAAGCGCGAGGAGCCCGGGTCGCCCTGCCGGCCGGAGCGGCCGCGCAGCTGGTTGTCGATCCGGCGCGACTCGTGGCGCTCGGTGCCGAGGATGTGGAGCCCGCCCGCGGCGAGCACCTCGTCGCGCTCCCGGGCGCAGGTCTCCAAGTAGCGCGCGAGCGCCTTCTCGTACTCCTCGGGCTCGACCGCGGGGTCGAACTCCGAGCGCGCCAAGCCCTCCGGGTTGCCGCCGAGCACGATGTCGGTGCCGCGGCCGGCCATGTTGGTTGCGATCGTGACCGAGCCCTTGCGCCCGGCCTGGGCGACGATCGACGCCTCGCGCTCGTGGAACTTGGCGTTGAGCACGACGTGCGGCACGCGCGGCGGCTTGTTGAGCAGGCGCGAGAGCATCTCGCTCTTCTCGATCGAGACCGTGCCGACGAGCGCGGGCTGGCCGCGCTGGTGGCAGTCGCGGATCTCCTCGACCACGGCGGCCCACTTCTCGTCCGCGGTGCGGTAGACGAGATCGGCGCGGTCGTCGCGGATCATCTGCCGGTTGGTCGGGATGACCGTGACGTCGAGGTTGTAGATCTGGGCGAACTCCGCCGCCTCGGTGTCCGCCGTGCCGGTCATGCCGCCGAGCTTCTTGTACATGCGGAAGAAGTTCTGGAAGGTGATCGTCGCGAGCGTCTGGTTCTCGCGCTCGATCTTGACTCCCTCCTTCGCCTCGACCGCCTGGTGGAGGCCGTCCGACCAGCGGCGGCCGGGCATCATGCGGCCGGTGAACTCGTCGACGATGACCACCTGGCCGTCCTTGATCAGGTACTCGACGTCGCGCCGGTAGAGGGTATGGGCGCGGAGAGCCTGGTTGACGCCGTGGATGACCTCCATGTTCTCGGGGTCGTAGAGGTTGCGGATGCCGAGCAGGTGCTCGACCTTCTCGACCCCCTCGTCGGTCAGGCTCGCCTGGTGCGCCTTCTCGTCGACGACGTAATCGCCGGTGGTCGATTTCTTGCCGTCGCCCTCGTCGATCTCCTCGCCGCGCGTCAGGCGCGGAATGATGCGGTCGATCCGGTAGTACTTGTCGATCGACTCCTCGGACGGGCCGGAGATGATCAGCGGCGTGCGCGCCTCGTCGATCAGGATCGAATCGACCTCGTCGACGATCGCGTAGTGATGCGGGCGCTGGACCATCGACTCCAAATCGAACTTCATGTTGTCGCGCAGGTAGTCGAAGCCGAGCTCGTTGTTGGTGCCGTAGGTGACGTCCGCGGCGTAGGAGCGCTTGCGCTCGGCGTCCGGGATGTCGTGCTGGATGACGCCCACCGAGAGGCCGAGAAAACGGTAGATCTGGCCCATCCAGTCGGCGTCGCGGCGGGCCAGGTAGTCGTTGACCGTGACCACGTGAACGCCCTTGCCCTCGAGCGCGTTCAAGTAGGTGGGGAGCGTCGCCACGAGCGTCTTGCCCTCGCCCGTCTTCATCTCCGCGATGCGTCCGCTATGGAGGACCATGCCGCCCATCAGCTGGACGTCGAACGGTCGCATGTGGACGGTCCGCCAAGCGCCCTCGCGAGCGACCGCGAAGGCCTCCGGCAGGAGGTCGTCGAGCGCCTCGCCGTTGTCGATCCGGGTGCGGAATTCGACGGTCTTGCCCCGCAGCTCGGCGTCCGACAGCGGCTTGATCCGCGCTTCGAGGTCGTTGATCTGAGCGACGACCGGCAGCATGCGCTTGACCTCGCGGCCGTGCGCGCTGCCGAAAATCTTGGTCAGGACTCGGTTGATCATCTGGACTCTTGGATTTCTCTCGGGGATCGGTGTCGATCCCGAGCGGTGGTCTGGGGGAAGCCTCTGCCGAACCCGAAAACGGGCGATGGAAGTGTAGCAGATGGAGGAACGGCCCCCGAACGCCGGCCCACCGGCCGAGGGCCGGCTAGGGCTTGCCCGGACCGCGGAGAACGGTGCCGATGCCGCGGAGAGGATGAGGGAGGGAGACTACGAGCCCGACGGGTCGTCGAGCATGTAGGCGATCGGGTTGACCGCCTCGCCGTCGACGTGGACTTCGTAGTGGAGGTGGTAGCCGGTCGACCGGCCGGTGCTGCCGACTTTGCCGAGGACGTCGCCGCGGTGGATCCGCTGGCCCGGGCGGACGTCGATCTCGGACAGGTGCCCGAAGCGGGTGGTCAGGCCGAAGCCGTGCGAGAGGAAGACCGCGTTGCCGTAGCCGCCGACGTCCTCGGCGCGAACGACCAGGCCGTCCGCGGGCGCCACGACCGGGTGGCCTGCGGGAGCGGCGATGTCGACGCCCTCGTGGCGCCCGCGCCCGTGCGTCATGGGATCGTTCCGGGAGCCGAAACCGGAGGTGAGGATGCCGCGGACCGGAGCGATGGCGGGAGTCGAAGAGATCCAGCGCAGCCGCTGCTGGAGCTGCGTGGCGATCTGATCGAGCTGCCCGGACATCTCGCTCGTCCGCTTCTCGATGCCGTCGAGCCCGTCGAACGAGCCGTCCACCGTCGGACCGCCGACGCCCGCCTCGGACTCGCCGAGCGTTCCGATGCCGGCGACGATCGCGAGCTGGTGGGTCCGATCCTCCGTATCGCGGAGTCGCTTCTGGAGCTTGGTCAGGCTGGATTCGAACGAGGAATTCTTGGCACGTAGCTTGCTGTTCTCTGCTTCCAAGCGAGCGATCTGTGCAGGACTTGCACTCGAGTGGAAGTAGAGGAAGGAGACGACGAGGGAGGCGACGGCCAGCAGAACCAGGGTACCGACGGAGAGCGCGATCTGAAGATTGCTCACCCGCCATTTGCGCAGTTTGGCCCGCGCGTGGGGGATGAGGATGATCGTGTGGTGCTCGCGGGCCATGGGTCGTTCGACGGCGACTTGGGTCTCGCAGCGGGCCGAGCTCGCATCAAGCGAAATCTCTGTCCCCCAACGGTCTGCGTATTGTAACGGCCGATCCCCGACTGTCAAGGGTCGTGCATTTTATGCCGGGGAGCCATTTTTCCGCGGGACAAGAATTGCCGACCGGCGATTCAAAACGCCGTACGCGTCGGTAAAATTGGATCTCCAGAAAACTGTAAATTGACCCTGCCGCATATCCCGCGTCCGGGGTCTGGCCGAGCGGCGGGGGAAAACCGTACCCGAGCCCTGGCTCACGCGCGGTGGCTGCGCACGCGGTCCACCAGGCTCCGGAGAGCCCGCGCCGAGGGGGAGCCGTCGGCCACCAGGTCCGGATCGAAGGCGATCCCGGCGGCGTCGCCCTCGCGCCAGGCGATCCGCCCCGTCACCGGCAGGAGCTCGAGCTCACCCGAGACGCCGAGCAAGAATTCCACCCGCCGTCCCGGCTGCCATTCGGCGAGCGCGCCGCGGAGCGCCACGCCCCCGAGCGAGAGGTTCTCGAGCTGAACCGTCTGCCGCAGGCCGTCCGGAAAAGTGACGATCGCTTCCAGGCCGAGCCGGATCCGCACGTCCCGCTGTCCCGCGAGCCCGAGGAGGGCCGAGACGTTCCGCCCGTGGCGGCGCACCACCTCGGCGCGCAGCTTGAGCTCGACCCCCGGCTGAGCGGCCAGGAAGGGCAGCAGGTCTTCCTTATTGATACGTAGGAGAGTCGAGGCGACCGTCGTCCGCGCCGAGGCGAGCCGATGCGCGCGGTTGAGCAGCCCCATCTCGCCGAAGTACCCTCCGGCCCCGAGCCGCGCCAGCAGCTGCACGGGCTTGCCGGGAGCATCGCGAAAGACCGCGACCTCGCCCCTCTCGACGAGATAGAAGCAGTCGACCGGATCCCCCTCGCGAAACAGCATGTGCGCCGCCGGCAGGTCGAGGTCGCGGGAGACCGCCGCCAAACGCTCGAGGCTCGGCCCATCGAGATCCGCAAACAAGTCGACCGACTTCAAGAACTCCCGGGACACCGAGACCCCTCCAGACGACCGGACGACAGCACAAGAGAAACCGCTGGACCGGCCTATTGTCTCTCGCCGGGCAGGCCGGTGCCAAACGCGAGTGCTCGATCGCTATACTTCGCCCATGGCGATCCCAGCGATCGATTTGGACCGGCTCTCCACCGACGAGCGTCTCGGCCTGCTGGAGCGGGTCTGGGAAAGCTTGAGCCAAGAGCCAGAAGCCGTGCCGCTCACCGAAGGCCAGAAGCGCGACCTCGACGCCCGCCTCGACGAGCTCGAGAGCCAGGGGCCGGATGGCCTGACCTGGGAGGATGTCGTCCAGGAAGCCCGGCGTGGCCGCTGAGCTTCTCGAGGTCATCTACCAGCGGCGAGCCAGCAGAGACGTTCGAACAGCCTATATCTGGTACGAGGAGCAGCGGCCAGGGCTCGGGAGGAGTTCCTCGCCGCGCTGAAAGACGCCGGCAGTCGAAGTCCCGAAGGCTGGAAGCGGAGGCGATAGCGGGCTCTGCAGAGGGCGAGGATCCGGCTGCGAGGCCATCATTGACACAATGAGATAGCCAAGCGTACGCTCTCGCTAAAGAACAAAGTTGGCTGCCGGTTCACCGCTCTCGTTTCTTGACGCGCACTCTGGGGAGAT
>DATMZM010000224.1:0-6428 GCA_035607445.1 Thermoanaerobaculia bacterium | reverse complement strand
TAGCTCGTGCGCAGGATCTCGTGGCGCGCGACGATCCCCGCGATGCTCGCCGCGAGGGCCGGCACCGAGAGAGCGCCGCGGAAGCGCAGGGGCACCGGCATGTTGTAGGCCGCGCTCTCGGGGGCCAGGCGATCGAGGAACCAGAGCCGCTGCTGGCCGAAGGAGACCGGCAAGCGCCGGTCGCGCGCGACCGGAACCAAGGGCGGGACCAGCGCCTGCGCTCCGCCGCCGCGCCGCTCCCTCTCGACCTCGCCCGCGAGCGTTTCGATCGTCGGCGCCTCGAACAGGAGTCGCAGCGGCAGCTCGACGCCGAACGCCTTGCGCAGGCGCGAGGAGACCTGCGTCGCGAGGAGCGAGTGGCCGCCGAGATCGAAGAAGTTGTCGGTGACGCCGACCTCCTCGCGCCCGAGCACCTCGCACCAGATCGCGGCCAGGACCTCTTCGGCCGGCGTCCGCGGCGCGACCCGCTCGGCTCCGCCCGAGAATTCGGGCGCGGGCAGCGACTTCAAGTCGACCTTGCCGTTGGGGAGCACCGGCAGGGCGTCCAGGGCCACGAACGCCGCCGGCAGCATGAACTCGGGCAGCTCGCCGGCGAGGTGGGTGCGGAGCGCCTCGGTCGCCGGGGCCTCTCCCGGCGCGGCCACGAGGTAGGCGATCAACCGCTTGCCGCCGCCCGGAGCGTCCTGCGCCACGACGACCGCCTGGGCGACCGCGTCGATCTCTCGGAGCCGCGCCTCGATCTCGCCGAGCTCGATGCGGAAGCCGCGGATCTTCACCTGGTGATCGATGCGGCCGAGGTATTCGATCAGGCCGCTGGGCAGCAGGCGCCCGAGGTCGCCCGTGCGGTAGAGACGCGCGCCCGCTCCGAAGCCCTGTCCGGAAGGCCGGTCCGCCAAGGCCTGGACCGGATCGGGCACGAACCTCTCGGCCGTCAGGTCGGGCCGGCCGAGATAGCCCCAGGAGAGGTTGACGCCGCCGATCGCGAGCTCCCCCGGCACGCCGATCGGCACCGGCCGGAAGGAGCGGTCGAAGAGGTGAAGGCGCACGTTGGGCAGCGGCCGGCCGATCGGCGCCATGGCGGGTCCGGAGCCAGCGGAGCCATCCGCGAGGTCGCCCGCGAACGGGAAGCTCGCGACGTCGATCGACGCCTCGGTCGGCCCGTAGAGGTTGTGGAGCGGCACGCCGAGCCGCTCGCGCAGGCGCCGGCCGGCGGTGATCGGCAGCGCCTCGCCGCCCGCGAAGACCCGCGCGAGCTTCGTGCAGCGGTCGAGGTCCGGCTCTTCGACGAAGAGCTGGAGCATCGACGGCACGAGCTGGAGCACGGTGACTTGGCGCTCGGCGATCGTCTTCGCCATGTAGGCGGCGTCCCGATGGCCGTCGGGCGCCGCGAGGACGAGGGTCGCGCCTGCGAGGAGAGGCACGAACAGCTCCCACACCGAGGCGTCGAAGGAGATCGGCGTCTTCTGGAGCAGGCGGTCGCCCGCGCCCATCGGGTAGGCCCACTGCTTCCAGAGCAGGCGGTTCGCGATCGCGCGGTGCGGGATCATCACGCCCTTCGGGCGGCCGGTCGAGCCCGACGTGTAGATGACGTAGGCGAGGTCGTCGGGGGTGGCTCCCGCATCGCGGCGCTTGGCGGTCCGGCGCGCGATCTTCGCCGCGTCGGCGTCGAGGCGGACGATCGCCGGCCGCCGGCCGGAGGCGCCGGAGGCGGGCGATGCGAGGCTCGCCGCGAGCCGCCCGTCGGTCACGATTCCCGCCACGCCGGCATCCGCGAGCATGAAGGCGAGCCGCTCGGCCGGATAGCCGGGATCGAGAGGCACGTAGGCCGCGCCGGCCTTGAGCACGGCGAGGATCGCGACCACCATCTCGGGGCCGCGTTCGAGCAAGATCGCGACCCGCGCGCCGCGGCCGATCCCCGGAGAAGCCCCCTGGCTGCCGAGATAGCGGGCCAATCGGTTCGCGCGCTGTTCGAGATCGGCATAGGTCAGATCGCCTTCGTCGGAGACGATCGCGAGGGCGCCCGGCGTCCGGTCGGCCTGCGCCTCGATCAGCCGATGCAGGCAGACCTCGACGTCGTAGGGCGCCTCCTGGCCGTTCCACTCGACGAGCACCTGGTGGCTTTCGGCGGCGCTCGCGATCGGCAGGGTCGAAACCCGGCGGTCCGGCTCGGCCAGGCCGGCCTCGAGCATCCGGGCGAAGCGCTCCGCCAGGCGCGCGACCGTCGCGGGATCGAAGAGATCGGTGGCGTACTCGAAATGGCACGCGAGCCCGCTCTCGCTCCGGCCCAGCTCGAGCAGCAGGTCGAACTTCGCGGTGCCGCCTTGGGCGCCGACCGGCTCGAGCGAGAGGCCCGGGAGCGCGAGCCCGCCCTCCGGCGCTTCGTCGACCTGGACGAAGACCTGGAACAGCGGCGAGCGCGAGAGGTCGCGCGCCGGCTGCAGCTCCTCGACCACGCGCTCGAACGGCAGCTCCTGATGGGCGAAGGCTTCGAGCACGGCGCGCCGCGAGCGCGCGACGAGAGCGCGGAAGCTCGGATCGCCGGCCAGGTCGAGGCGCAAGGCGAGCGAGTTGACGAAAAAGCCGATCAACCCTTCGAGCTCCGCGCGGTCGCGGTTCGCGACCGGCGTGCCGACCGCGAAATCGTCCTGGCCCGAGACCCTGCCGAGGAGACCCACCAAGCCGGCGAACAGGAGCATGAACGGCGTCGCCTCTTCGCCGCGCGAGAGATCGGCGAAGCCGTCGAGCCGCGCGGCGGGGATGAACCGCGAGAGCGCGGCTCCGCGACCGGACAGCACCGGCGGGCGCGGCCGGTCGCCCGGCAGCTCGAGGGCCGGCACGCCGACGAGGGATTGCCGCCACCAGGCCAGCTCGGATTCGATCTCCGAGCGGCCCAGCCGCCGCCGCTGCCAGACCGCGTAGTCGGCGTACTGGATCGGCAGCGGCGCCAAGCCCGACGAAACGCCCGTCACGGCCGCTCGATAGAAGGCGCCGATCTCGCGCACCAGGATGCCGCCCGACCAGCCGTCGCTCGCGATGTGGTGGAGCGAGAAGAGCGCGACGTGGTCGCCCGCTCCGAGGCGCAGGAGCGCGGCGCGCAGCACGGGGCCGTGCTCGAGGTCGAACGGCCGCCTCGCCTCCGCGCCTTCGAGCCGCAGCGCTTCGAGCGCGCGGTCCTCGGGCGCGAGGGCCGCGAGATCGATCTCCCGCAGAACGGCAATCCGGGAGGCCGCCGAAGCCGGCGCGATCCGCTGCACGGCCTCGCCGCCGACCTGCTCGAACCTCGTCCGCAACACCTCGTGGCGGGCGACGATCGCGGCCAGGCTCGCCGCGAGCGCCGGCACCGAGAGGTCGCCCCGCAGGCGGACGAAGACCGGCATGTTGTAAGCCGCGCTCCCGGGCGCCAGCCGGTCGAGGAACCAGAGCCGCGCTTGCGCGAACGAGAGCGGCAGCTCGCCGTCGCGCGGCGCGCGCCCGATCGTGGTCTCCGGCGCCGCTCCGCCCGTTCCGCGCGCCGCTTCGACCCGCTCGGCGAGGCCGCGGACGGTCGGCCGTTCGAACAGCTCGCGGAGAGGGATCTCGACCCCGAGCGCCGTGCGCAGACGGGAGATCACCCGCGTCGCGAGGAGGGAGTGCCCCCCGAGGTCGAAGAAGTTGTCCGTCGCCCCCACGCGCTCGCGGCCGAGCACGTCGCGCCAGATCCCGGCCAGCGCCGCCTCGACCGGCGTCGCGGGCGCCGCGTGCTCTCCCGCGATCTCCGCGGAGGCTTCGGGCGCGGGGAGAGCCTTCCGATCCACCTTGCCGTTGGGCGTCAGCGGCAGCGCGTCGAGCAGGACGAACGCCGCCGGCACCATGTACTCCGGCAGCCGCTCGCGCAGGGCCGCGCGGATCTCGGTCACGGTCTCCTCGCCCGCCGCCTCCTCGAGGGCGAGATAGGCGACGAGACGGCGCTCGCCCGGCCGATCCTCGCGCGCCACGACGACGCTCTCGCGCACCGCAGGGTGCGTCGCGATCGCCGCCTCGATCTCGCCCAGCTCGACGCGGTAGCCGCGGATCTTCACCTGGTGGTCGATGCGGCCGAGGAACTCGATCTCGCCGTCGGGCCGGAAGCGCACGAGGTCGCCGGTCCGGTAGAGCCGGCCGCCCGGACGCTCGCCGAAGGGATCGGGGACGAAGCGTTCGGCGGTCAGGCCGACGTTGTTCGAGTAGCCGCGGGCGAGCCCGGCGCCGCCGAGGAGCAGCTCGCCCGGCACGCCGATCGGAGCCGCCGCGCCGTCGGATTCCGTGACGTAGCTCTCGGAATTCGCAATCGGCCGGCCGATCGGCGGCAACGCCGGCCAAAAAGACGGGGCTCCGGCGAGCACGGACTCGGTGACGACGTGCGCCTCGGACGGCCCGTACTGGTTGCGCAGCGCGGCGTTTCCCAACCGCTCGAACATCGTCCGGATCTGCGGCGTGATCTGGAGCGCCTCGCCCGCCATCACCAGCTCGCGCAGCCGGGCCGGGACCGTGGCCTCCGGCGCCGCGATCTGCTCCGCGAGCTGCTGGAGCGCGACGTAGGGCAGGAACATCCGCTCGATCGCGAATGCGTCGAGGACCGCCGCCAACCGGTCGATGTCGCGCCGCACGTCCGCGAGCAGCATGACCAAGGTTCCGCCCGCGGCCAGCGTCGAGAAGATCTCCTGGAGCGAGACGTCGAAGCTCGGCGAGGCGAACTGGAGTGTGCGCGCCGCCGCGGTCCCGGGCGACGAAGCGATCTGCCAGGCGATCAGGTTCTGAAGCGTCCGGTGCGGCAGCGCGATCCCCTTCGGCCGCCCGGTCGAGCCCGAGGTGTAGACGAGGTAGCCCAGCTGATCGAGGTCGACCGCCGCGGGCGCGGCGAGCGGCTCGGCATCGAGCCAGGTCCTGGGCTCGGCGTCGAGCACGACGAGCCGTGCGGAAGAGCCCGCGACGAGGCCGAGCAGCCGCTCCTCGGTGACCAGCACGGGTACCGCGGCATCCGCCAGCATGTAGGCCAGCCGCTCGCTGGGATAGCCCGGATCGAGCGGCAGGTAGGCGCCGCCGGCATAGAGCACGGCGAGCGCCGCGGTCGCCAGCTCCGGGCCGCGCTCCAAGAAGACGCCGACGGCCACGTCGGGACCGACGCCGGACGCCCGGAGCACGCTCGCGAGCCGCCGCGCGCGCAGGTCGAGCTCGCCGTAGGTCCGGCCGCCACCTTCCCAGGCGACCGCCGGCAGGTCGGGCGTCGCCGCCGCGCGCGCCGCCACCATTCGATGGACGCCGAGCCCGGAGAGGTCGACCGCCGTGTCGTTCCATTCCCGCTCGACGTGCGCGCGCTCGGCCGCCGAGAGCATCGGGAGCGCCGAGAGCCTGACCTCGGGATCCGCGACGACCGCGCGCAGCAGGCTTTGGAAGCGACCGATGAACCGCTCCGCGGTCGTCGGATCGAAGAGGTCGAGGTTGTATTCGAGCGCGCCGAAGAGCCCGTCCGCGCTCTCGTTGAGCGCCCAGAGCAGATCGAACTTCGCGGTCCCGCCGCGCAGCGGCACGGGCCGGAGCGCCAGGCCCGGCAGATTCAGGAGATCCGAGCCCGCGTTCTCGAGCACCAGCATCACCTGGAAGAGCGGCGCATGGCCGAGGCTCCGCTCCGGCTCGAGCTCCTCGACCAGCTTCTCGAACGGCACGTCCTGGACCGAGTAGGCCGCGAGCGCGGTCGAGCGCGTTCGCTTGAGGATCTCGCCGAACGACGGATCGCCGTCGAGCCGCGCGCGCAGCACGAGGGTGTTGACGAAGAAGCCGATCAGACCCTCGAGCTCGACGAAGTTACGGCCGGCGATCGGGCTCCCGACCGCGAGGTCGGTCTGGCCGGAGAGCCGGGAGAGGAGCGCGTCGAGCGCCGCGAGAAGGGTCATGAAAAGGGTGGCGCCCCGGCGGCGGGCGAGATCGCGCAATCCGTCGGCCAGCTCCCGCCCGACCTGAATCGACCGCATCCGGCCGCGGAACGACTGCACCGCGGGCCGCGGCCGGTCGCCCGGAAGCGTCAGCACGGGAGGCAGACCGGCGAGCTGCTCGCGCCAGGCGCCGATCTCGCGGCGAAGCGTCTCGCCCTTAAGCCAGCTCCGCTGCCAGGCCGCGAAGTCCGCGTATTGCACCGGCAGATCGGGCAGCCGCGACGGTCGTCCTTCGAGGACCGCCGCGTAGAGCTCGGTCACCTCGCGCACCAGGATGTTGGTCGACCAGGCGTCGCCCGCGATGTGATGGATGGTCAGGACCGCGAGGTGCTCCTCGTCTTCGAGCCGGATCAGGAGCGCGCGCAGCATCGGCCCGCGTGCGAGGTCGAACGGCCGCCGCGCTTCGCGCCGCGCGAGATCGAGGCCGAGCGCTTGCGCGTCGGGAAGCGCCGAGAGATCGGTCTCGTCGAGCGCGAACGA
>DATMZM010000523.1:0-4568 GCA_035607445.1 Thermoanaerobaculia bacterium | reverse complement strand
GAGCCCGGAGGCGGACGAGGTCACGAGGTCGACGGGCACCTTGAGCGCCTGGACGCTCGGGTTTTCGGCTCGTGCCGCGGCGACGGCCGGGGCGACCTGGGCCTCGATCAGCTTTTTGCTCGTCGGCCCGAGGTTCGTGCCCCCCGAGGCTGTGCCATCGTAACCGGCTCCGGCGGCCGAGGGGCGGGAATGAAAATGGCCCGGGCTCGCGAACGGCTGGCCGATCAGGCGCGAGCCGATGACTTTGGTCCCGCGATAGATCAGGCTTCCCGCGGCCTGCCGCGGGAAGAGGAGGTGGGCGAGGCCGGTCACCGCGAGCGGATAGACGAGCCCCAGAAGAACGGTGAGCACGACGGTCATCAGGATCGCCGGAACGATCTGCTCTTTCCAACGGATGTCGAAGTTGGCGTTCATCGGGGGTTCTCCTTCAAACCAGCCGCAAGGCGGTGACGAAGACGTCGATCAGCTTGATGCCGACGAACGGGATGACGACGCCGCCGACGCCGTAGACGAAGAGGTTGCGGCGGAGGACGGCGGCGGCGCCGAGCGGCCGATAGCGGATGCCGCGGAGCGCCAGCGGGATCAAGGCGACGATGATCAGGGCGTTGAAGATCACCGCGGAGAGGATCGCCGACTCGGGGGAGGCCAAGCGCATGACGTTGAGCGCCGCGAGCGGGCCCGAGCCGGTTTTCGCTCCGGCGAGCATGTAGAGCGTCGAGAACATCGCGGGCAGGATCGCGAAGTACTTGGCGACGTCGTTCGCGATCGAGAAGGTGGTCAGCGCGCCGCGGGTCATCAGGAGCTGCTTGCCGATCTCGACGATCTCGATCAGCTTGGTCGGATTCGAGTCGAGGTCGACCATGTTGCCGGCCTCCTTGGCCGCCATGGTCCCCGTGTTCATCGCGACGCCGACGTCCGCCTGGGCGAGCGCGGGCGCGTCGTTCGTGCCGTCGCCCGTCATCGCGACCAGCTTGCCCTGGGCCTGCTCGCGGCGAATCAGGTCCATCTTGTCCTGCGGCTTCGCCTGGGCGAGGAAGTCGTCGACCCCCGCCTCCCTGGCGATCGCCTGCGCGGTGAGCGGGTTGTCGCCGGTGATCATCACCGTCTTGATGCCCATCCGCCGGAGCTGCTCGAAGCGCTCGCGGATGCCCCCTTTGACGATGTCCTTCAAGTGGACCACGCCGAGCGGGCGCGCGGGCTCTCCGCCCGGGCCGCGCCCGAAGGCGACGACGAGCGGAGTGCCGCCCCCCTTGGCCACCGCTTCCACCGCAGCCTGAAGCTCGGGCGGCGCCGAGCCCCCGTCCGCGGCGACGAACGCGGCGACCGAGTCGGGCGCGCCCTTCCGGATCACCCGGCCGGCGAAATCGACTCCGGACATCCGGGTGTGGGCGGTGAACGGCACGAAGCGCGCTTCCCCGGCGGCGAGCTCGCGCCCGCGCAGGCCGTATTTCGTCTTCGCGAGGACGACGATCGAGCGCCCTTCGGGGGTCTCGTCCGACAGGCTCGAAAGCTGCGCCGCGTCGGCCAGCTCCGTTTCGCTCACGCCCGGCAGGGCGAGGAACTCGACCGCCTGGCGGTTGCCGAGGGTGATCGTGCCGGTCTTGTCGAGGAGGAGCGTGTCGACGTCGCCCGCCGCCTCGACCGAGCGGCCCGACATGGCGAGCACGTTGTGCTGGATCAGGCGGTCCATGCCGGCGATGCCGATCGCCGAAAGCAGGCCGCCGATCGTGGTCGGGATCAGGCAGACGAGGAGGGCGACGAGCACGGTGATCGAGGGCGGCGAAGCCGGAGCGAAGCCTCCCGCGGCGGCCGCGGCATCGACGCCATAGCGGGCGTACGGGAGGAGCGTCGCCACCGCGAGCAGGAAGACGATCGTGAGCCCCGCGAGGAGGATGTTGAGCGCGATCTCGTTCGGCGTCTTCTGCCGCTCGGCGCCTTCGACGAGCGCGATCATGCGATCGAGGAAGGTCTCGCCCGGGTTCGAGGTGATGCGCACCTTGATCCAATCGGAGAGGACGCGCGTGCCGCCGGTGACTGCGGAGCGATCGCCGCCCGATTCGCGGATCACGGGCGCGCTCTCGCCGGTGATCGCCGCCTCGTCGACCGAGGCGACCCCTTCGATGACCTCGCCGTCGCCGGGGATGATCTCGCCCGCGCGGACGAGGACGACGTCCTCCTTGCGCAGAGCGGTCCCCGCGACCGGCTCGGTCGCGACCGCCGCGACGCCCCCCTCGCCGAGCCCGGGGTCGCCGGTGATGCGCTGGGCGACCGTCTCGGTCTTCGCCTTGCGGAGCGTCTCGGCCTGCGCCTTGCCGCGGCCTTCGGCCATCGCCTCGGCGAAGTTCGCGAACAGGACGGTGAACCAGAGCCAGAGCGTGACCTGGACGGTGAAGAGCAGGTGGGAGGTCTGGCCCGGGGGACTGCCGAGGAAGACGTCGCGGAGGACGAGGAGCGTCGTCAACACGCTGCCCACCTCGACGACGAACATCACCGGATTCTTCGCCACGGCCCGCGGATCGAGCTTCAGGAACGCTTCGACGGCCGCCCTTTTCACGATCGGGGGATCGAACAGGGGCCGTTTCTTTGCCTTTTCGGCTGCTCTCTCGGACATGTCAGATTTCGGGCGCTCCCTCAGAGGAGCGTCCCCGCCTCCATCAAGTAATGCTCGACGATCGGGCCGAGCGAGAGCACGGGCAGGAAGGTGAGCGCGCCGACGATCAGGATGACGCCCAGGAGCAGGCCGACGAAGAGGGGAGTGTTCACCGGGAAGGTGCCCGCGGAGGGGGGCACGATCTTCTTGCCCGCGAGATTGCCGGCGATTCCCATCATCGGGATGATCATCAGGAAGCGCCCGACGAGCATCCCGAAGCCGAGGATCAGGTTGTACCAGTCGGTGTTGACCCCGATGCCGGCGAACGCCGAGCCGTTGTTGCCGGTCACCGAGGAGAAGGCGTAGACGATCTCGGACAGGCCGTGCGGGCCGCCGTTGTTGAGCGTCGCCGTGCCGTACGGGGCGACGCTCGACCAGGCCGATCCGACCAGGATCGAGAAGGCGAAGACGAGCACGTAGAGCATCGCCAGCTTGACGTCCTTCGATTCGATCTTCTTGCCCAGGTATTCCGGCGTGCGGCCCACCATCAGGCCGGCGATGAAGACCGTGAGCACGATCATCACGAGCATGCCGTAGAGCCCGGCGCCGACGCCGCCGACGATGATCTCGCCGAGCATGATGTTGAGTAGAGGAATCATGCCGCCGAGCGGCGTGAAGGAGTCGTGCCAGGAGTTGATCGCGCCGCACGAGGCGTCGGTCGTGATCGTGGCGAAGAGGGCGGAATTGAAGATGCCGAAGCGCACCTCCTTGCCTTCCATGTTGCCGCCCGCCTGGGCGGTCGCCGTTCCTTCGATCCGGGCCTGGTCGGCGCCCGCGCGGTCGAGGTTCGGATTGCCGTGCGCCTCGGCGATCCAGGCGGCGAAAAAGCCGCCCAGGAACAGCACGAGCATCGCGGCGAGCACCGCCCAGCCATGGCGCTGGTTGCCGGTCATGCGGCCGAGCGTGTAGGTGAGCCCGGCGCCGATCGAGAAGATCGCGAGCAGCTCGAGGAAGTTGGTGAGCGGCGTCGGGCTCTCGAACGGATGCGCGGAGTTGGCGTTCATGAAGCCGCCGCCGTTCGTCCCCAGCTCTTTGATGATCTCCTGCGAGGCGACCGGGCCCTGCGCCAGGATCTGCTCGGTGCGGATCGTGGTGCTGGTCTTGCCGCTGGCTCCAGCCGTCCCCGTCGTCTCGATCTTCTGCGGCTCGACGAGCGTCGCCTGGGTGTAGGGCGCGAGGTTCTGCACGACGCCCTGGGAGACCAGGACGAGGGCGCCGACGACGCAGATCGGCAGCAGCAGGTGGACGCAGGCGCGGGTCAGGTCGACCCAGAAGTTGCCGATCGTCTTCGCCTCGCGGCGCGCGATGCCGCGGACGAACGCGATGGCGAGGGCGATGCCGGTGCCCGCGGAGGTGAAGTTGTGGAACGCGAGCCCTGCCATTTGCGTCAGGTAGCTCATCGTCGATTCGCCGGAATACGCCTGCCAGTTGGTGTTCGTGGTGAAGCTGGCGGCGGTGTTCCAGGCGAGCGCCGGAGGTACTCCCGCGAATCCCTGAGGGTTCAAGGGCAGAAAGGCCTGAAGGCGCTCGATCGCGTAGAGCACGAGCAGGCTGACGGCGGAAAAGACGAGCATCGCCGCGGTGTAGGTCGTCCAGTGCTGCTCCTTCTCGGGATCGACGCGGCAGAGCCGATAGACGCCTCGCTCGATCGGTCCGAGCAGCCGTGTGGTCCAGACCCGCTCGCCGGCGAAGAGCTTCGCCATGTAGACGCCGAGAGGTTTCGTCACCGCGAGCACGGCGAGGACGTAGAGGGCGAGCTGGAGGAGTCCGTTGGCATTCATGTCAGAACCTCTCCGGCCGGAGCAGCGCGTAGATCAGATAGCCGAGCAGTCCGAGAGCGATCAGGCCGGCGAGCCAGGTTTCGAGAGTCACGGGGTCCTTCCTTTCCGCCACTCCGCCGAAGGCGGCGCTAGAGCTT
>DATMZM010000314.1:0-10535 GCA_035607445.1 Thermoanaerobaculia bacterium | reverse complement strand
TGTTCGAGCCGTCCTGGTAGTAGCCCTTCGGGCCGCAGATCAGGCAGGCGTCGAAAGCTGTCGCGACGTCGCCCGGCTTGACCTGGATCGCGATGAAGCGGACGGAGGCGCCCGCGATCTCGGCGCTGTAGCGGTGGAGCTTCGTATCCGCGAGCGCGGAGAGCGGGATGCGGACGGCGCCGTCCGTCACCGCGAGGGGCGTGGCTCGAGAGAGCGCGACCGGCTTTTCCGAGTAGACGAAGCCGAGCCCGAGGACGGCGAGGATCGCGAGGCCGAGAGCGCCGGCGAACACCCTCGCCCGTCCCTGGCGGCGCTCGGTCGCCCGTTCGAGCCGCCGCTCGGCGCCTACCGCGGTGGCCCCGCCGGCCGCGGCCGGCGGGGTCGGCGCCTGACGGCCCTTCGAGCCGGGGACCAGGAGCATCAGGAGCGGCAGAGCGAGCACCGCGGTCAGGAAGAAGAACTCGTTCTTGACGAGAGGCCCGATCGTCGCCATGGTCGTCTGGTTCGCCGGGACCCAGCCCGCTTCCGACAGCTCGTGGTAGCCGTTGACGAGGAGCTGGACGGTGAAGATGAGCAGAGCGATGCCGGTGACCGTGAAGAAGCGCTTCAGGTCGATGCGCAGGCTGCCGCGCACGAACAACACGCCGAACGCGACGGCGGCGGCGAGCCCGAGGAGCGCGCCGAGGAACGAGAGCAGGCCGGTCGTCGTCAGCGACACCGCGGAGAGGAAGAGGACGGTCTCGATCCCCTCGCGGAAGACCATGACGAAGGTGAAGAGGAAGAGCCCGAGCCAGACCGAGCGGCCGGAGCCCCCTTGCCCGCGCGCGAGGATCTTCGTCAACGAGCCCTTCATCTCCCCCGCGAGCTCGCTCGAGTGCCGCCACATCCAGACGAGGAGGGTCGCCACCAGGACGGCCGAGATGACGTACAGAAGGCCCTCGAAGACCTCCTCGTTGACGGCGATCCGATAGAGCAGGAAGGCGCCGGCCAGGCTCGCGGCGACGGCCGCGACCAGGCCGGTCCAGACGGCCGGCAGGTAGCGCTCGCTCGCCTGCTTGCGCAGGAAGGCGACGATGATGCCGACCATGAGGGCGGCTTCGATGCCCTCGCGGAGCGTGACGACGAGCGCCTCAAACACGGATCGACCCTCCCTCTCGCTCGGCCGCCGGCCGCGCTCCCGCGGCCCGGACGGCGCCGACTTGCGCGCAGTCGTTGCACAGCCCGCGGATCTCGAGAGTGTGCTCGGAGGGCACGAAGCCGTGCGCGCGGCAGATCTCCACCTGGAGCGCCGCGATGCCGAGGCTGACGAACTCGACCACCCGGCCGCACTTGCCGCAGACCAGGTGGTCGTGATGCTGGCCGCGGTGGACGTGCTCGTAGAGGAAGCGCCGGTCGCCGAGCCGCTCCTTGCGCGCGAGCCCGCTCGCGACCAGGAGATCGAGGTTGCGGTAGACCGTGGCGCGCGAGATCTTCAAGCCGCGGGCGTGCATCGAGGAGTACAGTTCCTCGGCGTCGATGTGGCCGTGCTGAGCGAAGATCTCGTCGAACAGCGCCAGGCGCTCCGAGGTGACCCGGTGGCCCGCGCCGCGCAGGTAATCGAGGAACTGTTCCTTCTCGCGCAATGCCGCCATGGCTCGCTCTTCGCGGTGTGGGGATCGGTAGGGAGCGGTCGTCGGGCCCGGAGCTCAGAATCTCTATTGAGACTCGATCTCAATAACTGAGTTCTATCGTGGACCGATCTGGTCCTGATTGTCAACCGGCGGCCGGGAACCTGCCGTTTTCGGCGCGCGCGACGTGCCTTCGATCGCCGATCCCCCGCCTTACGCGGCCACCGGCCGCATGCGTTATGCTCCCGCGCCGGTGCCCCGGCGGGCGCCGTCCAGCCTCGAAGATCGACGTGCCGCAGTGCCCCGCCCATCCAGCCCATCCAACGAGACCCCGCTCGCCCCCACTCAGGAGCCGCTCCCGCAGCCATGAGCGAAACCCCGCGCCCCACGAACGACTACCAGATCGCTTCCGAGCAGTTCGACATCGCCGCCGAGGCCATGGGCCTCAAGCAGGAGATGCGGATGCTGCTCAAGACCCCCTTCCGCGAGATGCGGGTCGACGTCCCCATCCGGCGCGACGACGGCAGCGGGGTGATCTTCATCGGCTACCGGGTGCAGCACAACGGCTCGCGCGGCCCGTACAAGGGGGGCATTCGCTACCACCCGGAGGTCGACCTCCACGAGGTCCGCGGGCTGGCCGCCCTGATGACCTGGAAGACCGCCCTCCTCGACATCCCCTTCGGCGGCGCCAAAGGGGGGATCGCCTGCGCGCCCTGGGAGATGAGCCAGGGGGAGCTCGAGCGGCTGACGCGCAAGTTCATCCAGAGGATCTCGATCATCCTCGGCCCGAACCGCGACATCCCCGCGCCCGACATGTACACCAACGCCCAGACGATGGCCTGGATCATGGACCAGTACGGCCGCAAGCACGGCTACACGCCCGCTGTCGTCACCGGCAAGCCGCTCGAGGTCGGCGGCTCGCAGGGGCGGGAGGCGGCGACCGGCCGCGGCACGATCCTCGTCCTCGAGCACGCCGCCCGCTCGTTCGGCCTGCCGGTCGACGGCGCGACCGCGGTGATCCAGGGCTTCGGCAACGTCGGGAGCTTCGCCGCCCGCTTCTTCCATGAGCTCGGCGGCAAGGTGACGGCGGTCTCGGACGTCTCGGGCGGCCTTCACGATCCGGCGGGACTCGACGTCCCCGCCCTCCTCGCCCATGTCGCCCGGAACCGCACGATCCAGGGCTTCGGCCAGGGCCGGGCGGTCAGCAACGACGACCTCCTCACCCTGCCGTGCGACTTCCTGATCCCGGCGGCCCTCGGCGGCGTGATCAACCGGCGCAACGCGGAGAGGATCCAGGCCCGCTTCGTCATCGAGGCGGCGAACGCGCCGACGACGCCCACCGCCGACCAGGTGCTCGCCGATCGCGGCGTGATCGTGGTCCCCGACATCCTGGTCAACGCGGGCGGCGTCACGGTCTCGTACTTCGAATGGGTGCAGAACCTCCAGCAGTTCTACTGGGACGAGGAGCAGGTCAACCGCGAGCTCGGGAAACGGATGGCGCGCGCCTGGGAGAACGTCCACGGCGTTCACCTCGAAAAGAAGGTCAACCTGCGCGAGGCCGCCTACGTGATCGCGATCGACCGCGTCGCGCGCGCCGAGAGCTTGCGGGGCTTCGAGTAGCTGATGCCGAAAGCCCGACCCTCCCGGCCGGACGAACCGCCTCGGGAGACCGATCCGCCCGAGCCGCCCGAGCCAGCCGAGCACGGCGCGCTGCAACGCCTGGAGGGGATCACCAAGGTCCTGCCGCGCCTGCCGTTCCGCGTCCGGGTCGGCATCTTCATCGTCGGCTGGATCCTGATCCTGGTCGGGATCGCCGGCCTGATCCTCCCCGGCATCCAGGGCATCTTCACGATCGTCACCGGGGCGGCTCTCCTCTCCCTCGACAACGATCTGATGTACCGCCTCTTGCGCCGCCTCCTCGCGCGCTGGCCGCACCTGTGGGAACGCGTCGAGCGCCTGCGGGAAAAGACCCACGACAAGCTGCACCGGCTGTTCCATCCGGGCGAGAAGTAGCGGAGCGCCGGCGCCGGGAGACTCCCACACATGCGAACGGGGCGCGCCTTCCTGGCACGCCCCGTTCGTTGTTCAGTAGCCGCTGCGAGGAGCCGCTACCGGTCTTCGAGCTTGACGAACGGCCGCTTCGTCGAGCCGGTGTAGATCTGGCGCGGGCGGTTGATGCGGGAGCCCTCGGCGCGCATCTCTTTGAGGTGCGCGATCCAGCCGGGGAGCCGCCCGAGGGCGAACATGACCGTGAACATGTTGGTCGGGATGCCCATCGCGCGGTAGATGATGCCGCTGTAGAAGTCGACGTTCGGGTAGAGCTTGCGCTCGACGAAGAACGGATCGTGGAGCGCCACCTCCTCGAGGTTCTTCGCGATGTCGAGGAGCGGATCGTCGACGCCGAGGTCCTCGAGCACCTCGTCGCACGACTCCTTGAGGATGCGGGCGCGCGGGTCGAAGTTCTTGTAGACCCGGTGGCCGAAGCCCATCAGGCGGAAGCCCGAGGTCTTGTCCTTCGCCAGGTCGACGTACTTCTGGTAGTTGCCGCCGTCGGCCTGGATGTGCTCGAGCATCTCGATGACCGCCTGGTTGGCTCCGCCGTGGAGAGGCCCCCAGAGCGCGCAGATGCCGGCCGAGATCGAGGCGAAGACGTTCGCCTGCGAGCTGCCGACCATGCGCACCGTCGAGGTCGAGCAGTTCTGCTCGTGGTCGGCGTGGAGGATCAGGAGCAGGTTGAGAGCCCGCTCGAGGACCGGCGAGACGACGTACGGCTCGGCCGGCACCCCGAACATCATGTAGAGGAAGTTCGCGCAGTAGGAGAGGTCGTTGCGCGGGTACATGAACGGCTGGCCGATGCTCTTCTTGTACGAGAAGGCCGCGATCGTCTTCGCCTTGGCGAGCAGCCGGATCACGTTCAGGTCGAAGTTCTCGTCGCTCTCGCTGTCGCGGTAGTAGGTCGAGAACGAGGCCACCATCGCCGACAGGATCGCCATCGGGTGCGCGCTCGCCGGGTAGCTCTCGAAGAACTTCTTCATGTCCTCGTGGATCAGGCTGTGCTTGGTCAGCCGCTTGCGGAACTCCTCGATCTCGGCCCGGTTCGGCAGGTGGCCGTTGATCAGCAGGTAGCAGATCTCGGTGAACTGCGCGTTGCCGGCGATCTCCTCGATCGGGTAGCCGCGATAGCGGAGGATGCCCTGCTCGCCGTCGATGAAGGTGATCTCGCTCTCGCACGCCCCCGTGTTGCCGTAGCCCGGATCGAGCGTGATGTACCCCGTGCGCTGGCGAAGCTGGGACACGTCGATCGCCTTCTCGCCTTCCGAGCCGACGACGACGGGGAATTCGTACTCGGTGCCATCGAGGATCAGCCGCGCTTTGTCGGCCGCCGCGGCAGCCTTCGGCTCCTCGACCATCAAACCCTTCATTTCATGAGACATGGGACACTTCCTCTCGGCGCCCGGATCGCTGCCTGGGCATATGCTACGCCGCCATGATCCTACTCTCGCGTCCGCTCCAGGCGCAAGGACGCCGGCCCCTTTTTCGGGCGCCGGGCGATGCCGATCAGAGCCCCGAGCCCCCGGCTCCTACAGCTCGCGCAACGCGGTCGCGATCGGCAGGCGGGCGGCGCGGATCGCCGGGAACAGCCCGCCGATCAGCCCCATCACGAGCGCGTAGAAGATGCCTCGGGCCAGGAGGCTCGGCGTCACCGCGAAGGCGAACGCCACCTGGCTGAAGCTCTGGAAGTTGATCGTCGCCGCCTGGTAGCCGTTGAAGGCCAGATAGGCGAGCCCGGCGCCGACAGCGCCTCCGAACGCCGCGAGCAGGAGCGACTCGGCGAGCACCGAGACGACGACCGGCACCCGGCCGAAACCGATCGCGCGCAGGGTCGCGATCTCGCGCGTGCGCGAGGCGACCGCCGAATACATCGTGTTGATCGCGCCGAAGACCGCTCCGATCCCCATCAGGATGGCGATGATCGAGCCCAGGCCGTTGATGATCTGCGACAGCAGCGTCGACTGGCTCGCCAGGTAGTCGCTTTCGCGCTGCACCTGGACGTCGAGCCGGGGGTCGGTCGTGAGGGCGTCCTTGAAGCGCGCGAAGCTCGCCGGCGAATCGAGGCGCGCGCGCACCGACTGGAAGAACGAGCCGCGGTTGTAGGCCGGCTGGAGGACCGCCACGTCGGCCCAGATCTCGGTCTCCGCGACCGTCCCGCCGGCATCGAAGATGCCGACCACCTTCCAGCTGCTCTTGCCCCAGCGGTTCACGGCGCCGAGGTCGAGCCCCGAAAACTCGCGCGAGGCCGCCCGGCCGACGATCACCTCGTTCGTGCCCGGCGCGAGCATCCGGCCCTCGACGATGCGCATGCCCGAGCCGCGCACGGCGAGCGCCGTGGGCTGCACGCCGCGCAGAGGCACGTTCGCCTCGGTGCCGGTCGAGCGCTTGGGCAGGTCGATGACGACGAACAGCTCGGCCGAGGCGACCGGGCTCGCCCCGGTGCGCGCCACGCCCGGCGCCTGCTTGACGATCTCGGTCGATTCCCGGGAGAGGCCGCTCATCATCTCCGAGTCGTTGCCCGTGCGCATGACCATCGCCATGTCGTCCGCGCCCGCCGGCCGCATGGCCGCGCGGAAGCCCTCGCCGATCGAGAGCACGCCGACGAACACCGCGACGACGCCCGCCACGCCGAAGACCGTCGCGAGGGAGGCCCCGAGCCGCTCGCGCAGGGTGCGCAGGCCGACGCCGATGATGGCCAGGATCTGGAGGATTCCGTTCATCGTCGACCCCTTCAAACCCGCCGCAACGCGTCGACGATGCGCAGGCGCAAGGCCTGGACCGCCGGCAGCGCTCCGGTCAGAAGCCCGAGCAGGAGGACCAGCGCGGCGCCGAGCGCCACCTGGCGGGCCGGAAAGTAGAAGATCGGCAGAGCGCCGCCCGTGGGATCGCCGAGCGAGACGAGCCAGCTCCCGAGCAGAAGGCCCAGCCCGCCGCCCAGGATCGCGATCAGGCAGCTCTCGCCGAGGACGAGCGCCATGACCAGGCCGTTCGGAAAGCCGAGGGTCTTGAGCACCGCGAGCTCCGAGATCCGTTCGCGCACCGACTGCGCCATGGTGTTGCCGGCGACGAGCAGGATGGTGAAGAAGACTGCGGAGAGGATCGCCGTGATCATCGCGCCGATGTCCCCGGTCTGCTTGGCGAACGACTGCATGAACGCCTTCTCGGTCGAGGTCTCGGTCTCGGCCGCGGAGTTCTCGAACAGCGCGTCGACCCGGTTCGCGACCTTGTCGGCCTGGGCCGGATCGGCGACGCGCATGATGTACCAGCCGACGTTGCCCTGGCCGCGGGCGCGCGCCTCGTCGAAGAAGTCGTAGCGGAAGAGGAACTGCGTCGTGTCCACGCCCTTCGCGTCTCCGGTGTAGATGCCGCGCAGGTTGAACTCCCAGGTCCGCGAGCCGTTCTTCTGCGTCCACGCCGCCTGGAGCGGAATGCGGTCGCCGATCTTCCACCCGAAGCGCTCGGCGGTCTTCTCGCCGACGATCGCGCCCTGGCGGTCCGCGAGCCAGGCCTGGAGCTGCTCGGGCGGCAGCTTGAACTCGGGATACATCCGCAGGTACTCCTCGGGCACGACCGGGAACTGGCTGACGCCCTGGAAGCCCTTGCTCGAGTCCTGGTAGACGGCGCCGAACCAGCTCGCGTGCGTGACCTCTTTGACCCCCGGGGTCGCGGCGATCTTGCTCATGTCGGCGATCGGCAGCGGCATGATGATCGAGACCTTGTTGATGGTCAGCAGGCGGTCGGACCCGGCCACCTCGATGCCCATCGCGAAGGCGGTCCGGATCGCCGCCAGATAGGAGAAGAGGACGAACGCCACGGCGATCGAGAGCAGGGTGAAGATCGTCCGCGCCTTGCGCCGGCGCAGGTTGCTGAAGAGGAGATGGAGGTATTTCATGGCGCCGGCTCCGCGGTGAGCGCGCCCTTCTCGAGGTGCACGGTGCGGTGCGCGCGGGCCGCGGCGTGCGGATCGTGGGTGACCATGATGATCGTCTTGGCGTGATCGCGGTTGAGGGCCTCCAGGAGCTCGAGGATCTCGTCGCCGGCCTTCCTGTCGAGGTCGCCGGTCGGCTCGTCGCAGAGGAGCAGGGTCGGGTCGGTGACGATCGCGCGGGCGATGCCCACGCGCTGCTCCTGGCCTCCCGAGAGCTGGCGCGGGTAGTGCTGCGCGCGGTCGGCGAGCCCGACGACCGAGAGCGCGGTCGCGACATGGCGCTTCCGCTCCGCCTTGGACAGATGGGTCAGGAGGAGCGGCAGCTCGACGTTCCTCTCCGCGGTGAGCGCCGGCAGCAGGTTGTAGAGCTGGAAGACGAATCCGATCTGGCGGGAGCGCCAGCCCGCGAGCTGGCCGTCGGATAGCGTGCCGATGTCCGAGCCCGCCACCGCGACCCGTCCCGAGGTCGGCCGGTCGAGCCCGCCGATCAGGTTCAGGAGCGTCGACTTGCCCGAGCCGGAAGGGCCCATGAGCGCGAGGAAGTCACCCTGGCGCACCGAGAGGCTCAGGTCCTTGAGGACCTCGATCCGCTCCTCGCCGCGACGGTAGATCTTGTTGACGTGCTCGATCTCGACCAGCGTGCCGTTGTCCGCCATCCCGAATCCCTCCGGCCCGCGCCGCGCGCGGGACCCCAGTTCCCGCCGTCTACTCTTTGCCCGACTTCCCCTCGACCACCGCTTCGACCACTTCGGCGCCGTCCGTCAGATCCGGCGGACCGGCGATCACCACGCGCTCGCCGGCGACCAGGCCGGAGAGCACGTCCGCCGGATCGCTCTGCTCGCTCGCCACCTTGATCGCCCGGCGCTCGACATGCCCTCCGGACACGACGAAGACGAACCGCTCCCCGGCGGCGCCGCGGAGGGCGGCCTTCGGCACCCGCACCCGGGGCTTCGCCGTCTGGACCGCGCCGCCCCCGGGCGAGTTGTCGAGGAACGCCACCTTGACCCCCATGTCCGGCAGGATCCGCGGATCGAGCTGGTCGAACGCCAGGCGCACGCGCACCGTCGCCTTCTCGCGGTCGGCCGCCGGGATCGTCGTGATCACGGTCGCCGGGATCTTCCAATCCGGATAGGCGTCGAGCGTCGCCTCCGCCTTCTGGCCCGGCTTGACCCGGTTGATGTAGGCCTCGTTGACGTCGACGTCGATCTCGAGCGAGCGCATGTCGACGATCGTGCCGACCCCCGTGCGGGTGAAGCCGCCGCCGGCCGAGACCGGCGAGATCATCTCGCCCGGCTGCGCGTCCTTCGAGATCGCCACGCCATCGAACGGCGCGCGGATCACTGTGTCCTCGCGATCCTGGCGGCGCAAGGCGACCTGGCTCTGCGCGATCTTGATCTCCTCGCGCTGGGAAGCGAGCCGCGCGGCGAGCGAATCCGCGGTCGCGGCCGCGGCGTCCAGATCGGCGCGGCTTCCAACGCTCTGCTCGAAGAGCTGGCGCGAGCGCCCGCGGTTGACCTCCGCCTCCTTCAACCGCACCTGGATCTCGGCGAGCGCCTGCCGGGAGGACGCGAGCTGCGCCTCGGCGAGCGCGATCTCGCGGTCGACGGTCGCCGTGTCGAGCCGGGCGAGCACCTGCCCGGCGCGCACCTGCATGCCCTCCTCGACCAGGATCTCGACCACCTTGCCGGTGATCTTCGAGGAGACGGTCGCCTGGCGGCGGGCGGTGACGTAACCGGAAGCGTTGAGCACGGTCGCGACGCTGCCGGACGCCACCTCGACGACCGGCGCGGTCTGCACCTTCGCGGTCCGCGACTTCAAGAGCCACCAGCCGAGGCCGCCCGCGGCGGCCAGCGCGACCGCGACGACGAGAATCCAGGCTCCGGGCCGGCGCGGCTCGCCCTCCGGGGCGCGCTCGATCCGGAGTCCTTCGAGAGAGGTCTTGTCGGTGGCCATGGCTCTCTTCTACGTCCTCGTCTCCCGAGAGTTCGCGCTCTCGTCTCATCCAAGATCGGCGGTCGAAACGGTGGCACGTGCGGCGATACGGCGCGAAGGCGGTGAACTCTACAGCCTCCGGGGTCCTCGTTGACTCCCCTGCGCGAAGTTCTAGGACACCGGAGATCGAGAAGGCTGGTAGATCGCGCACGAGGTGTCGGTCTCCCAGACCTCGACGCGGGCGACCTCGACCCTGCCGTCCGCCGGCAGCCTCCCCGCCACCTCCTCGCAGACGTACTCGGCGATCCGCTCCGCCGTCGTGTTGCGCTCGAGAAACGGCGGCACCTCGTTGATCACGTGGTGGTCGAAGGGGGTCAGGATTTCCTGCATGATCGCCTTCAAGTCCGCGAAATCGAGCACCATCCCGAGAGCGTCGAGCTGCGCGGCGGTCAGGTGCACCCGCACCCGGTAGTTGTGCCCGTGCAGGTTCTGGCACCCGCGGGTGTGCCCGCGAATGGCATGCGCCGCCGCGAAGGCGAAGTCTTTGACGATCGTGAACATGGGATCGAGGCACCCACCTCGGCGCGGGCAACCGGCGAATCGTGTCCCGGATGCCGCGCCGCGTCAAGGGGCACGGCGTTACGAGGTCGTCACGAGGATCGCTTCCGAAGAAAGTGTGAGAAGTTCCTCCCCCGGGCCGATCGGATGCAACTCCGGAAGCGGTTCTGCGTTACTCGAGAGGGCCCCTTTCTCAAGGGGTTCGAGAGACCATTGCGGGAGAGACGACGATGAGAGATTTCGGTACCGACCTGCGCTTCGCCTGGCGGAGCTTGTGGAAGCACCCCGGCTTGACCGCGATCGCGGTGGCCGCCCTCGCTCTCGGCATCGGCGCGAATACGGCGATCTTCAGCGTGGTCAACGGCGTCCTCCTGCAGCCGCTGCCGTTTCCCGCGCCGGACCGGGTGATCCGGCTGATCGATACGAACCCCTCGGCGGGCCTGCCGCGCTTCTCGACC
>DATMZM010000052.1:0-12298 GCA_035607445.1 Thermoanaerobaculia bacterium | reverse complement strand
GGCTTGTCGAAGACGGGCGCGCTCGCCAAGCTCGGCATCGCGCTCGGCAGGGACGGGACCGCCGCCGGCCGGTGGATCGAGAACGAGGGGCTCGAGGTGGCGCGCGGGCGCAGCCCCTCCACCCGGTCGAAGCCGGTCGCGATGACGGTGACCTTCATCGCGTCTTCGAGCGACGGGTCGATGACCATGCCGGAGATGATGTTGGCGTCCGGATCGACGGCCTCCTGGATGATGCGGCAGGCCTCGGCGATCTCGTGGAGCGTCAGGTCGTGGCCGCCGGAGATGTTGATCAGCACGCCCTTGGCGCCCTGGATCGAGGTCTCCTCGAGGAGCGGCGAGGAGACCGCCCGCTGCGCGGCTTCGAGCGCCCGGCTCTCGCCGCGCGCGACGCCGGTGCCCATGAGCGCCATGCCCATGCCGGTCATGATCGTGCGCACGTCGGCGAAGTCGACGTTGACCTCGCCCGGCACGGTGATCAGGTCGCTGATGCCCTGGACCGCCTGGCGCAGGACGTCGTCCGCGATGCGGAACGCCTCGGTGAGCGGTGTGCCGCGCTCGACGAAGTTGAGCAGCCGCTCGTTCGGGATCGTGATCAGCGTATCGACCGAGCCGCGCAGATCCTCGACCCCGCGCTCGCCGATCTGAAGGCGCCGGCGCCCCTCGAAGCCGAACGGCTTGGTGACCACGGCGACGGTGAGCGCGCCGATCTCCGCGGCGAGCGAGGCGATGATCGGCGCCGCGCCGGTCCCCGTGCCGCCGCCGAGCCCCGCGGTCAGGAAGATCATGTCCGCGCCGTCGAGCACCTCGAGGATGCGCTCGGTGTCCTCGAGCGCGGCCTTCTTGCCCATCTCGGGATCGGCGCCCGCGCCGAGGCCCTTGGTGAGCAGAGAGCCGAGCTGGATCTTGACCGGCGCCCGGCACTTGGCGAGCGCCTGCAGGTCGGTGTTCGCGGCGATGAACTCGATGCCGCGCAGGTTGGCGTCGATCATGCGGTTGACGGCGTTGCCGCCGCCGCCGCCGACGCCGATGACTTTGATCCGCGCGGGAACCATGTCCCGCGCGTCCTGAAGCGTGGGCGCCGCTTCGGGCGCCGGGTTCGGAGCGTCCTGGTCGTCGAAGAGAATCATCGGTTACCCCCTTGTTCCTCGATCTGATGGATCCGTTTTTGCTTAGAGCAGGTCCGAGAACATGCCGCGCAGGCTGCCCATCATGCCGCGCATGCTGAAGCCGGCCTTCTTCTTCAATGCCTTGCCCGCCCGGGTCTCCTCGGCCGCCATGCTATAGAGCAGGAGGCCCGAGGCGGTCGACCAGGTGGGGCTGCTGATGACGTCGACGAGCCCGCCTAAGCCCCGCGGCAGGCCGTAGCGGACGCCGGCGTCGAACACCTGTTCGGAGAGCTCGAGCAGGCCGTCGAGCTGGGCGCCGCCGCCGGTCAGGACGACGCCGCCGCGCAGGCCGTCCTCGCTGCCGTGCTTCGCCAGGTCCTCGCGCAGGAGGTGGAACAGCTCCTCCGCGCGCGGCTGCAGGATCTCGCACAGCTCGCGCCGCGGCACGATGCGGGAGGAGCCGCCGGCGACCGTCGGGACCGAGATCCCCTCGTCGTCGGTCACCATGCTCGCCATGCAGCAGCCGTGTTTCGTCTTGATCTTCTCGGCCTCCGCAAAAGGCGTGCGCAGGACCATCGCGAGGTCGTTGGTGAAGTGGCCGGCGCCGATCGGCGCGACAGCACTGTACTGGATCTCGCCGTCGCCGAAGAGCGCGTACTCGGTGGTGCCGGCGCCGACGTCGATCAGGAGCGAGCCGAGCTCGCGCTCGTCCGGGGTCAGGACCGCCTCGGCGGTCGCGAGCGGCTCGAAGACCATCTCGACGACCTCGATGCCGGCGCGGTTGACGCAGGTGAGGAGCGTCTTCGAGCGCGTGACGTTGCCGGTCACGAGATGGACCATGACCTCGAGCCGGCTGCCGAGCATGCCGAGCGGATCGCCGATGCCGCCCTGCTCGTCGACCAGGAACTCCTGCGGGATCGCGTGCAGGATCTCGCGGTCCGAAGGCAGCGCCGCGGACTGCGCGGCGTCGAGCACCCGCTGGATGTCCTGGCGGGTGATCTCGCGGTCCTTGCGCGCGACCGACACCATGCCGCGCGCGTTGACGCTGCGGATGTCGGCGCCGGAGATGCCGACGTAGGCGCGCGAGATCTCGACGCCGGCCATCACCTCGGCCTCTTCGGTCGCCGCCTTGAGCGCCTCGACGGTCGCCTCGACGTTGACGATGTTGCCCTTGCGCGTGCCGCGGTTCGGGGCCATCCCCTTGCCGACGACCTCGAGCCCGCCCTTGTCGTCGCGCTGGCCGATGAGGACGCCCACTTTGGACGACCCGATGTCGATTGCCACGTAGTACGGTTCCGGTTTCGCCATAGGTCCGATCCTCGGTTCCAGTCTCGAACGGCTTCGTTAAGAGCGAGCGCCGTGGGTCGGCGCCGCACCGGCCGCGGGTTGCAAGACGATCCGGCGGGAGAAGCGGAGGTCCACGGCGGCGAGCGCGGGATAGCGCTCGGCGAGCCGTGGCAACAGCGCCTCCAGCCGGTGCACTTTCGGAATCACGTCGCCGCTTCGCACCAGCACCGGGAACGGCAGCGCTCCCGTCCGCAAGCGGAAATCCTCTTCGCCCAACACCTCGATCTCGGCGAGCGACGCCGCCCAGTTCGGATTCGCCCGGCCGAGCTCGGCCGCGACTTCGAGCGCGCGCTCGACGCCCCGCGGCGAGGGTACCCCGAAGCTCACCACGAGCAAGCGCCCGGCTTTCTCTCCCGCGCCGACCGGAGCGATCGCACGGCCGGCGGTGTCCGCCCAGTAGAGCCGCCCGTCGCGGCGGAGGAAGACCGCGGGCCGCTTCTCGACCACCCGCACGCGCAGGCGCCCGGGCAGCTCCTTGCTGAGCTCGACCGAATCGACCCAGGGGTGGCGCCGCAGGCGCTCCGCGGCCTCGGCGAGCGGCAGGAGCGGCAGGTTGCGCCCGGAAAGGGGCTCGAGAGTGCCGCGGATCCAGGCCTCGCTGGCGCGGCCCGCGCCGTCGATCGCGATCTCGCGCAGCGCGAACTGCGGCGCTGTCGCCACCCAGAGCCCGCAGGCGATGGGCAGGCCGACGATGCCGAGGGCGGTGACGAGCGGGCGCATCAGCCGGACCCAGAGGCTCCGGCGCTTGCGCCGCGGCTGGCCCTGGGGTCGCCGGAAGGGCACCACGGTGCCGCCGCCCGTGCCGATCCCGCCCGCGCCGCCGATCCCGTGCTCGCCCGTCATCGCGCGCCCTCCCGGACGAGAGGTCCGAGCGCGGGCTCGCCGGCCGGCGCATCCGCGACCAGCTCGCGGGCGAGCTTGTAGACGTCGCCCGCGCCGAGCGTCAGGACGACGTCGCCGGCCGCGACCTCGGCGGCGAGGAGATCCGGCGCCGAGCGCCAGCTCGGGCAGTAGACGACGTTGCGATGGCCGCTCCGGCGGGCTTCCTGGACCACCATCTCGCCCGAGACCCCGGCCACCGGCTGCTCGCGCGAGGCGTAGACGTCGGTGACCAGGACGCGATCGGCGCCCAGGAGCGAGCGGCCGAAGGCCTCCGCCTGGTCGACCGTCCGCGAGTAGAGGTGCGGCTGGAAGATCGCATGGATGCGCGCGCGCGGGAAGCTCTGGCGGGCGGCACCGAGCGTCGCCGCGACCTCCGTCGGATGATGGGCGTAGTCGTCGACCACCGCGGCGCCGCGCCAGGCGCCGAGCTGCTCGAAGCGCCGGTGGACGCCCGGGAACGTCGCGAGCGCGGCGGCGATGGCGGCGAACTCCAGGCGGAGGGTCAGGCCGACGCCCACCGCCGCGAGAGCGTTCTGGACGTTGTGGCGCCCGGGCATCGGCAGCTCGATCGTGCCGAGGAGACCGCGGTCGCGGCTGCGCACGCCGAAGCGCGTCCCGGCGGGCGTGCCGGGGACGGGCTCGACGTCGACCGCCGCGAGATCGGCCTGGCGCGCCAGGCCGTAGGTCGAGAGCCGCCGTTCCGCGAGGCGCGGCAGGATCGCCTGGACGTTCGGATCGTCGAGGCAGACCCAGGCCCGGCCGAAGAAGGGCACCCGGTTGGCGAAGGTGACGAAGGCGTCGAGGATCGCCTCCATCGTGCCGTAGGTGTCCAGGTGGTCGCGGTCGATCGTCGTCAGCACGGCGACGATCGGCGCGAGCGTCAGGAAGCTGCGGTCGTACTCGTCCGCCTCGGCGACCAGGTACTGGCTGTGGCCGAGGCGCGCGCCGGTGCCGAGCACGCGAACCCGGCCGCCGACGATCACCGTCGGGTCGAGCCCCGCCTCGGTCAGCACGTGGCCGACGAGCGACGTCGTGGTCGTCTTGCCGTGCGTGCCCGCGATCGCGATGCCGTATTTGAGGCGCATCAGCTCGGCGAGCATCTCGGCGCGGCGGACGACCGGGATCCCCCGGCGGCGCGCCTCCGCGATCTCCGGGTTCTCGTCGGGGATCGCCGAGGAGATCACCACGACGTCCGCACCCTCGACGTTGCCGGGCGCATGGCCGAGGCGGATCTCGGCGCCGAGAGTGGCCAGGCGCTCGGTCACCTCGGACGCCGCCTGATCGCTGCCGGAGACCGCGAGGTCGTACTCGAGCAGGATCTCGGCGATGCCGCTCATGCCGGCGCCGCCGATGCCGACGAAGTGGATCCTCGACAGGTCCGCGAACTGGGCGAAGCTCATCGGCTCGCCTCCGGCGGAAGGAGCGCCTCGAAACGGTCGGCGATCGCCTGGACCGCGCCGGGACGCGCGAGGGAACCCGCGGCTTCGGCCATCCGCGCGAGGAGGCCGCGATCGGCGAGGAGGACGGCGAGCCGTTCGGCGAGAGCCGCGGGCTCGGGATCGACCAGCACCTCCGCAGCTCCCGCCCGTTCCAACAGGCGGGCGTTGTCGACCTGGTGGCCGGCGGCGATCCCGAGCGGCACGAAGAGCGCCGGGCGGGCTGCCGCGCAGATCTCGGCGATCGTGACCGCGCCGGCCCGCGAGACGACCAGGTGGCTCGCCGAGAGGGCGGCGGCGACGTCGTCGATGAACGGCACGACCTCGACCCGAGAGGCGATCGAGTCCCCGAGCGCGCGGTAGGCGGCGGCCGTCTCCGGGAGGTTCTTCGCCCCCGCCTGGTGGACGATCGCGAGGTCCGGAATCCGTTCGAGGAGGATGCGCGCCGCCTCGGGCAGCGCCCGGTTCATCTGCTGCGCGCCCTGGCTGCCGCCGAGCACGAGCAGCCGCGGCGGGCCGTCCGGCAATGCGCGGGGCAGGGCGAAGAACGCCGGGCGGACGGGCACGCCGGTGACGACCACCGGGCATTTGAGATCGCGGCGCGTAGCCTCCCAGGCGACGGCGGCGGCGGTCGCGCAGCGCGAGAGCGCCCGGTTGGCGAAACCGGCGCGGGCGTTGAGCTCGAGGAGAAGCACCGGCCGTCCGGCCAGGCGGGCGCCGGCGACCGCGGGCGCCGAGGCGTAGCCGCCGGTGCCGAGCACGGCATCGACCGAGAGCCGGCGGACGAGACGGCGGGCGGCGAGACCGGAGCGCACCAGAAGGGTGAGCGCGCCGAGCTTGGCGCCGAGGCCGCGGCCGAGGAACGGCCGGGCCGGCAAGGCGTTGAACGCCCAGCCCCGGGCCGGCACCAGCCGCGCTTCGAGCCCCTGGCTCGAGCCGGCGTAGGAGATCGTCCAGCCGCGCGCCGCGAGCTCCTCGCCGACCGCGAGGGCCGGGAAGACGTGCCCGCCCGTGCCGCCGCCGGCGAGGAGGGCGTGGCGGGCGCGCGGGGCGGTTGCGGAAGGCGCTGCGGGGGCGGTCATCGTCATCCGTGCTGGGAGAGGTTGAGCAGCACGCCGCAGGCGGTCATCGTGACCACGAGCGAGGAGCCGCCGTAGGAGATGAACGGCAGCGGGATGCCCTTGGTCGGCAGGAGGGCGAGGGCGACGCTGATGTTGAGGAGCGCCTGGAGCACGATCACGGTCGTGAAGCCCCAGGCGAGATAGCGGCCGAAGTCGTCCGGCGCGCGCAGGCCGGCCCGGAAGCCGCGCCAGGCGACGACGCCGAACAGGGCGACGAGGAGGAGCCCGCCGAGCATGCCCAGCTCTTCGCACAGGATGGCGTAGATGAAGTCCGACTCCGGGTGGGGCAGGAAGTAGAGCTTCTGGAGGCTCTGCCCGGCGCCCAGGCCGAGCGGCCCCCCCGAGCCGATCGCGATCAGCGACTGGAGCGCCTGAAAGCCGCTGCCGAGCGCGTCCTTCTCGGGATCCAAAAAGGCGAAGAAACGCTCGCGGCGATAGGGCACGGCGATCACCAGCGCGTAGAGGAGAGGCAGCGCGAGCGCGAACCCCCCGACCACGTAGCGCCACGAAAGGCCGGCCAGGAAGAGCAGGAAGAAGACCGTCGAGGCGAGCAGCACCGCCGTGCCGAAATCGGGCTCGATCAGGATCAGGCCGCAGACCAGGCCGCAGACCACCGCGACCGGCAAGAGGAGATCGAGCCGGTTGACCCGGTCGAGCTTGCGCGAGATCTGGTGCGCGGCGAACGGGATCAGCGCGAGCTTCGCGAGCTCGGAGGGCTGGATCGAAAGGCCGGCCAGGAAGAACCAGCGTTGCGTCCCGTTCAGATGGCCGGAGAAGAGGACCGCGACGAGCAGCACGACGATGCCCGCGAGCAGGCCGTAGATGACCTCGGTCCGGCGCAGCACCCGGTAGTCGACGTGCATGGCGACGGCCATCGCGACCAGGCCGAGGACCGCGGCCAGCGACTGCTTCAAGAGGAACGGGTTGATCAGAGCGGCGCGGTCGCGGGCGATCGCCGCGCTCGCCGAGTAGACCATGACGAGCCCGAAGCCGACCAGGAGAGCCACGGCGGCGAACAGGAGCTTGTCGAAGGCGAGCTTCTTGGCCATCGCTCAGGCTCCCCCCGGGCCGTCGAGCACGCGCGCGCGGACGAGGTCCTGGAAGACCTGGCCGCGGTGCTCGAAGTTGCGGAACTGGTCGAAGCTCGCGCAGGCGGGCGAGAGCACGACGGCCTCGCCGGAGGTGGCGGTCTCCCGCGCTGCCTCGACCGCCCGCTCGATCGTCCCGGACCTCTCGAGGCGATCCGCGAGCGGGCCGAACGGCCCGAGCGCGCGCTCGAAGTCGCCGGCCGACTCGCCGATCAGGTAGACGCGGCGCGCCTTCGCCGCCACGAGCGGCGCCAGGACGGCGAGATCGGCCCCCTTGTTGCGGCCGCCGAGGATCAGGTGCACGGAGCCGTCGGCGAAGCCTTCGAGCGACTTCATGGTCGCCGCCGGATTGGTGCCCTTGGAGTCGTCGTACCAGGCGACGCCGTTCCTCTCGCCGACGCGCTCCAACCGGTGCGGCAGGCCGCGGAAACCGGCGAGCGCGGCGCGGAGGGCCGCGGGACCGGCGCCGAGCGAGCGGGCCAGGAGGGCCGCGGCCATCGCGTTCTCGACGTTCTGAACGCCGGCGAGCGGCACGTCGGCGACGCCGAAGAGATCGGTGCGCGCGCCGTCCAGGCGCGGATCGACCTCGATGACGCGATCGCCCGCCACGTAGCAGCCGTCCGCGACCGGGCCGCGGCGGGAGAACAGCCTCCGGCGGGCCGCCGTTTCGACTTCGAGCGTCCGAGCGTCGTCGGCGTTGAGCACGGCGACGTCGCCCGGCTCCATGCGGCGGAAGAGAGCGAATTTGGCCGCCGCGTACTCCTCGAGGCTCGGATAGCGGTCGAGGTGGTCCTCGGCGAGGTTCAGCAAGGCGGCGGCGTCCGGCCGGAACCGGTCGAGCCCCTCGATCTGGAAGCTCGACAGCTCGACGACGAACGCGCGGCCGGGCGCGGCGCCCTGCCCCTCGAGCCGGTCGAGCCGGCTGGTGATCGGGGTGCCGATGTTGCCGCAGACCTCGACCCTCCGGCCGGCGGCGCGCAGCATCGCGCCCGTCAGCTCGGTCGTCGTGCTCTTGCCGTTGCTGCCGGTGATCGCGGCGACCGGGCCGTCGAGCCAGGGAAAGGCGAGCTCGACCTCCGAGAGGACGGGCAGGCCGCGGCGGCGCGCCTCGGCCAGCAGCGGCTGGTCCATCGGCACGCCCGGCGAGACGACGACCGCGTCGAGCCCTTCGGGCAAGGTGGCCGGCTCCGCTCCGAGCTCGAGCTGGACGCGCGGATCCCCGGCGAGATCGCCGAGGTCCAAATCCGCGGCCGGCTTCCTGTCGGCGGCGACGACGGCGACGCCGCGGTCCCTCAAGAAGCGCGCCGCCGCCGCGCCCGAGAGCTTGAGGCCATAGACCAGCACCCGCTCGAAGCGGCCGGATCCCCAGGGCACGTTCATGCCGTCGATCTCACGTGCGGCGGTCTCATCGCAGCTTGAGCGTCGAGAGCGAAAGCAGGGCGAACAGGATCGAGAGGATCCAGAACCTCACGATCACCTTGGGCTCGGCCCAGCCGGAAAGCTCGAAGTGGTGGTGGAGCGGGGCCATGCGGAAGATCCGCTTGCCCCGCAGCTTGAACGAGGCGACCTGGATGATCACCGAGAGCGCTTCGAGCACCCAGACGCCGCCGACGACGACGAGCAGGACCTCCTGCTTGGCGAGGACGGCGACGCTGCCGATCGCGGCCCCGAGCGAGAGCGAGCCGACGTCGCCCATGAACACCTCGGCCGGGTGGGCGTTCCACCAGAGGAAGCCGAGCCCCGCGCCGACCAAGGCGGCGCAGAAGACGGTGACCTCGCCGAGACCCGGCACGTAGGAGATCTGCAGGTAGCTCGCGATCACGCGGTTGCCCGCGACGTAGGTGAAGACCGCGTAGGTCCCCGCGGCGACCGCCGTCGAGCCGATCGCGAGGCCGTCGAGGCCGTCGGTCAGGTTGACCGCGTTCGAGGCGCCGACGAGAACGATGACGACGAACGGCACGTAGAGGATGCCGAGAGGGATCACCAGGCGTTTGAAGAACGGAAACGCGAGCGTCGAGTCGAACGCCGGCAGCCACCAGAGGACGACGCCGAGCACGAGAGCCGCCGCGACCTGGAGCAGGAACTTGGCCCACGCCGAGAGCCCGCGGTTGTTGCCCCTCGCGACCTTCAGGTAATCGTCGAGGAAGCCGATCGCGCCGAACGCGATCGTCACCAGCATGACGAGCCAGAGATAGAGGTTGTGGAGGTTGCCCCAGAGGAGCGCCGGCACGATGACGCTGAAGAGGATGAGCAGCCCGCCCATGGTCGGCGTGCCGGCCTTGACCTGGTGAGCCTCGGGTCCCAGCTCGCGGATGTTCTGGCCGACCGAGCGCCGGCGGAGAGTGCGGATGAACCAGGGCCCGAGGAGCCACGAGAGGAGGAACGCCGTGACGATTCCCCCCGCCGCGCGGAACGTGATGTAGCGGAAGACGTTGAACAGCGCGAGCCGGTCGTGCAGCGGGTAGAGGAGCTCGTAGAGCATCAGGCCTCTCCCCCCGCCCGCTCCGTCCGCTCCGGCGTGGCCAGCGCCAGCACGCGCTCGGCCACCTGTTCGAGGCGGACGCCGCGCGACGCCTTGACCAGCAGCAGGTCGCCCGGGCCGATCTCGCGCGCCGCCCAGTCCGCCGCCGCCGCCGCATCCGGCAGGTGGAGCGCGAGGGCGCCGGCCGCGGTCGCGGCGGCCACCAGCTCCCCGGCCAAGGCGCCGACGCCGAGGATCGGCGAGAAGCCGAGAGCCGCGGCCCGCGCACCCGCCTCGCGGTGGAAGCGGGGGCTTTCGGGTCCGAGCTCGCGCATCTCGCCGAGGATCGCGATCCGGCGGGAAGCCGGCAGCTCGGCCGCCGCCGCGAGGGCCTTCTCGAGAGCGTCCGGGTTCGAGTTGTAGGAATCGTCGATCAGGGTCGCTTCCCGAGCCGCTTCGTCCGCTCCCAGGCGCAGGCGATGGACGACGCCGCGCTTGCTCGCCGGGCGGGCCGCGGCCGCCGCCGCCGCGATCTCGGCGAGCGGCACGCCGAGAGCCCAGGCGGCGGCGGCCGCGGCCAGGCAGTTCTCGACGTTGTAGAGGCCGTGGAGCGCGAGGCGGACGTCGATTCCGCCGTCCGGCACCTCGAGCCGGAACCGGCTGCCGACCTCGCCCGCCGGCAGCGGCTCGGCGCCCGTCGCGCGGACGTCCGCCGCTGCGCGCTGGCCGTACCAGACGATCCGCCCGCCCCGGCTCTCGGCATGCCGGCGCGCGATCCGCACGACCTCGGGATCGTCCGCGTTGGCGACGATCAGGCCGTTCGGACCGAGGCCGGCGAGCAGCTCGGCCTTCGCCTCGGCGATGGCCGCGACCGAGTCGAAGAACTCGAGGTGCGCCGCGCGGACGACGGTGAAGATCGCGACGTCCGGACGCGCCAGGAGCGACAGCTCGCGCAGCTCGCCGGCCGACGACATGCCGAGCTCGGCGACCATCCACTCGGTGCCGTCCGGCACGTTGAGCATCGAGATCGGCAGGCCGATCCGGTTGTTGAAGTTGCCGGCCGTCCGCGCGACGCGGAACCGCCGCGCGAGCATCGCGGCCAGCAGCTCCTTGGTCGTCGTCTTGCCCGCCGAGCCGGTGATGCCGGCGAGCTTTTCCGGAGCCCGCGAGCGCATTTCCCGCGCGAGAGCCACGAGGGCGTCGCCCGCGTCCGCGACCGCGAGGAGGAACCCCTCTCCCGCCTCGACCGGCCGTTCGACGACGGCCCCGGCGGCGCCGCGCGCGAAGGCGTCCGCGACGAACAGGTGGCCGTCGGTCCGCGCGCCGGGGAAAGCGAAGAAGAGAGAGCCGGGCGAGACCGCCCGCGAATCGATCGCCGCGCCGCCCCAGCGGGCCTCGGGATCCCCGGAGAGGACCCGGCCGGCCATCGCGCGCGCCGCCTCAGCCGCCGAGCCGTGCACCGTATCTCTCCTCGATCGCCCGCTCGATCTCTTCGCGGTCGGAGAACGGCAGGCTCCGGTCGCCGACGATCTGCTCGCGCTCGTGGCCCTTGCCGGTCACCAGCACGACCGATCCCTCGTCCGCCAGCTCGATCGCCTTCGCGATCGCCGCCCGGCGATCCGGGATCAGCAGGTAGCCCCTCTGGCCGCTCTCCCGGAGTCCCTCCTCGACCGCCGCCAGAATCGCGAGCGGATCCTCGCCGCGCGGGTTGTCGGAGGTCGCGATCGCGAGGTCCGAGAGCTCGCCCGCGACCCGGCCCATGATCGGCCGCTTGCCCGGATCGCGTCCGCCGCCGCAACCGAAGACGACGATCGTCCGCCCCGGCGCGAGCTCGCGCACCGAGGCGAGCGCCGCCTGAAGCGCCGCGTCGGTGTGGGCGTAGTCGACGAGGGCCGGAAAGGGCTGGCCGCGCTCGACCGGCTCCAAGCGCCCTGGAATCGGCCGCTGCTCGGCGAGCGCCGCGACGGTCGCTTCCCGTGGCAGCTCGAGAGCCTCGGCGGCGGCCACCGCGGCGAGGACGTTCGACAGGTTGAACCGGCCGAGGAGCGGGGTCGCGATCTCGAACGCGCCGCCCGGCGCGGCGATCTCCGCCCGGATGCCGCGCCGGTCGAGCGACGAGGAGCGGATCGAGACCCTCCCGCCCTCGCCGTAGGTCCAGGTATCGGCGCCGGGGTAGCGGGCCGCGAGCCGGCGGCCGGACTCGTCCTCGAGGTTGATCACCGCCTTGCCGCCCGGCTTGAGGCGCTCGAACAGCCGGGCCTTGGCGGCGAAGTAGGCCGCCATGTCCGGATGAAAATCCAGGTGGTCGCGCGACAGGTTGGTGAACACCGCGGCGTCGAAGCTCGCGCCGTCGACCCGACCCTGCTCGAGAGCGTGGGACGAGACCTCCATCGCGACGGCGGCGGCTCCCGCCGCGCGCATCGCGCGCAGCGTGCGGAAGAGGTCGCTCGCCTCGGGCGTCGTGCGCTCGCCGGGAAAGCTCTCGCCGCGGAGGCGATAGCCGGTCGTGCCGAGGAAGCCCGCGGGATGCCCGGCGCGGTCGAGGATCGCGGCGAGGAGCGTCGCGACGGTCGACTTGCCGTTCGTGCCGGTGACGCCGGCGAGGACCAGCTCGCGGTCCGGATGGCCGTAGACCCGGGCGGCGAGCGGACCGAGCAGAGAGCGCGGATCGGCGGCGGCGAGCCAGGGAACCCCGAGCGGTCGCGCCGGCTCCGGAGCGAGGACGGCGACCGCTCCCCGCTCGACCGCCTGAGAGGCGTAAGCCCGGCCGTCGTAGCGCGCGCCGATCCAGGCGGCGAAGAGATCGCCCGGCACGACGGCGCGCGAGTCGTGGGCGACCCCGCGCACGTCCGGATCG
>DATMZM010000486.1:0-3483 GCA_035607445.1 Thermoanaerobaculia bacterium | reverse complement strand
GCGGGGGTGTGGGCTTCGGCCCCGCCCCCGCTTTTTCTTTCTTGAATCGTGTTCGTAGGGTGCGGAGCTTGCCTCCGCCCGGGGACAGGCAAGCTGCCCCCCTACGGGTTCTCGGCGAGCGAAAGTTCGACGTGCTAGGCGAAGAATCGCTACCGCGGTAGACTAGCGGCCATGGGACGAGCGAAGAAAGATCGTGTCGCCGCAGATTCGGGGTCGTCCGGGGAGGAATCCGGCGCTCCCGACACGCCGGAGGCGGAGGCGCGCCGGGCCCAGAGCGCCGGCCGGACCGAGGAGGCGCGCGACCTGCTCGACCGGTTGATCCGCGCGCGCAGGATTTCCTACCTCGAGATGGACCGCCGCCTGGGCTACGGCCGCGGCCGGACGCGCCTGATGGCGCAGGGCCAGCTCGACTTGAAGTACCAGCCGCTGATCGAGATCCTCGAAGAGCTCGGGGTCGATCCCGGCGCCTACTTCCAGGCGCTCTTCCCCTCCGGCGAGAGATCCCTGGCCGAGCCGCTCGAGAAGATCTTCGGCGACAAGATGACCCGCGCCGGCATCCCGCTCGCGCGCGCGGAGGAGGCCGGGGGGAGGAAGCCCGCCGAGGGCGGCTTCGATCTCGAGAGCTCGATCGACCGCATCATCGAGGATCGCCTGCAGGCCTCGATCGCGAAGATCTTCCGCGACCTGGCCGAGAAGACCAGCGGCGGCCCGCGCGAGGATCCGAAGTAGACGAGGGGGTGCGTTCCGAGGGCTCGCCGCATGGCCCTGATACAGTCTCGCGAAACCAACCGAGGAGGTGGCTTGAGATGACCTTTCTATCGAGGTATCAGGCGAACATCTACGCGATCATGCGCTTCGTCGTCGGCGGTCTGTTCGCCTGCCACGGCGCCGACAAGCTCTTCGGCTGCTTTTCCGGCCACCCGATGACCGGGGTGCCGTTGATGCTGGCCGCCGGGATCATCGAATTCGTCGGCGGCCTCCTGATCGCGCTCGGCCTTTGGGCCGGGCCTGCGGCGTTCATCGCGAGCGGCCAGATGGCCGTGGCCTACTTCATGGGGCACGCGTCGGGCGGCTTCTGGCCGATCGTCAACAAGGGCGAGCTCGCCGTCGTCTACTGCTTCGTCTTCCTCTATATCGCTTCCCACGGCTCGGGCATCTGGAGCCTCGACGCGCTGATCCGCGGGAGGCGGACGTAAGAGTCCCCTACTCGAAGTAGCCGAAGACGTCGATCACGACGTCCACCGTGCCGCTCGCCGCGACGAAGGCGCGCAGGGCGAGGGTCCCCGCGCCGTTTCGGGCCGCGGAGACGACCGCGTTGTTCGTGCGCGTCTGGCCGGCGCGGAAGTTGACCGCGCTCGCCGCCGGGGGCGAGCCGTCGCCCGGGTAGAGGGCGAGGAAGCCGTCGCCCGTCGGGCCGATGACCGTCGCGTTGACCGCGAGGGCGCGCGCGGTGGGCGGAATTCCGCAGCTCCCCGCGGCGGCGCGGATCTCCGCCAGGCCCGAGGCGAGCGGCGAGCCGCTCCGGGTGTCGATCAGCCGGCAGGGCGAGAGGGTGAAGTAGGCGAGGCCCCGCCCGGATTCGAAAGCCCCCTGATCGACGACCGGCGGCGCGCCGGCTCCCGTGTCCGAGGTCTCGGGCTCGTCGAGGCGGCGCGGCGCGCCCGAAAAATCGAGAGCGAAATCGGCTCCGGGCAAGAGCGCCGCGTCGTCCCCCGCGTCGACGGAGGGCGAGGCGGGCCAGAGCCGGTAGTCGCCGTGCGCGGCGTCGACGAAGAGCGGATCGGCCGAGCGGCTCAGGCCCCCGGGATCGCTGCAGATCCCCTCGTAAGCGATGCCTCCGGCCGCATAGACGTTGTTCGCCTCGAGCTGGGGAGGGGTCGCGCCGGTGAATCCGCCGCAGTGGACGGCGGTGCGGCCGGGCAGCGCGCGGAGGACGTTGTTGGCGAGCACCGTCTGGCTCTGGAAGCCGTCGGCGAGGATCTCGGAGCCGAGCGGCGCCGCGTTGTCGGCGAGCGTGTTGTTCAAGAGATAGGGGCCGAGCGTGGCGTTCGGCACCAGCCAGTAGGCGCCGCCGCCCTGGGCCGCCTGATTGCCGGTGATCAGGTTGTCGAACAGGATCGGGTCGATCGCGTTGATCTCGCCCAGGCCCCCGCCCGAATCCCCGACGTTGCCGCGGATCCGGTTGCGGAGGAGAAGCGGCACGTTCGAGCTCGAGGTCGAGCCGAAGAGCAGGATGCCGCCGCCGTGGCTGCCCGGCGATTTCCACTCGTTGTTCTCGATCGTGTTGCCTTCGATCCGCGGGCTGCCGCCGAAGACCGCGATGCCTCCCCCTCCCCCGCCCTGGCCGCCTTCGATCTGCCGGTTGCCCGCGATCCGGTTGTTCGCGATCACGGGCGCGCCCCCGCGGATCGTGATCCCCGCGCCCGAGGCGCCGGCCTGGTTGTCGCGGATCTCGTTGTCGCGGATCACCGGCGAGCTGAACGCCTGGATCAGGACGCCGCCGCCGTCGAGCGCCGAGACGCCGTTCCGGATCGTGAATCCGGAGAGCTTCGCGTTCGCGTCCTCCCCTTGGGTGAAGGTCACCACCGGGCCGGCTCCCCCGCCGTCGAGCGTCGTGACCGCGGCTCCCCCCTCGCTCTCGACGGCGACGCGCTGGCCATGAAAATCCAGCCGCTCCGCATAGACGCCGGGGGCAACCCGGATCGTGTCGAGCTGGCGCGCCGCGTCGATCGCCGCCTGGATCGTGCCGAAGTCGGCCGGCACGTGGCGGACGACGGGGCTCGCGAACGCGTCGACCAGGCGCAGCGCGAAGAAATCGTCGAAGCCGTTGCTGGTCCGGTTCGCCGCCGGCACGCCCGGATCGAAGTCCGCGGTGCCGGCGAACGTCCCCGCGAGATGGACGCCGGAGGGGCCCCCGGTCGCGAGAGCGAGCCCCGCGTCGTTCGCCGGGCCCCCGAGCTGGGCGGCCCAACGGAATCCCCCGCCGCTGCCGAGCGCGAGAAGAAAGGCGTCGCGCGAGAGCGCGCGGCTCGAATAGGTGAAGCTCCCGGGGCCGGGATCGAAATCGACGGTGTTGGTGAAGGTTCCGGTCAAATAGACGTCGCCGCCCGGACCCGCCGCCACGGCGTCGGCCTCGTCCGAACCCGGCCCCCCGAATCCGAAGCCGCGGACGAAAGCGCCCGACGCGTCGAGATCGACCAGGAAGCCATCGCTCGTGCCGGCGCTCGTCACGGAAGCCACGCCGGGGCCGGGATCGAGATCCGCGGTGCCGAAGAACGAGCCGGCGACGAGCAGATGGCCCGAGGGCGCGCGGGCGATTCCCGCGACGTTGTCGTTCTGGGTGCCGCCGATCCGCCCGGCCCAGCGGAACGCGCCGCCCGCGTCGAGCGCCAGGACGAACGCGTCGACGCCCGTGCTCGTCAGGTTCGCCGTGCCCGCATCGGGATCGAAATCGACGGTGCCGAAGAACGTGCCGGTCAGCTC
>DATMZM010000504.1:0-24360 GCA_035607445.1 Thermoanaerobaculia bacterium | reverse complement strand
TCTCTCTTTCAGTTGCTCGGCACGGCGCGCACGCCGCCGGGCAAGGCGGCGCTCGCGGGCTTCCTGCTCGCTCCCGCCGGGCCGGCCGAGATCCGTGCCCGCCAGGAGGCGGTCCGGGAGCTGAGCCCGGAGCTCGAGCTGCGCCAAGGAATCGAGATCGCAGCGCGCACCATGGACTCGGCGAGCCCGGACGTCGAGCCGTTCCTGCGGTGGGCGGAGGGCGATCCCTGGCTCCTGCCGCGCCGCCGGGGGTTGCTCGCCGCGGCCCGCGCGCTCGCGGTCTCGACGCTCGTCTCGTTCGGCTTCGTCGCCGCCGGCCGGCTCCCGTTCTCGGTCTGGGCGATCCTGCCGTTCGTCAACTTCGTCCTCTCCTTCTCGATCGCAAAGCACGTCCACGAGGCGTTCGACCGCGTCGCCGCGCGTGAGCGGGACTTCGCGAGCTACGCCGAGCTGTTCCGGCTGCTCGAAGGGCGCCGTTTCGAATCCGCCAAGCTTCACGCGCTCGGGGAGGCCATGACCGCGGACGGCGTCTCGGCCTACCGGCAGATCGATCTCCTGCGCCGCCGGCTGACCCTCTCGGACGTCCGCCACTCGGCGCCGATCCATTTCGTGCTCCAGAGCCTCGTGCTGTGGGACGTCCACCTGCTCGCCCTCCTCGAACGCTGGCAGGTGAGCGCCGGCCGGCGCGCCCGCGGCTGGCTCTCGGCCCTGGGCGAGATCGAAGCGCTCGCCGCGCTCGCGACCCTCGCGCACGACGAGCCCGGGTGGACCTATCCCGAGATCGTCGAGACCGGCACGCCGGAGATCCGGGCCGAGGCGCTCGGGCATCCCCTCCTGGCGGACGCCGAGCGGGTGGCCAACGACGTCGTGCTCGGCCCGCCGGGGACCTTCCTGCTCGTCACCGGCTCCAACATGTCGGGCAAGAGCACCCTTCTTCGTGCGATCGGCGTCAACGCGGTCCTCGCCCTCGCCGGGGGCCCGGTCGCCGCGAAGAGGCTCGCGCTGCCCCCCGTCACGCTCGGCACCAGCGTGCTCGTCGAGGACTCGCTCGCGACGGGCGTCTCCTTCTTCTACGCCGAGCTCCAGCGCGTACGCGCGATCGTCGACCTGGCGGAGGCGGCCCGAGGAAAGGGCGGCACGCTCCTCTTCCTCCTCGACGAGATCCTCCGCGGCACCAACAGCGCCGAGCGCCAGATCGCGGTCGCCGAGATCCTTCGCCGCCTCTTGGCGTTGGGCGCGATCGGCGCCGTCTCGACCCACGACCTCGCCCTTGCCGACCTCCCGGCGCTGCGCGACGCGGCGCGGACCGTCCACTTCCGCGAGAGCTTCGAGGAGCGTGAAGGCAAGACCGCGATGACCTTCGACTATCGCTTGCGGGAAGGCGTCGCCCCGACCACGAACGCGCTCAAGCTGCTCGCCATGGTCGGGCTCGCCGGCGGCGATCCGGAGCGCTGAGCCCCGGCCGGCTTGACCCTCCTCCCGGCGGGCTCCTATCCTGCCCCCAAACACGCACCGCAGCGTCCAAGGAGGTAGACCATGACCTGGATCCGGACGATTCCCGAAGACGAGGCGGAGCCTCGGCTCAAGCAGGCGCTCGCGGCGCAGCGGGCTCTCTATCCGATCGAGTACGCGACGCCTTCGGTGCCGGGCGCGAGCGGGGCGGCGGGCATCGTCGGCTCGCACACCCTGATGCCGGACGCCCTCTACCACTCCTTCGCGGCCTTCGGGGCGATGATGGCGCCCGACCTGCCGCTCAGCCGCCGGCAGCACGAGATGATCGCGACGGTCGTCTCGGTCACCAACCGATGCCGCTACTGACTGACAGCTCACGCAGAGTTTCTGCGTCGGACGACGTTGGACGAAGACTTGGCGGCGGCGATCCGGGAAGACTACACGAGGGCGCCGATCACTGCGGCGGAGCGGGCGATGCTCGATTACGTGGTCCAGCTCACCCGCGACGCCACGGCGCTCGGGCCGGAGGACTTGGACGGCCTGCGGGCGGCCGGATTCGACGATACGGGGATCCTGCAGATCACCCTCATCGCGTCCTGGTTCAACTCGATCAACCGGGTCGCGGACGCGCTCGGGGTCGGTCGGGATTGAGCGCTCGGCCGCGCGAAGCTCAGAGGTGCTTGGCCTTCTTCTTGCCGCTCTTCTTCTTCGGATTCTCCTTCGCCTGCCGCCGCGCCGTCGCGTACTTGACCTTTTCGGGGATGGAGAGCGCCTGCCAGTTCTTCGGTTCACCGACTTGACGGCGGGCGTCGTCGGGGCCTTCCCACTCTTCGGACTCGTAGCCTGATTCTTGGTCGGGATTCTGGAGTTTCTCGAGCCGGCGGCGCAGCTCGTCGGCGTCGAACTTGTGGATTCCGCCGCTCGCGGCGACGTCGAGCGCGAGCTCGCTCTTCGGCGTCACGGTTCCGCTCTTCGTGAAGTGGGTGTCGACGTTCTCCCCCGGATCGCCGTGCCGGTTCTCGACGAGCGGCCCCATGAAGATGTTGTGGCGCGTCCAGGCTTCGCCCTTCTTGCCGAGCTCGCCGCCGCGCCGCGCGCGGTCCGACCAGGCGTCGAGCCGCTCGCGTGCTTCCTTGTTCTCTTCCGCCTCCTTGGTGGTGGCTTTGATCATGTTGAGCGGCAGCTTGTGATGCGCGGTCAGCGTGTTGCCGCGGCTGTCCTCGTCCCGCAGGCCGGTCGGCTTCTTCGGGCGGCGCTTCCTGGACTTGCCGCCGCCGAGCAGAGCCTGGCCCCCCTTGTACGCGGCGTAGGCACCGCCCCCGACCAGACTGGCGGCGAGCAACCCCGTCCCCGCGGTGAGCGTGCCGGCGGCCAAGGCCGTGCCGCCCAGGACCGCTCCGGCGCCCGCCGCGAGGGTGCCCCCGACCGCGCCGATCCCCCCGAGCACCTTGCGCCAGGACGGCAGCCGCTGGATCGGTCGGTTTGCGCCGCCGAGCGGCGACAGGGGACGGCGGGCCGGGGCTGCCTCCGCGCGCACGGGGATCGACTCGAAGGCGTGCCCGCGAGGGGCATACGTGCCGCTTTCCGGGCTTCCGGTCCTCTTCTCGGAGCTGACCACCACGCCTCCGGCGAGAGGGGAACCCTGCGCGTTGCTCACGCCGGGCCCGGCGTGCGATCCGCTCGGCCGGGGGATTCTCCGGGTCGCCAGCATCTGGTGCATCGAAGAGCCCTCGCGCGTCGAAATCTGCGAGCTCCGTATCTACACCCGCCGCCCGGTTTCCGCAAGCGGTGGGAGCGTCGCAGCGGCCGGCCTGGAATCCATGGCTCCGAACGTGGTAAATCTCTCTGGCCCCGTACCCTCGCTCCCCTCGCAACTGGTGCGCCGGATTTCCGGCCCGGGGAGGAGCGCCCGGCGGGGTTTTGCGACGAGGAGATCGAGCGTATGGAGATCCGGCAGTTCCGGGTGGTGGTTCGGGCGAAGAGCTTCGAGCGGACCAGCCGCTTTTACGGCGAGACGCTGGGGCTGCCTCGCCTCCAGACCTGGGAGGGTGAAGAAAGCCGGAGCGCCATCTTCCAGGCCGGCTCGGGCGCCATCGAAGTGCTCGGCGCCCCCGCGGGCTCCCGCTTCGCCGACTCCGCGTTCGAGTACGAGGGCCCGGACCACAAGCTCGTCGTCACCTTGATCGTGCCGTCGGCCGAGAAGGCGTACGAGGAGCTGATCTTCCGCGAGAAGAACATCCCGGGCGGCCTGCGCCGCGACCGCGATGGTGCGCTCGTCTTCGAGACCCACGATCCGGACGGCGTCAAGATCGTCTTCAAGCAGGCCGAAGGCTGAAACGCCGCCCTTCGGGGCTAGAGCCATGCGCCGCGCCGCCCTCCTCTGCGGATTTGCGCTCTTCGTCTGTGCCCCGTTCGGGGCGCAGACGGTGGGCGCGCCTTCGGCCGCGGTCCCCGCGCCTCCTCCCGCGAGCCCGCCGCCGAAGCCTCCCGCGAGCCCGCCGAAACCGCCCACCGGCCGCCCCGCCGCGACGCCCCGCCCCGAGCCGCGCACGGAGACCTCGCCGGCCGCGCCCTCGCCGAGCTGGACGGCCGGCGATCTGGCCACCGCCGAGGAGGCGTTCGACTGGGCGGTCGCCCCGGACGGCTCGAGCGCGGCCTGGGTGCAGTCGGAGGTCGCCGAGACGGGCTCCGGAGAGCAGCGCCAGGCGCACGTCTGGCTCGCCCGGCTGCCCGGCGGCTCAGGGGTGCGGATGACGCGCGGCGACGAGGAGGCCGAGCGCCCGCGCTATGCGCCGGACGGCCGCCGTCTCGCCTACCTCTCCGACCGGGCGCCGGACGGCGGGGAGGCCGGGTCGGCCCAGATCTGGATCCTGCCGCTCGCGGGCGGCGAGGCCTATCCCGCCACCCGCTTCGATCGCGAGGTGATCGACTTCGGCTGGATCGACGCGGACACCCTCGTCGCGGTCGCCAAGGAGTCGCCGTCCGCCCGCGAGCAGAGCCTCGGCGGCGCGAGCGACGACGCGATCGTGGTCGACGACGCCGAGCACGAGCCGCCGATCAAGCTGTTCCGCGTCGAGCTCGGGGAGGCCGGCGAGGAGGGCACGGCGAAACGGTTGACCGGCAACCGCGATTGGATCGAGACCCTCGCGGTCTCGCCCGACGGCAAGAAGGCGGTCGCGACGGCCGAGAGGAGCCTCACCTACCCGTACGACCAGAAAGTGCGCCCGCGCACGTTCCTGGTCGACCTCGCGACCGGCGCCGAGACCGATCTCTTGGCCGACGGCCCGAGCGTGGTGCCGCAAGGGATCCGCTGGGCCGGAGACGGCGCGGGCTTTTACTTCACCGAGGAGCGGACCACCCATCCCACCTACAGGATGGCGACCGTCACCGATCTCTGGTTCTACGAGCTTTCGACGCGCACGCCCCGCCGGGTCGACCTCTCCTGGGACCGCGGGCTCGCGGCGCCGGTCGAGCCGCTCGCGGACGGCTTCCTGGCTCTCCTCGCCGACGGCGTCCGCTATCGCCCGGCGCGCTACACGCGCAATCGCAACGGCTGGAAGCGGCAGGATCTCGCCGGCGCGCACGCGGCGAACCTCGACGCCTGGACGCTCGGTGCGGACGGCCGGACGCTCCTCTACCTCACCTCCGCCGCGACCCGGCCGCCGCAGGGGTACGCGGCGAAGCTCGACGGCGCGCGGATCGCCTCCGAGCGGCAGGTCACCGATCTGAACGCCGCGTGGGAGGGCAAGGCCACCGGCAAGAGCGAGGTCTTCCGCTGGAAGGGCGCCAAGGGCGAGATGGTCGAAGGGATCCTCGACTACCCGCTCGATTGGAAGGCGGGCGAGAAACGCCCGCTCGTGCTCGCCATCCACGGCGGTCCGAACGAGACCGACCGCGACAGCTGGAGCGAGGACTGGAGCTCGCCGGGCATCCTCTTCCGCGAGCGCGGCGCCTTCGTGCTGCGCGCCAATTACCACGGCAGCGCGGGCTACGGGCTCGAGTGGGTGGAATCGATCGCCGGCCGCTACTACGAGCTCGAGATCCCCGATCTCGAAAAGGGGGTCGACGCGCTGATCGCCCGCGGCCTGGTCGATCCCGAGCGCCTCGGCACGGCCGGCTGGTCGAACGGCGGCATCCTCTCCGCCGAGCTGATCACCCGCAGCCGCCGCTACAAGGCGGCCTCGATCGGGGCCGCCGACGTCGAATGGATCAGCGACTGGGGAAACGTCGATTTCGGCGCCGCGTTCGACAACTATTACTTCGGCGGCCCGCCCTGGGAGCGCCTCGAGCAGTACGTCCAGAAATCGCCGTTCTTCCGCCTGAAGGACGTCACCACGCCGACGATCGCCTACACCGGCACGGTCGACCGCTCGGTGCCGCCGCACCAGTCCTGGTCGCTGTTCCGGGCTCTCCAGCAGATCGGCAAGGCGCCGACCCGGCTCGTCCTCTTCCCCGGCGAGCCGCACGAGCTCGGCATGGTCGCCCACCAGCGGCGCAAGATCCAGGAGGACCTCGACTGGTTCGATCGCTACCTGTTCGGCCGCCCGGTCGAGGACCGCCACGCGATTCCCGACGGCTCCGCCCTCTCGGGCCTCCTGGCGAAGCGGACTGCGGCGCGCCAGGGCGCGAGCCTCGGCTTGCTCTACGACGGCGTCCTGATCCCGGAGACCGCCCCCCACGGCCAGTTGGAAGTGGCGCGGTTCGAGGTCACCCGCGCGCAGTTCGCCGCTTTCGACCCGAGCTTCGAAGTGCCGCCGGAGGGCGAGAACCGGCCGGCGATCGTGCCGTTCGAGCGGGCGAAAGCCTACGCGGCCTGGCTCGCGAAGAAGGCCGGCCAGCCCTTCCGCCTGCCGGCCGAGGACGAGGCGCGGGACCTCGCGTCCGAAGCGGGCGACGGCGGCAACACGCTCGAAGCCTGGGTCGGCTACACGCCGAATCCGGAGGACCTCGCCGCCATTCGCGCCGCCCTGCGCAAGGCGCTCGGCGGGACGGGCGACGCACCTCTCCTCGAGCCCGCCGGCAGCCATTCCGGCCTCGGCGAGGGCACGAGCGCGCTCTTCGATCTCGACGGCAACGCTGCAGAGTGGGCCACGGGAGAGGGCGGCAAGGGGGTCGCCATCGGTCCGAGCGCCGATCTGCCGAACGACCCGAAGAGCGTCGAGACGCCGGGCCCGGAGTACACGGGGTTCCGGGTCGTGGTCGGGAAGTAGAACGGCGGCCTTCGTGCCGGCGCGCCGGAGCCAGTGAGATTCGAGCGCAGCCTTCGGAGACCCGGGAAGAGCGAATGACGTCCCCTTGCGACCGGCGCGACGCCTGGCTCTGGGGTGTGGTCTCCGGCCTGCTGCTGGTGCTTCTGCCCGTCGGGCTCCTCTCCCCGGACGGCGTCGGCCAGGCGGCGCGCGCGGCGACGGGCGACTGGCAGCTGAATCCGAACCATCTCCTGTTCGAGCCGGCGAATACGTTCTGGGTCGCGGTCACCGGCGCGCTCCTCCCGGATCGTTTGCCGGCCGATCGCCTCCGCCTCCTGAGCGCGCTGTGCGGAGCGCTCGCCGCCGGCCTCTTCCGCGGCGGGCTCGCCCCGCGATTGACCTCCTCGCAAGGCGCCGGCTCGCGCCGGGCCGCCAACTACGGCACGGCCTGGCTCGCGCTCTCCGCAGTCTTCTCGCAGCTCTGGGTTTCGGCCGAGACCTACATGATCCAGATGCCCGCGCTCGTCGCGGCGGCGATCCTGCTGCTCGCCCTCCGCCAGGAGCGCTGGGAAGGGAGCCCGCGCCGGGCGCTCGCCCTCGGCGCGGCCCTCGGTCTCGCGGCGCTCTGCTTCGCGAGCTCCGCTCTCCTCGCTCCGTTCGCTGTTTTGGCTCTCGTATGGCCCCGGAGGGAACGAGAATCGTCCGGCCGGCGTTTAGCGGCCTTCCCGATCCGGGAGATCGCCGCGCTCGGTGCCGGCTTCTGCGCCGTCCTCCTGCCGGCTCTCGGCGGCGCCTGGTTCTGTGCCGTCCGCTCCTCGGGCCGGGGCTTTCTCGACTGGCTCCTCTCCTACGGCGGCTCCGGCGGGCTCGGCCGGTTGCACCAGGCGTATGGCGTCACGCTCTCGGCGAGGGGGCTCTCGGCCTCCGCGCTGCGGGCCCTCTATGGCGCGGCCTGCTCGCTCGTCGATCTCTCTCCCGCCGTGGCGGCCTGGCGCGACGGCCACCGGCTGGCGGTTCCGATCGCGACCGGGCTCGTCGCTCTCGGCGCCCTGGGAGCGCTCGCGGCAGCGGCCTGGAAGCGACCGGACGAGGAGACGAAACGTGATCTCGTCGCCCTCGGGCTCTTCCTGGTCCCGGCGACGCTCCTCTTTGGCTGGCTCTGGAACAACTCGGACCTCCAGTTCTACGCCCCGCTCGGCATCGCCTGGGGCGCGCTCGCCGCGGCGGGAGGCCTGCCCTCGAGAAAGCTCGCCACGCTCGGGGTCCTCGGCCTCCTCGGGCTCGCCTGGAACGCCACGGATCTCGCCTGCCGCTTCGTCCTCTATCCGCGTGCCGAGCGTCTTGCCCTGCTCGAAAACACGGCGAAGGGAGCCTGCGCGGTCGTCTATCCCGGTTTCGACGAGCTGGAAGCGCTGATCGGTCTCACCTGGCCGCCGCCGGCCTGGCGGGAGATCTCGATCACTCACCTCGCGATCACGGAGCCTCCGGAGAGAGGCTTGCCGAAGCTCCGGGAAACCGTCGAGAGATGCCTGCGGACGGGAGGGCGCGTCGTCTTTCTCGATCTCTACGGCCGGCCGCCGTTCGAGCCGCCCTGGAAGTTCCTCCGCGCGCTCGGCTACGAGCCCGAAGGTGTCCGCCGCGCGCTCGCGGGCCTGCCGTTCGATGGACTCGCCCGGTCGGTCGGGCCTTGGACGGTCCGCGTCGCTCGAGGTCCTTAGAAACCCTCGTCCGCGACGCCTCCGCTCATCCGGCGGTCGACCCGGCGGACGCCGGGGAGAGCGCGGACGACGCGCATCACCTTGTCGAGGTGCTTCCTGTCGCGCAGCTCGATGACCGCTTCGACCTCCGCCATGCCGCTCGCGGTCTCGACGGTGATCTGGGAGATGTTGCTCTCCGCCTTCGCGATCGCCTCGGTGATCTTCGCCAGTACGCCCGGCTGGTCCTCGGCTTCCATCGTCAGCGAGATCCGGTAGCGGTCGTCCTTGTGGCGCGCCCACTCGACCTCGATCTCGCGGTCCGGGTTGTAGAGGAGATTGCGCACGTTCGGGCAGTCGACCGAGTGGACCGAGACCCCCCGGCCGCGCGTGACGTAGCCGAGGATCTCCTCGCCCGGCAAAGGGTTGCAGCACTTCGCGAGGTAGGAGAGCAGATCGCCCTGGCCCTTGACCAGGATCGGCCCGCCGCCGAACGGCAGCAGCCGGCCGACCGCCTGGCGCAGGGGCGAGAGCTTGGCCGCCTGAGACTCGGCGAGGCGCTCGTCGCCGACCACGCGCGTGAGCACCTGGCGCACCTCGAGCTTGCCGAAGCCGATGCGGGCGAGCATGTCGTCGACCTTGCTCATCCCCTCGTCCTTCAGGTAGGCCGCGATCTCCGGGCCCTCGAGGATCTTCTTCGGATTGAGCTTGTAGCGGCGGGCCTCCTTCTCGAAGATCCGCCGGCCGATCTCGAGCGCCCGCTGCTTCTGCTGCGTGTTGAGCCACTGGCGGATCTTGCTCTTGGCGCGCGAGGTGACGACGAACGACAGCCAGTCGCGGCTCGGCTGGCGGTTCGTGCTGGTCAGGATCTCGACCATGTCGCCGTTCTGGAGCGAGGTCCGGATCGGCACCAGCTTGCCGTTGACGCGCGCTCCCGAGCAGCGGTGTCCCAGATCGGTGTGGACGTGGTAGGCGAAATCGAGCGGCGTGGCGCCGCGCGGGAACGAGAACACCTCGCCCTTGGGCGTGAAGACGTAGACCTCGTCCGGGTAGAGGTCGACCTTGAGCGCGGTCAGGAACTCGCGCGAGTCAGGGACCTCCTTCTGCCATTCGAGCAGCTGGCGCAGCCAGACGATGTTGTCGTCCGCGCCCCGGTCTCCGCGCTCGGCCTGGTCTCCGCGCTCGCGAATCGACTTGTAGCGCCAGTGGGCGGCGATCCCTTCCTCGGCGATCAGCTCCATCTCGCGCGTGCGCAGCTGGACCTCGAACGGCTGGCCGCTCTCTCCCACCACCGTCGTATGGAGCGACTGGTAGAGGTTCGGCTTGGGCATCGCGATGTAGTCCTTGAACCGGCCGGGGATCGGCCGCCAGTTCTGATGCACGACGCCGAGCGCGGCGTAGGTGTCGCGGAGGCTCTCGGTGACGAGGCGGAACGCCAAGTAGTCGTAGAGCTGCGAGATGTCGATGCCCTGGCGCCGGAGCTTCTCGAAGATCGAGTAGTAGCGCTTGATCCGGAAGCTGATCTCGGCCTCGATCCCGGCCGTCTCGAGCGCCTTGCCGAGGCGCTCGCCGATGCGCGACATCATCGCCTCGCCGAGCTTCTTCTTCTCTTCGATCTTCGAGTGGAGCTCGGCGAACTGGAGCGGGTAGAGATGGAAGAACGCCAGGTCTTCGAGGTCCCCCTTGACCCGCGCCATGCCGAGCCGGTGGGCGATCGGGGCGTAGATCTCGAGCGTCTCCCGCGAGATCCGCCGCCGCGCCTCGACCGAGAGGTGCTCGAGGGTCAGCATGTTGTGGAGCCGATCCGCGAGCTTGACGACGATGACCCGGATGTCCTTGGCCGACGCCAGGATCATCTTGCGGAAGGTCTCGGCCTGGGCGTCGTCCCGGCGGACGTACTCGTGGCGGCCGATCTTGGTCACGCCGTCGACCAGCTCGGTCATCTCGGCGCCGAAGTTCGCCTCCAGCACCTCGCGGGTGGTCAAGGTGTCCTCGAGCACGTCGTGGAGCAGGCCCACGGCGACGCAGGTCTGATCGAACTTGAGCTCGGCCAAAAGGTAGGCGACGTGGACCGGGTGGGTCAGGTAGGGCTCGCCCGAGCGCCGCAGCTGGTCCTCGTGCATGCGCGCCGAGAAGTCGTGCACGGCGCGCAGGAAATGCTCGTCGACCAACCGGCCGTGGAGCTCGAGCTGGCGGACCACGTCCTCGAGCCGCACGGTGCGCCGCGCGGAGACGGGGGGAGGAGGGAGCTTTTTCGTCGCCAGGACCATCGATCGACCCTTGCCGGAACCGGCGCCGGGCCCCCGAGGGAAGGGGAGCCCGCGCGGACGCGGAAGGGGAATCGATTATAGGGGCTGTGGCGCCGCGACGGAGGCGGCTTGCCGGCGGCGGGCGTTTCTTCCGCTCGCCGCCGGGGAAGCGTCGAGGCTAGCGGGCCGCTGGAGCGGACTTCTTCTCGGGGACCCTCTGGCCGGACTTGCGGCTGCCGACGTACTGCTCCCAGAGGAGGGCGAACGGGCTCGCGACGTAGATCGACGAGTAGGTGCCGACGATGATGCCGACCGTCATGACGAACGCGAAGCCGCGCATCACGTCGCCGCCGAAGATCAGGAGGGCGACGCAGGTGAGCAGCGTCAGGCCCGAGGTCAGGAGCGTCCGCGACAGCGTCTGGTTGATGCTCTCGTTCATCGTCTCGATCAGCGGCTTGCGCTTGTTCTTGCGCATGTTTTCGCGCATCCGGTCGAAGATGACGACCGTGTCGTTGACCGAGTAGCCGACGAGGGTGAGGAACGCCGCCACCGTCGTCAGGTTGAACTCGAACTTGAAGAGAGCGAAGAGGCCGATCGTGACCAGCACGTCGTGGATGCTCGCCATCACCGCGCCGATGCCGAACCGCAGCTCGAAGCGGAAGGCGATGTAGGCGAGCATGCCGAGGAGCGACAGCGCGACCGCCCAGAAGCCCTGGCGGCGCAGCTCCTTGCCGATCTGCGGGCCGACGTTTTCGAGCCCCAGGATGGCGTAGTTGCCGAGGTAGGTGCGCGCTTGCAGGACCGAGACGACCTTCGGGCTCACCCCCGCTTTCGCGAGCCCGTCGAAGCTGGTCAGGATCCCCGCCTTGTGGCGCTCGGCGAGCACCGTCCGGGCCACCTCCTGGTAGTGGGCCTTCGCGGCGTCCGGCCCCTGGATCGCGACGCCGTCCGGATCGCTCTCGGTGAGCAGCTGGGTCGTCGCGTCGACTCCGATCGCGTTCAGGTCGAGCTTGCCGTTGGCCGACTCCCGGTTGTAGCGCTGGTTCAAGGCGGCGACGATCCGCTCGCGGCTGCCCTCCTCCGAGCCCTTGACCACCGGGGTCTTGACCAGCACCTCGTTGCTGTCCGCGTCGCCGAAGCTCTGGATCGTCAAGTCGGTCAGCCCGGCGCTCTCGAGCAGCTTGCGCAGCTCGTCGACGTCGGGGCGCTCCTTGAACCGGAGGTTGATCTGGGTGCCGCCCGCGAAGTCGATCCCGAGCCGGATCCAGCCCTTGTCGAACACCGACAAGAGGCCGCCGACCACGAGGGCGAGCGAGACGATGATCCAGAACTTCCGGTACTTCATGAAGTCGATGTGCGTGTCTCTGACTAGCCGCATCTTGCGCTCCTTGGCGTGGCCTCGACTCTCGCCGGGTTTCTCAGATCGAAAGCTTCTCGACGTGGCGGTACTTGAGCACCACGTCGAAGATCCAGCGACTGACGAAGACGGCGGTGAAGATCGAAGCCAAGAGGCCGATCGTCAAGGTGACGGCGAAACCGCGCACCGGTCCCGTGCCGAACTGGAACAGGAAGAGCGCCGAGATCAGCGTCGTCATGTGGGTGTCGATGATCGAGGTGAACGCCCGCTCGAATCCGAGGTCGATCGCCGAGCGCACGGTCCGGCCGGCCCGCAGCTCCTCTCGGATGCGTTCGAACACGAGCACGTTCGCGTCGACCGCCATGCCGATCGTCAGGACGACGCCGAAGATGCCGGGCAGCGTCAAGGTCGAGTGGAAGAGGGAGAGACCCCCGAACAGGATGAGGATGTTGAGGACCAGGGCCGTGATCGCGTTGACGCCCGCGAGCCGGTAGTAGGCGAGCATCGTGACGATGACGAGGAGGGTCCCGACGACGCCCGCGCGGACGCCCTTTTCGATCGAATCCCGTCCGAGCGAAGGGCCGACGGTGCGCTCTTCGAGATAGGTGATCCCGGCGGGCAGCGCACCCGAGCGCAGCACGGTGCAGAGGTCCGTCGCCTCCTGCTCGGTGAAGTTGCCCTCGATCATGCCCTGGTCCTCGATCCGGGCGTTGATCACCGGCGCCGAGACGACCCTGCCGTCGAGGATGATCGCGAGGCCGGTGCCGATGTTCGCGCCGGTGATCTGGCCGAAGACCTTCGAGCCGTCGGGCGAGAGCGAGAAGTTGACCACCGGCTGGCCCATCTTGCCCTGGCCGGGACGGGCGTCCTTCAGATCGCGGCCGGTGATCACGCGCGCCTTGTCGACCAGGTAGTACTGCTTGCCGGTGACCGCGCCCGCGGCGTCGTGGACGTCGCTCTCGAAGGCCTCGGCGTTCGGCGGCGCCTGGCCCTGGGTGGCGGCGAGGAGCGCTTCCTTGGTCGGCGCCGGGCCGCCGCGCACCAGGCGGAACTCGAGGAAGGCCGTGTTCTTGATCAGCTTGCGGATGCGCTCGGGATCGTCGACACCCGGGAGCTGGACGACGATCCGGTGGTTGCTCGCCTCCGCGATGACCGGCTCGGAGACGCCGAACTTGTCGATGCGGTTGCGGATCGTCTCGAGCGCCTGGGTCACCGCGAGGTTGCGGATCTGCGTCGCGTAGGCCGCCTTCATCGCAAAGACGACCTTCTCGCCCTGCTCGCTGACGTCCCAGTTCGAGCCCAGGTAATCGCGCGCCAGCTGGCCCAGAGTGTCCTTGGCTTCGGGCGTCAGGCCGGAGACCGCGAACGAGCTCGGGCTCGTGCGCGCCGGCGTGAGGCTCAGCCCCTTCGCCTGCGCCTGCTGCTGCAGGCGCTGCATGTCGGAGTCGGACTCGGCGCGCAGCGCGTCGTCCGTCCGCACCTGGAGCATCAGGTGCATGCCTCCCTGCAGGTCGAGCCCGAGGCTGATCTTCTTGTCGAGCGGATAGAAGAGGGCGACCGAGACGACCAGCACGGCCAGGATGAACAGCCCGCGCCCCATCAGGTTCGACTTCATGCGTTGCTTCCTCCCTTGTCCTCTTCGGCCTCGAGGCCCGCGATCGCCGACTTGGCGAAGCGGATCCGCACGTTGTCGGCCACTTTGATCAGGACCGTGTTCGCCTCGACCGCGGCGACCTCGCCGTAGATGCCGCTCGTCGTCAGCACGCGGTCGCCCCGCTTCAGGTTCTCGATCGTCTGCTGGACCGCCTTTTGCCGCTTGCGCATCGGCACCAGGAGGACGAGATAGAAGATGGCGAAGATGGCGAGCATCGGCACGAGCGACAGCAGCGGGCTGCGCGCCGCGTCGGCCTGGAAGGCCAGCCAGAGAAACGGAGTCATCACGTCCATCCTGAACGCTCCCGCCGGTCCGTCCGGGCCGGCGCATCGTGTCGCGGGGGTGGGAAAGTCCGGTGGGGCCGCGCCCGCCGGCACCTCAAGCTGGGCCTTCTTCCATGGCTCGAACGGCCACAGGCGGAGTCAGGTCCCGAAGCGCACCGAGTTGGATAGCCTGCCGGAGGCGTCCCATAAAGTCAAGGTAGAAGCGGAGGTTGTGAAGCGTCGCTAAGACCTGCGCCGTGATCTCGCCGGCACGAAAGAGATGATGGAGGAACGCGCGCGAAACCCGCGCGCAGGCCGGGCAGGCGCAGCCGGAATCGACCGGTCGTTCGTCGTCGCCATAGCGGGCGTTCTTGATCTTGAGCGGCCCTTCGCTCGTGAACAGCACGCCGTGGCGGCCGTTCCTCGCCGGCAGCACGCAGTCGAAGAGGTCGACGCCCTGGCGAACGGCGTGCAGGATGTCGTCCGGCGTGCCGACCCCCATCAGGTAGCGCGGCTTGTCCTCCGGCAGGATCGGCGCCGTCCACTCGACCGCCTCGCGCCGGAGGGCGAGGGATTCGCCGACCGAGATGCCGCCGATCGCATGGCCGTCGAAGTCGAGCGGGGCGAGATCGGCGGCCGCCCGCTCCCGCAGGTCCCGGTAAGCGCTCCCCTGGACGATCCCGAACAGCCCTCTCGGGCCCCCCGGCCAGACTTCGCGTGCCCGGCGCTCCCAACGGAGCGTGCGGCGCCAGGCCTCCTCGGCCGCGGCGTGCTCGACCGGGTAGGATGGGCACTCGTCGAGCACCATCGCGACATCGACCCCCAGGCGGACCTGCGAGTCGACGACGCTCTCGGGCGTGAAGCGGACCGGCGAGCCGTCGAGGTGGCTCTTGAAGGTGACGCCGCCGTCATCGAGAGTGCGCAGGCCCCCCAAGCTCCAGACCTGAAACCCGCCGCTGTCGGTGAGGATCGGCCGGCGCCAGCCGGTGAAGGCGTGGAGGCCGCCCAGGCGCTCGATCACGTCGATGCCGGGCCGCAGCGTCAGGTGGTAGAGGTTCGAGAGCTGGATCGCGGCGCCGGCCTCCTCGAGCAGCTGGGGCGTGACCCCTTTCACCGCGCCGAGCGTGCCGACCGGCATGAAGGCGGGCGTCTCGATCGCGCCGTGCGGCGTTTCGAGGCGGCCGAAGCGCGCCCGGCCGTCAACGGCCCGGACCGAGAAGGAGAGGGGCATCTGAGGGCGGTGCGGTTCCGGGCCGACCCGGACTTCAGCTCGGCTTCTTCGCGTCCGCCGCGCCGTGATCGAGGTCGATCACCCGGGTCACGACACCCGGCGGCAGCTTGAGCACGAAGCGATCGGTCGGGATGGGCGCGTTGATCCGCAGATCCTTGAGCTCGTACTCCGTCGTGTCGCCCGCGCCGTCGACGAGCTTCAAGCGGACCGGAAAGAATTTCTCGTCGTCGACCCAGAGCGTCATCGACTTGAGCTTCTTCGCGATGCGCTGGTAGCGCGGCGTCAGGTCCAGTCGGTAGGGACCCTTCCTGTTGGACGTATGGAGGGCGACGGTGAAGTAGTCGAGCAGCGTTTTCATCGAGCCGCTCGCCCCCATGTACTTGAAGACCTGCGCCGAGTAGCGGCCGACCTTCACCTTCTCCGCGCGGTGGAGGTCCTGATACCAGGTGGTCATCACGTCGCCCTGGATGACCACGGAGATCGGATTGGGAGTCTGGTACTCCCAGCGCACCTTGTCGGGCGCCGAGTACGAGATCGTGCCGGTCGAGGTCTCCGGCGCGGCCAGCATCGAGCTCTCCTGGTGTTGCACGAAACGGGCTTCGAGAGTCTTGATCTTCGCCTGCTCGAGCTTCACCCGGTCGACCAGCGCCTGGAGCTTCTGGGCCGGCGGCGCCGTCCGCGGGTCGGGCAGAGCGGCCGCGCCCGCGCCTCGGGTGGAAGCCCCGAAAACGGCGAGAACGGAAAGAAGGACGAGGCCGGTCGTGCGACGCATGTCGAGAGCCTTTCGCTGGGTGCCGGATTTGCGAGCGGGCCCGGCCTTCCCGCTGGAAGGCCGCGGATGTTACCCGCCGCTCCAAGGGGAAGCAAGCGCGAGGCCAGTCCTCGCCAACCCTCCGTTGACAGCCCAGAGGGCGGGTGCTAGCTTCCCGCGCCTGACAACGCGGCCCTTTGTCGCGGCGGGAGTGGCTCCTCAGATGGCTGAGACGAAGCTCGGTTCCAAGTTCGAGTGTTATAGCTGCGGCACCAAGTTCTACGACCTCGGCAAACCGGAGCCGACGTGTCCCAAGTGCGGCGCCAACCAGAACGACGCGGCCCCCTCGACTCTCCTCGCCGCGAGCCAGGCGGCGCGCCGGAAGCGCAAGGCCGAGGTCGCGCGCACGTTCGAGGAAGAGGTGGAGGAGCCGGCTGCCGTCGAGGACGCCATACCGGACGACGATTTTGCCGATGAGCTCGAAGGTGCGGACCTGGGCGCCGCGGACGACGCGGAGGAGGACTTCGACGACGACGACGAGGAGGCCTGATCCGCTCGTCGCTCTCGCCCTCGGAGGCAACCTCGGGCCCGTCGAAGCCACCTTCGATCGGGCCCTTTCCGTTTTGCGCCGTCACCTCGACGAAGTGCGCGTCGCGCCGCTCTATCGCACCCCTGCGGTCTCGCCGATCCCGCAGCCCGATTACCTGAACACCGCGCTCCTCGCGCGCTCCCCGCTCGACGCCGAGTCGCTCTTGGCGCTCGCCAAGGCGCTCGAGCGCGCGGCCGGACGGCGGCGCGGAGAGCGCTTCGGCCCGCGCCCTCTCGACGTCGACCTGCTCTGGTTCGGCGATCGCCGCTCCGCGCGCCCCGAGCTCACGCTGCCGCACCCGCGTCTCGCGGAGCGCCGTTTCGTGCTCCAGCCGCTCGCCGATCTCGCTCTCGACCTCCGCGTGCCGGCTCTCGAGCTGCGCGTCCGCGATCTGCTCGCCGCGTTGCCTCCCGGAGAGATCGAAAGGATCCGCGGATAGGTCGGAAGCGGCCGCCGGAGGCTACGGCCGGCCGACGGTCTCCGCCCGCTCGGCGAACGCGGCGGCGAGGCGGTGCGGCAGGCCTTCGAACGCTCCCGAGGACATGGTGACGATCACGTCGCCCGGCCGGGCCTCGGCGAGCGCTGTCGAGAAGACCTCGGCGGTCGAGGCGCAGGCTGTAGCTTGGAGGCCGCCCGCCGAGAGCTCCGCGGCGAGAGCCGAAAAGTCGAGCCGCTCCTCGTCGGCCAGACGCCCGGCATGGAAGGTCGGGGCGAACAGGACGCGGCCGGCGCGGCCGAAGGCCCGGGCGTAGAGCGCGTAGAAGAACGCCCGCCCGGCGGTCAGGCTGCGCGGCTCGAAGAGGACGACGAGCCGCCGGCCGGGGTAGCGCTGGGCGAGCCCGCCCAGGGTCTTCTCGACAGCGGTCGGATGGTGCGCGAAGTCGTCGACGACCGTGATCTCCTCGGTCTCTCGACCGACCGCGCCGATCTCCTCGAGCCGGCGCTTGACGCCCGCGAAGCTCGCGAGCGCCGCGGCCACCTCGGCCGCGGGGAGATCGTCGCGCCGCGCCGCGGCCCAGACGGCGAGAGCGTTGAGCACGTTGTGCTCGCCCGCGAGCCGGATCGCCAGCTCGACCTCGCCGATCTCCGGATCGCGAACGCGGAAACGGCTCCCGGCCGCGGTCGTTTCGATTCCTCCCAATCCGCCGATCGGCGCGAGGTCGCATCCTGCGCCGAGACCGTAGAGGACGACCGGGCAGGGAGCCTCACGGGCGAGGGCGCGCAGCTCCGGATCCTCGCCGCAGGCGATCAGCCGGCCGGTCGCGGGCAGGAGCGCGATCAGCTGCGCGTAGGCCGACCGCAGAACCTCGGGGCTCGGATAGAGGTCCGCGTGATCGTACTCGACGCTGGTCAGGATCAGCGTCTCGGGCCGGTAGTGGAGGAACTTGGCGCCGCGGTCGAAGAAGGCCGCGTTGTACTCGTCGCCCTCGATCACGAACCGCTCGCCCGTGCCGGTCCGAAAGCTGGCCGGAAGCCCCACCGGCACGCCGCCCACGAGGTAGCCGGGATCGCGTCCGCAGCGGGCATAGACCCAGGCGGCGAGCGCCGTCGTGGTCGTCTTGCCGTGGGTTCCGGCGACGACGAGCGGCTTCCTGTCCGCGAGGAAGAAGCGCGCCAGAGCCTCGGGCATCGACAGGCGCTCGACGCCCAGGCGCTCGGCTTCGAGGACCTCCGGGTTGTCCCGCCGCACCGCGTTGCCGACCACCGCAAGGTCCGGCCGCGGCCGGAGATGCGCCGGCTCGTAGCCGACCGCGGGCCGGATGCCCGCCGCTTCGAGGAGCGTGCTCATCGGCGGGTAGAGCGGGCCGTCGCTCCCGCGCACGCGATGGCCCTGCTCTTGCAGCAGGCACGCGAGCGGCGCCATACCCGTCCCACCGATCGCGATCAGGTGAATCGTTCTTGGGGATGCCGTCACGACGGGTCTGGCGAAGGAATCGCGCGCGTTTTCTCTTCCGGGAAGCGCGAGTGTAGCATTCCGATTTCCCGCGGGGTCCGAACGTCCGCATCGAGCCAAGGAGCCGGCCGCCATGAAACCTGAGAAGACTGCCATTTTGACGCTCTGCCTCGGCCTCGCGCTGGCGGGAACGGCGCTCGCCCAGAGCGCACCCCAGACCGCGGCCGCCACTCCACCTGCCACCAACCCCGCGGCCAAGAAAGCCAAGGCGGTCGCCATCGATCCCACCTTCGACGCCGGGGTGGTCGCGAAGGGCGACCAGATCGTCCACGACTTCCTGATCAAGAACGACGGCACCGCAGCGCTCGAGATCCAGCGCGTCGAGCCGGGCTGCGGCTGCACGGTCGCGCAGTTCGACAAGACGGTCGCGCCGGGAGCGACCGGCAAGGTCCATGCGGTCGTCGACACCTCGACGTTCACCGGACCGATCAGCAAGGGGGTCACGGTCTACACGAGCGATTCCGACGTGCCCCGGATCCAGCTCACGATCCAGGCCAAGATCGAGCCTTACATCCAGGTCAAGCCCGGCTACGCGCGCTACATCTCGGTCCAGGGCGAGTCGAAGGAAGGCACGATCACGCAGAGCCTGTGGACGCCGGACGGCTCGGACTTCGCGATCGAGAAGGTGGTCTCGCCGTTCCCGTACCTGAAGGCCAGCTTCCGCGAGGCGAAGACCGAAGAGCGGCAGAAGGACGCGAAGGGCAAGCAGTGGCAGGTCGACATCACGCTCGACAACTTCGCGGCGCCGGTCGGGAGCATCGCCGATTACGTCACGGTCTACACCACGCACCCGAAACAGAAGCTGGTGCAGATCCCGGTCTCGGGCTTCGTCCGGCCGGTGCTCGCGGTCACCCCGCCGGCCGGCGACTTCGGCAGCGTCGAGGTCAAGGAGCCGATCAAGAAGACCCTGAACGTCCGCAACTTCGCGACCGAGGACATCAAGATCACGAGCCTCGACAACTCGATGGAGGGCAAGGGGATGGCGGCGGCGTTCCAGTCGGTTCAGGAAGGCCGCGAGTACATGCTGCAGGTGACCCTCGATCCGAAGATCCAGAAGGGCCCCTTCGACGCCAAGCTCGTGCTCCACACCGACAGCGCGAAGGTGCCGAAGATCGAGATCACGATCAAGGGCACCGTGCTGTAAGACCTTCCAGGCTACGAGCGAATCAAACGGCCGGTCGCGGGGTCGCGCCGGGCGGGGCTCGACGCCGCCGTCAGGCGCACCCCGCCGACCCAGCGATCGAGCGCGGGGTGGCTCGAGCGATCGGCCTCCCGGGCGAGCAGCCGGCCGCCGAGGGGCGTACGGCGCAGGCGATGGACCTCGCCCGATTCGATCTCGAGCGCCGGCCCGGGCTCGGAAGCCAGGGTCTCGACCGCAGCGACGAGACGGAGATCGCCGAACCAGAGTCCATGGTTCGGCGCTTCGCGTTCCCCGACCGCGGCGGCGAGAGCCGGGAGCGTCAAGGGGCCGCCCGCGAGAGCTTCGAGGATCTCCCTCTCGGTGCGCGAGAGCCCGCTCCCCGCTTCGGGCAGCTCCTCGAGCCAACGGCGCGCGGCGGCGGCGAGAAACGGCAGCGCTCCGAGATCCTCTTCGAAAGCCAGGCGGTCGAGCTCGCTGAGGTCGGCCGCGCCGTGCGCTTGGTGGACCGCGCGCGCGATCTCGATCTGCCGCGGCTCGACCGGCCGAAGCTGAGGCCGGAGGGCGGCGAGCTGCGCCGGCGTGAGCTGGCCGAAGCCCGAGAAGCGCTCGACCTCCGGGTGGTCCCCGACCAGGATCAGCAGGACGTCGTCCGCGCGCTCCCCGGCGCGCGCCGCGAGAGCGTCGAGAAGCTCGATCAGGATGCGCTGATCCCACGGACAGGCGTCGAACCAGAGCGCGATCGGACCCGAGCGCGCGGCGAGGTCGGCCGGCTCGGGATCGAGATCGGCCTCCTCGACGCCGTGGAACTCGGCCCGCAGCGCCCGCCGCTCGGCCGCCGGCCGATCGAGCGGCGCCGGACCGATCGCGAGCGAGTCGCGCCAGGCGAGGATCTCGCCGGGCAGGCCCGCCGCCCGTGCGACGTCCGCGGCGCAGTCCCCGGCGAAGACGTGGAGCATCCCCGGTGACTCCGCGAGGCCTTAGGGCCGCCCCCAGAGCTGGCGCTCGTCCTTGGGAGGCGCTTGCCGCCGCTTGCCGCCGCGCGCCTGGATCTCGGCGACCTCGGCGAGGGTCGGCGCGAGCACGGCGGTCTGCGCCGCCGCGAGCCTCTCGATGCCGCCGAGCGCCAAATCGACCATCCGGTCCATCTCGTCGCGGTGGAACGAGCGCTTCTCGCCCGTGCCCTGGATCTCGACCAGCCGGCCGTCCGCCGTCGCGACGACGTTCATGTCGACCTCCGCCGCCTGGTCCTCGACGAATTCGAGATCGAGGAGCGGCATCCCGCCGACGATCCCGACCGAGACCGCCGCGAGCTGCGCGGTGAGCGGCCAGGCCGCGATGTCGCCGGTCAGGAACATCCGCGCGCAGGCCGCGGCGAGCGCTACGTACGCTCCCGTGACCGCCGCTGTGCGCGTGCCGCCGTCGGCCTGCAGCACGTCGCAATCGATCGTGATCGAGCGGTCGGCCATGGCGGTCAGGTCGATCACGGCGCGCAGGCTGCGCCCGATCAGGCGCTGGATCTCGGAGGTCCGCCCGCTCGGCCGCCCCTTTTCGACCTCGCGCTGGGAGCGCGTGTGCGTCGCGCGCGGCAGCATCGAGTACTCGGCCGTCACCCAGCCGCGGCCGGAATCGCGCAGGAACGAGGGCACGCGGTTCTCCACGCTCGCGGCGACCAGCACCCGCGTGTCGCCGACTTCGATCAGCGCCGAGCCCTCGGCGAATTTCTGGGCCCCGAGCTCGATGCGCACCGGTCGAAGCTCGTCGGCCGCGCGGCCATTGGGACGTCTGCCGGTGGGTTCTGTCATCCCGCGATCATAGCGGCTCGCGGAGCCGGAGGCTCAACGCGCGCTCGAGCGCCGCGCCCGCTTCGGTTTTTTCTCTTCTCGATGCGCCTGCTTCTTCGTCTCTTTCTTCGCCTTCTTCTTCGGCGCATCGTTCGCGAGCGAGCCGTAAAGGCCTTCGAACAACGCGATGCCCGCCCGCTCGAGCTCGGCGTCGCTCCAACCGGCCGCAAGCCAGCCGCGCAGCACGCCGTCGAGCCCGGCGATCTCCGGCCGCGCCGAGGTGCCGTCGCCGAGATCGATCTCGTGGACGATCTCCGCCAGAGCGGCGAGAGCCGGATCCGCAGAATCGCTGCCGAGCGAGAAGGCGGCGAGGAGCGTCTCGAACGTGCAGAGGCCGCCGCGGTGGCCGAACTCGGCGCCCCGCATGTCGAAGGAAACCTCTCCCTGGCGCGCGGTCTCGCCGTAGCGGATGCGGGCTTCCGGGTCGATGAAGCGCCGGATCAGCCAGGCGGAGGCGAGCCGGTCGACGTGGGGCCGCGGGCGGGTCACCCAGCGCCGGCCGCGGTAGGCGGCGGGATCCGCGGGAGGCACGCGCGGTGTCTTGCCCGATTTCCCCCGGTCGCCCCGGAGCGCGGCCTCGAGCTTCGCGAGCGCCGCCGCGGCTTCCGAATGCGCGGAGGCCTGGAAGACGTCCGCGCGAACGATCTCGGCGAGCCTCCGGCGCAGCTCTTCGAGCCGCGCGCGACCCGCCGCTCCATTTGCAACACTCGCCGCGGCCTCCCGGGCGACCTCATCGCACTCGGCCGCGAGCTGGCGGTAGTCCTCGTTGCGCGCTTCGCGAAAGGCCGCCACGAGGTGCGCTTCGGCGTCCCCCTCGAGCCTCTCGACGCGCAGCACGATCGCCTCGCCGCCGGCCGATTCGATCTCTTCCGCGAGCCAGTTGAAGGCTTCGAGGCTCTCGTCGCTCGCCGGAAGCATCGAGAGCGAGCCGGCCGGCGCCTGCGCGCCGAGCTGGCGCAGGCGCCGCCAGACGGCCACCCTGCGGGTCGAGGCCGAGCCGGCGGGCAGGGAGTAGCTCAAGCCGATCCAGGGCACGAGCGAGAGGTTAACCCGGATCCGGCCGGCATCGGCTAGGCCGCCGCGAGCCGGGCCTCTCCTTCCGGCCGGGGACTGCGCGCCACCCTCTCGCGGCAATAGGCGTAGAGCGCGTCGTAGACCACCCACTCGGCGCGCAGGATCTCGTGATCGTCGGCGAACCCCAGGTGCCGGAAGCCCTCGGCGATCGCGGCGAGCCCCGGACCTTCGCTCTGCCGATAGAGCGAGTTGTCGGTGTCCGCGCCGTTCACGATCCGTCCGAGGAGGGCGAGCGCCGGATCGCTTGAGAGGCCATACTTTTCGAGGATCGCCTCGAACGAGCAGCGGCCCTCGTGATGGCCGAGCTCGACGCCCTCGACGTCGTACGGGACGGCCCCTTCGGCCGCCGCGATCTCGTGCACGCGCTCGCGCGGCACGAACAGGAGCTCGGCCTCCGGATCGATGAATTTCCGGATCAGCCAGGGGCAGGCGACGCGATCGACCTTGACGCGCTCGCGGGTAATCCACTTCATGACGCGCTCCTTTCGGCAGGTTGCTCGGCGGATTGCTCGGTCAATTGCGGAGCCCCGGCCGGGCCCCAGCGGGCGTGGAACAGAAAGCCGACCGCTCCGACGGCGCCCGCCGCCCAGAACGGCCAGCGCCGATCGAGCGACCAGAGCCAGCCGCCGGCGAGCGGGGCGGGAAACACGACGAGGCCGCGGATCAGGTAGTAGAGCCCGACCGCCCGGCCGCGCGCCCCGGCCGGCGCGAGGTCGAGGATCAGCGCCTTGCGCGCCGGCTCGCCCACCTCGCGCAGCCCGCCGACCACGAACGCCGCGGCCAGGCCGAGCGCGCCCGGCAGGCCGACGAGAGCGACCGGGAAGAGGGCGAAGAAGGCGAAGGTCGCGAGCACGAAGGGCTTCCGCTCCAGGCGGTCTGCGAGGCGCGCGAGCGGCAGGTAGGCGAGCGTCGAAGTGATCATCTGGAGGCTCGTGAGCGCCCCGAAGCGCGCGCTCGTGGCACCGAGCACGTCGATCACCCAGAGCACGATGAAGACCTTGGGAATCCCTTCCGCCCAGCGCGCCAGGCAGTCGGCCACGAGCAGGCGTTTGAGGCCGGGAGCCATGTCGCGCCAGAGCGCGCGCAAGCGGTGGAGATCGGGCGCGGGGCGCGCGGCCTCGACGAAAAACCGGCGCAGGAAGAGCACGCCGCCGAGAGCGAGAACGACCGTCGCCGCGATCCCCGCGCGGACCCCGAACGCGATCCCGAGCCGCGCGATCAGATACCCGCCGACCGGTGGAGCGACGAGGATCGGCAGGCGCTTCAAGATCGCCTGGACGCCGAACCCGGTCGCGCGCGATCCCGGCGGCAGGTGGTCGCCGATCACGGCGAAGATCGCAGGCAGCGTCAGGCTGCTCCAGGCCATGGCGAACACCGTGCCCGCCAGCACCCAGGGCCAGCTCGGAGCGAACAGGCAGATCAGGTAACCGGCGACCGCGACGAGAGCGCAGGCCGTGAGAGCGAAACGCCGCCCCGAGCGGTCCGCGAGCCAGCCGCCGGGGTAGGGATAGACCGCGTCGAGCAGATCGCGCAGCGCCCCGTAGACCGCGATCCCCGCCGCCCCCGCGCCGAGAGCCTCCAGATACTTCGGCACGAAGCGAACCCACAACTCCTCGCCCATCCCGAGGGCCAGGAAGGTGGCGAGCATCGCCGCGACGTTCGGCGCCAAGCCGAAGCGATGCGCAGGGCGGGTGGGGGCGGCAGGCGCGAGCTCCACACCGTCAATGTAACAAGTGTTGCGACAAAATGCAACCGAAGATCAGAGATCGCTCGACTCTCCTCCCGTCTCCGCCTCCAGCCGATAGCCGACGCCGGTCACAGTCAACAGATACCGCGGGGCCGCGGCGTCGATCTCGATCTTCAGCCGCAGGCGGTGGACCAGCTGTTTGAGGAGCTGGCGGTCGCCGCTGCCTTTCACGCC
>DATMZM010000030.1:0-6051 GCA_035607445.1 Thermoanaerobaculia bacterium | reverse complement strand
GGCTCGGTGGGCTGTTCGCGGACGAAGGCAGCATCACAGACCCCAACGGCAAGACCCAGCCGCCGCACGCCGCAGGAGAATGGCGGGAGGAGGGGATGTAGACGCCGAGGGGCCGGGCGAGGGGCCGCGACGGCAAGTTGGATTCCTGACTTGCTCTTCCCGCCGGTTGTGCAAACATGCGACAATCTTGCCCACCAGCAAGCCATCGATCGTCTGTTCCGGGAGGATGCCGCACCATGCCGCCAACCTGGCCCGAGTCGTCCGCCTCGCCCGACCCTTCCGGGCATCCCACCCGCGACGAACTCGAAGGCTTCCTGACCGGCGCGCTCGGCAGGCCGGCCCGGCCGCGGATCCTCCGCCACCTGCTCGCCGGCTGCCCGGAGTGCACCGCGATCTGCCGGCCGATCTTGGCCGGGCTCGACCCGCGCTTCGCCCCGGAAGTCGACGAGTCGGCCTACGACGCGCCGATCGATCGCGTCCGCGCGCGCTTCGCGGCCCGCGCCGGGATCGAGACCCGGGCCGAGGCGGAGACCCGCGCCCGCCAGGACCTGGTGACCCTGTTCGCGCTGCCGGACGAGCTCGCCGCCCGGCGCCCGCGGCGGCCGGAGCCCACGCGCGAATACCAGCTCGCCTGGATCGGCACCCTGACCGAGGGGGCGAAGTCGCTGCGCGGCGACGAGCCGCACACCGGCGCCTACCTCGCGAACGCCGCCCTCTGCTCGGCCCTGGCGCTCGCGGAGAAGCAGCCGCCGGAGCCCGAGCTGTGGGACCTGACCGCCCGGGCCCGCGCGGAGAAGGCGAACGCCTGGCGGCTCCTCGGCTACACGGCCGAGGCGATCGAGCAGCTCGAGTTGGCGCGCACGGAGGCCCTCCAGGGGACGGGCGACCCGCGGCTGATCGCCGAGATCGCGAGCCTCGAAGCGTCGGTCTTCATCGCCGCGCGGCAGTTCGAGCGGGCCGAGGAGCTGCTCGATCTGCTGGAGGATCGCTACCGCCAAGAAGGGGACATGGCCGCACTCGGCAAGATTCTCATGCAGCGGGGCAATCTCTGTTATTGCCGCGGTGACTACGAAGCGTCGGCCTCTGACTTCGTTCGCGCCTTCGACAGCCTTCGCGTCGGCGGTCAAATCGAAATGGCCGGCCTCGCCTTCAAGAACGCCATCGACGCGCTCGTTCGTTGTGGCCTCTACGCCGAAGCCTCAGAATTCCTTCCCACCGTCCGGCTTCACCTGGAAAAACACGCCAACGAGACCGAGCGGCGCAAGCTGCGCTGGCTGGAAGCGAAATGTGCCGCGGGCCTCGGCCACCTCGCCCCGGCCGAGGGAGAGCTGCGCGCGATCGCGCAGGAATTCGACGCTGCTGAGCAGCCCTACCACCGCTCGCTCGTGGTGCTCGACCTGTGCGGCGTCTGGCTCGCCCAAGGGCGCTCGATCGAGATCGCCGAGGCCGCGTGCTATCTCTTGCAGTCCTTCGCCGAGCTCGACGTCGAGCGCGAAGCGGTCCACGCGCTGGCGCTCCTCGAGCAGGCCGCCCGCCAGGAGCGCGCCACCGCCGCCCTTCTCCTCGCCGCCATCCGCCAGGTCGAAGGCCTGCCGCTGCCCGCCGTCCGCCGCGAGCGGTAGGGCGGGCGCCGGCCCCTGCCGGCGCGTTCACCGCTCGGGGGGGCGCCGCCGGCGGCTACCCCCGAGTCCCACGCGTTGGAGGCCGAAGTCTCAGTCCTTGCGCGAGGGCGGCCGGCGGCTGCGCGCCACCGGAGGTTTCTTCTTCGGCTTCGGCAGGGCCCTCTTCGCCAAAGCGATTTCCGGCTCCCTCCTCGCGCGCTCGATCGCCAGGTCTTCGTGCATCGCGACGAAGTCCGGCAAGCGCGCCGCCAGCTCCTCGAACAGCTGTTGCATGCGGATCGCCGGCTCGACGTCCGGCGGGCTCGGCCGTTTCGGGCGCCGCCGCGCGGCGGCCTGACCGGAGAGGTCGGCCGCCATATTGGCCGCCGGCTCGACGCCGGCCTCCGGCCAGCGCAAGCCGCCCCGATGCCCCGGGAAGACCGTCTCGAAGAAGAAGCCGGTCGCCACGGCGCAGACGTCGAGGATCTCCAGGATGTGACGAAACTTGAGCTGGATCCGGCCGGCGAGCACCTGGCTGGTGGTGCCGCGGCACCAGGACAGCTCGCGATCGATTTCCTTGTGGGTCTTGCCGCTCAGGCGGACCATCGCGGCGAGGTAGTGGAGCACGCGGATCTCTTCATCTTGTCTTCGCATGGCGGACATCATAGCTCCTCTCGGTTCTTTCCGACTGTCGCCGGCAGCGCCCTGCTGCCGCGGGCAGGATGTCGTCTACCGTCGCCTCGGCTCATTCGACCTGATGCTCCAGGACCTCGCCGAAGATCTTGAGCGCTTCGCCGCTCGCCCCCGCGCCGACGTAGCCGAGGGCGCGCGGAGTCCGCTTGAGCATCTCCACCGCGTGCAGGTAGGCGACGAAGGCCGGGTCGAAGATGCGGTTCTCGCCGATGACCGCGGGCGCCGTGCCGCCGTCGAACAGGATGATCGGGAAGGCTCCTTCCGCGGTCGCCGCGCCGAAATCGAACAGCGGGTCGCGCGCCGCGGCGGCGAGCGCGCCGACCGCGAGGAGAGCGCGCTCCCGCGAGGTGAACCAGCAGGGCGGCGCGTGGACCCCCGCTTGCTCCCAATCCCGCAGCAGCAGATAGCGACCGTCGTGCTCGCGCACCTGCCAGTCGCCGGCGAGAGCCGGGTCGTCCCCGGCGCTCGCCGTTTCCTCGCGCTCGGTCAGACGGCCCAGGAACGAGGCGCGAAACGCATTGACCGGAGTCTTCTTGGGCCGGTCCCCATCGGAGTTGGACATTCCCTTCCCCCTTCAAGGAAACCGGGGAACGGGCTTCGAGCTCGCCGGACCTCCGCCCGGCTGGCCCGCCCCCCGGCATGACGTCATTTGGACGACGCGGACTCGGGCGACGGCTGGGACGGTGGCTGTGGCATGGCGGCCTGGGCCGCCGCCGCTTTCGCGCGCCGGCCCGCTCGGCTCACGGGGATGCCGAATTCGAGGAGCTGCTCGTTCTGCGGGCCGAAGTGCCCGCGCAACGAGGTGGCCAGCTTGGCGCGCGCCGCGCGGGCCGCCTCTTCGAGGGCGCTCCGCTCGGCGACGGATTTCGTGATCTGGCCGCGCAGGGACTGCTCGTGATCGGCGTGCCCCTTGATGCCTCCGATCAGCTCGGTCAGTTGAGCGTGGGCCTCGCGCACCTGGGGCAGCTCGTCGAGCAACGGCAGCGAGGTGTTGACGAGCAGCTCCCAGTGGCGGAGGCGCCCGGCGAGCGACGACGAATCATTCATCGCGATTCCTTTCTTCGAGGGTCGATGCGCGCCGCCGGGAATCGGCGGCGCGGGGAAGCGGCGCGGCGAGCCGCGCTTCGGGAAACTCGTGAGCCGGGAGGAGTCCGGGGCGAGCGCCGTCCGGTGCCGAGCGATTCGCTGCGGCCACGACGCGCCCGGGGGCGGCCGGCGGTCGATTTCCGGCCGCCGCGGAGCGAAAAGGAGCGGATGCGGGTCGATTTTCTCCCGCTCGAAATTGATTTCCACGGGAAAACAATCGATTGTTTCCGGCCGCCGATCGATTTCGAGCGCGTCGCAATCGATTTTCTTCGACCGGAAATCGATTGGGACGGGAAAACAATTGATTTTCTCCCGCCGGGAATCGATTCGGACTGCGTGCCAATCGATTGTCTCCGGCCGAAAATCGACCGAAACCGGAAAACAATCGATTCATTCCGGCCGGAAATCGATTGGAATCGAAAAACGATCGATTCTTTTCGGCCGCCGAGCGGCCCGCGGCGGCTCCCGTCCGGCCCGTAAGCTGCGCCGTCCACTCGGTTTAGCCCTGAAACGCCAGCTGGCGGGCGATCTCGAGGTCGGCTTCGGTCACGCCGCCGGCCGCGGGGCTCGACAAGGTCGCGGTGAGCCGGGCTCCCTCGAGCAGCAGAGCCGCCTCGTGACCCCGCGCGCGGCAGATCTCGGAGATCAGGCAGGCGAGGGCGAGGGCGGCCTCCCGCGTGTCGAGCGCGAAGATCCGGACGAGGGCGAGGCCATCGGGCGAAAGGGCCCAGCCGGGCAGCTGCACGAGGGCGAGCTGGACGCGCTCGGCCTTGAGCCGGGCCGGAGGGAACAGCTCGGAGGCCGGGATCGGGGGTTCGTACGTCGGATCGATCGGGCGCTCGGTCGGTTCGTTCATGGCGTGGTCTCCGGAGGAAGCTCCCGTGCGATCAGGGCTCGGAAGGGGTCGGTGTGTGCGGCTCGCCCGAGAACGGGTTCGGGCCGATGAAGTAGGTCAGGGCGGCGTGGAGGTCCGCGGGCAGGCGCGGGCCGGCGGCGAGCTCGAGGTGGGCGAGAGTGAAGAGTCCGTACCACTCGCCGGAGCCCACCAGCGCCTCCGCGCTGGCGAGCCGACCGAGCTCGCGCGCCATCCCCGCCGCGATTCCGCGCGCGGTCGGCCCCGGCCCGTAGAGCGGATACCGCGCCGCGAGAGAATCGAAGCGCAAATCCGCGAGGTCGTTCGTCTCCCAAGGAGCGAGCGGACCGAAGACGCCGCCGCGGGCGAGCCGCTCGAACAGGCAAGCCGCCGCGTCCCGCCCGCGCGCGGTCAGGCCGGCGATCTCCCGGGCCAGGAACGTCCCGATCGCCGACGAGTTGCTCAAGGCGGCGAAGTCGGCTCGGCGTGCGGGAAAGTCGGAAGTCCGCCCCAACTCGCAGAGCGTCGCGATCATCCGCACCGCGGCGTCCAACGCCGGCGCGGCCTGGCCCGCCGCGCGGTAGGCCATGACCACGGGCGCCCAGCCTTCGATCGCCGCCGGCAGATCGCCGCGCGACCGCTCATAGCGTGCGAACAGGTCTTCGACCCGCGCGTGCGTTCGGCGGTCGTCCACCCGCGCGAGCAGATTGAAGGCCTTGCCGAAGGCGAATTCGGCCCGGCCGGACTGGCCGGTCCGGCGGTAGACGTCGCCGCGCAGCGCCCACATCTCGGTCGCCACCGAGAGGAAGCCTTCGACGGCTCTCGCCTCGACCCTGCGAGCCCAGACGGTCATCACTTGGGTCAGGTCTGCGATGCGATCGACCGATTCCTCGGCGAATTCGATCAGCGCGAGGGCGAGCCGCGAACCGGCGGGATTGGCGAGGAGCTCCGCGTTGCCGAGCACCGCCGGATCCGAGTCCGGCAGCACGAGCAGCGCATGGAGGTCGCGCGCCGCCCGCTCCCAGTCGGCGAGCGCGGGCTCCGCGGCCAGGCCGTAGCGAAGGTTGCCCCCCTGGAGCGCCAGACCCTCACGGGCCGCCGCGAGGGCCCGGCGCGCCGGGGGGGCGGGAGAGGAAACCAAGAGAGGAAGGACGGCGGGGAAGCTCACGACGCACCTCTCGGGGTCGTGAGGGCAGCCTGGGGAGCCGGGGAGAGCGGCCGTGCACCGCGCGGCTTCGGCGCGCCAGCTCGGAGGAGAACCCCGGGCTTGAGGCCCAGGTGGCGGCAGAGGAGGCGGAAGGTCAGGAGCCCGGGCAGAACCGTCCCCCGCTCGTAGCGGGAGACCATGACCCGGCAGACGCCGATATGGTCCGCGAGATCCTGCTGCGTCCACTCGATCGCGACCCGAGCGGCGGCGATGGACCGGCCGACGCGAGCCGCGAACCGGAGATCGTCGGCGGTCAGGACCTGATACTCGGCAGTTGAACAACGGCTATCGGCAGGATCAAGCTGTCGCATGGCAGCGTACCGTAAACGCGCCGCGGAACCTTTGTCAAGGGGATCTCGTCAGAAACTATTGCTTTGATGTTCCGGACAGTTTGCGGCTGCCGGCGAGGCATCGCATGCTGCCCAACATCACCTTGCCTCTAGAAAATATCTTCCAGAAGCTCTAAGTTGTCGAAATCGACAACCGCGCCGCCGCGGCGGTGCGAGCGGGCCTCGCGCTCGGTGAGGACTTTTGTCCTCACGGTCTGCGACACTAGGCCTTTCGCAACGCGGCACGCGCGTTGCCCCCGCGGGCGCGGGGGCCATTCCGGT
>DATMZM010000337.1:0-3902 GCA_035607445.1 Thermoanaerobaculia bacterium | reverse complement strand
AGCGAAGGGCTCGGATCGGGGGCGAGCACGTCCGTCTGGGTGGGCTCGACGATCCGGATGTCCTCGACGGCGTAGTCGTAGGTGCCGGCCGGCGTCACGAGACGGATCGAGTCGTTCAGGTGCAGCTTCTCGAGGTCGTGGAAGAAGGTATCGCGGTGGCCCGCGAGCGCGACGTTGCCCGAGGCGCCCGGAAGCGCCGTGTTCGGGATGTGGCCGATCGCGCGGCGCAAGGTCCGGGAATCGACGCCCTCGGCGACGACGGCGTCGATGCCCGCCGCGGGAATCGTCAGCCGGCCGATCACGTCTCCTGCCGCGGGCGCCGGCTGCCGGCCGCGGGAGGCCCTATCCCTCGTTGGAGCGACCGTCGTCGGGACGAAGCGGGCGAGCTGGGCGCTCTCGATGCGCTGGAAGGCGAAGCGATCGAGCGCCGCCAGGCCGACGTAGCCGAACGCGACAAAGGCGGCCAGGAACAGCACCCGTTCGATGAACCGAGCGCCGTTCCCGGCCGCCTTCATGGCTTCGCCTTGCAGCATGGGGCGACTGCGGGGGACTTACCTGAGATCTAGAGAACGGAACGACGGCGATAGAGAAGCGCCGCTCCGGCCAGGGCGCAGAGACCGGCCAGGAAGATCGCCGGCTCCGGGCTCGCGGTCTGCGGCAGGCTGTTGTCGGTCGTCGTCGTGGTCGTGTCGGTTTGGGTGTTGTCGAGGGTGCTCGTCGTACCCGGGGCGGGCGTCGTGGTCGTGGTCTCGGCCGTGGCGTCCTGGGTGGTGGTCATCGGATGGGTCTCGGCCATGGTGCCGGTGGTCGTGGTCGAGTCCGGATTCGGGGGCTGCGGCGGATTCCCCGGAGCGTAGTAGCTGCCCGTCGTGCCGACGGCGGTCGACCTCGATTCGCCCGTCTGGCCGTTGGTGCCCGGCGCGCCGGTGTTGGTCAGAGGGGCCGCCGTGGCCGTGGTCGCCGTACCGGAATCGGTCACCGAGGTGACCGTGAGCGCTTCGAAGCCGCCCGCGTCGAGACCGCGGTAGACGATGGTCACCCGGTCCCCTTCCTTGAGGATCGCCGGCTTGGTGGTGGTCGAATTGAGCACCAGGTTCAGGCGCGTCCCGTCATCGGTCTGGACCGCGAGGGCGTAGGCGGAGGAGGAGATGACGCGGCCCGTGACGGTCTTCGACATGGTATCCGTGCTCGCGGTGCTGTCGGCCACCGGTGTCGAGTCGGTGTTCGCCGCCATCGGCTTGTCTTGCGCGAGGGCGAGGACGCCGACCGCGATCAAGAGGCAACCGAAGAGAATCGAAATGCGCTTCATGGGGTCTCTCCTTTTGGATTTGGGCCGGAGATCGCCGCCTGAACCGGAAGGCACTCGAGTTGGCGGCGGTGGCTTCATGCCCTGCGCTCACCTCCAGGAGCAAGGCCAGTGCCACCGGCTACCCCGATGGGGGCCGGGCCTCCGGAGAGGCAGCCGTTGCCGATCGAAAAGGGCCCTTCTGGCAGGAAGTGCAGGCGATCGGACTGAAAAGAAGCCGATCTCCCGGCTGAACCGCCCGGCTCCTACTCGAGCTCAAGCCGCAGCAGTCCGCTGCCGGCGGTCGCGGCCCAGAGCACGTCACGCCGGCCGTCGACGGCGAACGCCCCTTCGAAGCGTGCCGCCGGCAGGCCGTCGCCCTGAAGCAGCCAGGAAGCGCTCACGGGGTCCCAGCGGTAGATCCCCTGGCCCGCGACGCCCGCGTAGACCCCCTCGGGGCGCTTCGGGTCGGCGACGAGCGTCGCCACCGCCCCGCCCAGGGGCTCGCCGAGCGGCTCGAAGGTCCGGCCGCCGTCCGCGCTCCGGAAGACGGCGCCGTCCGCCGCGCCGACCCAGAGCGCGTCGGTCCGGTCAGGGTCGAGAGCGAGCGAGAGCGTCCGGCGCAGGTCGCCGGCGATCTGCCAGGTGGTGCCGGCGTCCAGGCTCTTGCGCAGAGGCCCGTTCGTCGTCGCGTAGAGGGTCTTCGGCCGGTGGGGATCGACGGCGAGCGCCGCGGCTTCGAACGGATGGCGGCGGAAGGTCCAGGTCCGGCCGCCGTCGGTCGAGTAGGCGAAGGTGACCACGCGGCCCGGCTCGAAGCGGACGTCGGCGCCGGCCGAGAGGTAGAGCTTCTTCGGGTTCGTCGGGTCGATCGCGAGGGCGGAGTTGAACTGCTCGAGAAAGAAGGGGTAGCCGTCGTAGAGGGTCAGCAGCCGGTGCCACTGCTGGCCGCCGTCGCGGCTGACGTACAGGCCGCCGGCGCCGTGGGTGTAGACCCGGTCGCCGTCGCGCGGATCGAAGGCGAGGTGCTCCATCCGGAAGGCGGCGACGTTCTGGATCCCGCGGCTTTCGGTCCGCTTCCAGCTCGCTCCCGAGTCCGCGCTCGCGAAGACCTCCGGCGTCAGGGCGAGGACGCGCGGCACGGCGGCGCTCGAAGCGGCGACGTCGCGGATGTGGTGGGCGGAGATCCCCTCGCTCGAGGCGCGCCAGCCGGCGCCCCCGCTGCCGGACCGCCAGACGCCGCGGTCCGACCCCGAGAGGATGGCGTTCCCGTTGCCGGGGAGCGGGGCGAGCGGCGAGACCGTCCCGTCCGGGCCCGCGTTCCGCCGCACGCCTTGCGCGTTGGCCTCCGGCAGCCAGGAGTCTCCGAAATCGAGCGAGTGGAGGACCCCGAGCGGGGTCGAGATCAGCAGGCTGCCCGAGGGGGCGAGAGCGAAGTCGCGGACGTAGGTCGAGAGGAGGCCGGTGACGTCGATCCAGGTTCGGCCCTCGTCGTCCGAGCGGAAGAGGGAGAATTCCGTGAGCAGGAACGCCGGGCCGAGAGCGCCCGGCGCGAAGGCGAAGCGAGGCTCTTCGACGATGCCGGGAAAGTCGGGAACCTCCCGCCAGTGGCCGCCGCCGTCGCGGCTGGTCAGGAGCTGGCCCTCGCCGTTCTCCTCGCGCCCGATCACGAACAGGAGATTCGCGTGGCGGGGATCGACGCCCACCGCTTCGGCGTGGAAGCCCGCGAGGGCTACCTGCGTCCAGGTATCGCCGAGATCGGCGCTCCGGTAGAGGCCGTTGGACGTCGCCGCCCAGAGCTCGCGCGGAGCGCGCGGATCGAGGGTCAGAGCCGTCGCCGACAGGAGCACGACCTCGGGGCCGATCGGGCGGAAAGTCCAGGTGGCGCCGCCGTCGCGGCTGCGCGCGAAGGTGTCGGAGAACGGACCGGCCGTGGCGAAGAGAGTGCGCGGATCGACGGAGGAGACGAGGAGACGGCCGGCGGTGATCTCCTCGGCGGCCGGGCTCGGCGAGCGCCAGGTGCGGCCGCCGTCGTCGCTCCGCACGACGCCGGCCGGCGCGAGGCCGGCGTAGGCGATGTTGGAAGCGCTCGGAGCGGAGGCGAGAGAAAGGATCTGGCCGCCGAAGAGCGGCACCGGCTGCCAGGTCGCGGCGTGGAGGGTCGTCGCGGCGCCGAGGAGGGCGACGCAGAACGAGACGAGGGTCGACCGGAAGGATCGGGTCATGATCGATAGTAGAACACCGTCTCCGGGTCCGGACCGGCCGGTTTGGGACGAGCGGTCCTCGTGCTGACGCGAGCCTTCGCATGGACAGCCGCCATCGACTCCTTTACAGTCGGAGCGAGCTTCGATCGACCACGACGGCTTGGAGTCACGAGAGGGCGGACGATGAGGGGGGATTCTTAAGTGTTCGCCTTCGTCGTAGAGATCGTCGCGGTCGCGATCGTCGCCGAGCTGCTCGCCGCAGGGCTCAAGCTGATCCCGCGCTACGCCAAGCGGAAGCACGCCTTTCTCTTCCAGGCGCTCGACACCGGCTTCCTGACCGTCGTCTTCGGCCTGCTGATCCACTTCGAGATCTACCCGTCCTGGGCTCCTCTCCTGATCATCGTGCTCCTCGT
>DATMZM010000035.1:0-2808 GCA_035607445.1 Thermoanaerobaculia bacterium | reverse complement strand
CCCGGAGAGCGCGGCCTCCCCCGCCGCGCCGCGCTCTGGAAGGCGGCGCGCGTCGCGCGGCCGGCCGGGCCGCTGCTCTCGCACCTGCCCGACGAGGCCCCCTCGCCCCTTCCCGAGATGACGGCCCAGGAGACGACGATCGCCGACTACGCGGGCCTCCAGCTCACGCTCGGCCCCCACCCGGTCGCCTACTTCCGCGAGGGGCTCGGCAAGCAGGGGGTCGTCCCCGCGGCCGATCTCGAAAGCCGCCGGAGCGGCGAGCGCCTCCGTATCGCCGGCTCGGTGATCGTCCGCCAGCGCCCGGGGACCGCCAAGGGGATGCTGTTCCTGACCCTCGAGGACGAGACCGGCATGTGCCAGGCGATCGTCTCGCCCGACCTCCTCAAGGAGCACCGCAAGCTGATCGTCGGCAACCCGGGCCTCGCCGTCGAGGGAATTCTCCAGCGCCGCGACGGCACCATCTGCCTCCGCGCCGAGAAGTTCTGGCCCCTCCGCGAGCTGGCCGCGGCGCCGAGCCACGACTTCCGGTGAAGGCGCGGAGCAAAGACCGGATCACGAATCCGGTGGATGCCACCCTGCCTTGATCCAGGCGCTACGGGCCGCTACCAGAAGCGGCCGGTTGAAATGAAGCGCCATCGCCGTCGCCCGGCCAATCGCCGTCCGACCCGCGATTCGCGCCCCCGAATCGATCCAAAGAAAGTGCTCTTCCCAGCGCTGCTCCCGAGGATTGAAAAGCCGGACGGTCAGGCCGCTCAACGGGTCGCGAGCGGAGATCCGCTGGCCCTTGAAGGCATTGCACGCGGGGCACGCGAGCCAGAGGTTCTCTTCGCGAGAGGGGCCTCCCAGAGCCTGGGGGACCAGGTGCTCGATCTCCATGGCGAAGCCGACGACCTTTTCCGCGCTCAAGCAGTAGCCGCAGCGGAATCGGGCTTGCTCCGCCACGATCTGCCGCAACTTTTTCGGTATGTAGCTCGAGGTCATCGAGCGGTCAGAAGACTGGAAACGTCCTGGCCGCGTTCCTTGAGGAGGCGCGCCGCTTCCGCCCGCAACAAGACCGCCCTGTCGAATTCTTGAACCAGCCTCTCCAGCGTCTCTCTCTCGGCCGGCGTCAGCTTTTGTTTCTGTTGCTTGAGATTGAGTGCTTCGAGCTGCGATCGGTCAGCCTCGGACGGAGGGTTTCGGGCGGCACGCCAAAGCTCCTCATCGCTCAAGAGCTCGAGAGCCGCCACCGCCTCCGCCACGTCCAGAGAGAGCTCTTCCTCGCCCGCCGCGACCGTGGCCACCGCCTCCAGAAGCTCCGCCTCCAAGCTCCTCTGGGCTCGCTCGGCCCGGCTCGAGAAGAGATCGTACAGGGAAGGCGGGAGTCGAAGTGTCACTGCGTGAGCGGCCATGTGTCCTCCATCTCGTCGACCCAGCGTCATGATACCAGGCCCCACCCGTGTGCCCCGACCGGCGGGTCCTGCGCCCTACCGGTTCCGCTCGTAGATCAGCTTCAGGCCCACCAGCGTGAGCATCGGGTCGACCCTCTGGATGTAGCGCGAGCCGGTCGCGATGAGGTCGGCCTGGCCTCCCGTGGCGACCACGGTCTTCAAGCCCGGCATCTCGGCGACCAGGCGCTCGAGGATGCCGTCGACCAGGCCGACGTAGCCGTAGTAGATGCCGGCCTGCATGGCGGTGGCGGTGTTCTTGCCGACCAGCTCGGTCGGTTTCTTGATGTCGACGCGGTAGAGGCGCGAGGCGTGGGCGAAGAGCGCCTCGGCCGAGATGGTGATCCCCGGGCAGATGATGCCGCCCGCGTACTCGCCCGCGGCGTTGACCAGGTCGAAGGTGGTCGCCGTGCCGAAATCGACCACGACGACCGGCGCGCCGTACAGCTCGCGCGCGGCCACCGCATTGACGATGCGGTCCGCCCCCACCTCGGCCGGGTTGTCGTAGCGGATCGGCATGCCGGTCTTGACCCCCGGCTCGATGAACAGCGGACGCTTGCCGAAATAGTGGCGCGACAGCTGGTCGAGGGTGAACTGGAGCGGCGGCACGACGGACGAGATGACGACCGCCTCGGCCGAGGTCGGATCGACCCCGGCGCGCGAAAAGAGCGGCAGGAGCAGCGAGCCGTACTCGTCGGCGGTCCGCTCGGCGTCGGTCGAGAGGCGGAAGCTCTCGACCAGCTCGTCCCCCCGATAGACGCCGAAGACGGTGTTCGTGTTGCCGACGTCGACCAGCACGAGGAGGCCGCCGGGCGACCGCGGCCGGCCCTTCTTGCCGTTCGTCATGCGATCACCTCCCCCGCGGCGACGACCGCCTCGCCTTCGGCGGTCGCGAGGCGCAGGCTCCCCGCCTCATCGAAGCCCAGAAAAGTCCCCTCGATCGTCGCCGAGCCGGTGCGGCAGGTCAACCGGTCGCCCGGGGCGTGCGCCGAGAGCTCGCGGTAGGCGGCGACCGCATAGGGAGCGTCGCCCATGTGTTGAAGCTCCGCGGCCAGCGCCTCGACCAGAGCCCAGGTCAGCTCGGCGAGATCTGCGGTCCCGCCCTCGAGCCGGAGCGAGGTCGCCGCCTCGATCGGCAGCTCTTCGCGCGCTTGGGAATGATTGACGCCGAAGCCGAGGATGACCACCGCGCCGGCCTCCGTCCGGAGCGCAGTCTCGATCAGGATGCCGCCGATCTTCTGTCCGGAGACGACGAGGTCGTTCGGCCACTTGAGGCGCAGCTTCGCGCTCGACCCCGCGGGCAGGAGCGGCGCGAGACCGCGCGCCAGGCCGACCCCGGCGAGGAGCGGCAGGGTCGCGAGACGCGCCGGCTCGGAAACCC
>DATMZM010000037.1:0-5184 GCA_035607445.1 Thermoanaerobaculia bacterium | reverse complement strand
TCCGCGCCAGCCGGGCTACACCCCGGCCCTCGCCGCTTCGTCCGCGCGGGCGCGGCGGCGAATCTGGCAGGCGGTCGACCGCGGGCTCGCCCGGTTGCTCGCCGCGCTCGACCTCTCGACGACCACCGTGGTCCTCGCGAGCGATCACGGCATGCTGCCGATCCACACGCGGATCGATCTGAACGTCCTGCTGCGCGACGCGGGGCTCGCCGTCCTCGGGGACGACGGCCGGCCCGATCCGGCGCGATCCCGCGCGCTCGCGCTCGGGCAAGGGGGAGCGGCCCACGTCTACCTGGCCCCCTCGGTCGTCGAGCCCGAGCGGTCCGCGCTCCTCGCGAGCCTCGAGGAGCGCTTCGAGCGGCTGGCGGTCGGAGGCGACCGTCCGATCGCCCGCGTCGTTCCGCACGGCCGGCTCGCGGAGGTCGGCCTCGATCATCCCAACAGCGGCGATCTCGTCCTCTTCGCCCGCCCGGGCTACAGCTTCGACGAGGACCCCCTGCCGGGCGGCGCCCTCGCGGCTCCCACCGCGACCTACGGCCGGCACGGCCACCTGCACGACGAGCCGCGCGTCCAGCCGATCTTCCTGGCCCTCGGCCGCGGCGTCCCCAAGAGCTCGCTCGGCACGGTCAAGACCGTCGAGGTCGCAGGCCGGGTCGCCGCCTGGCTGGGCATCGAGCCGCCGCGGCGGGCGTCGTTCGAGAACTAACCGACTAAACCCCCGGCTCGCCGGGAGCCTTCGGCTTGCCGCCGAGGGCTTGGAACAGCTCGTGGACGACTTCCTTGAGCTCGACGGTGTAGGTCGCGAGCTCGCGGAGCTCCCGCTCGAGCTGCTCCGGGCTGGGGCGGGTCATGGCGCCGCCCGGCCGCGGGCGGACCTTGTAGGTCATCCGCTCGTCGAGCAGCTGGAGCTTCTGGAACGCGTCGCGAAATCGTTGCGGATCCATCGGTCGGTTCAGCCTTTCGTCCCACCCGGTTTCGCCTTGCCGAACTCCAGGCATTTGTTGACCAGTCGGCCGACCTCTTCGGGCTGCAGCTTGAACTGGTACCCCGGCATCAGGCCGTACCCCCTGACGATCCGGTCGCGGATGAGGATGCGATCCCCCCGCTCGATCATGCCCGACCGGGTGAGGTTCTGGCGAGGATAGAGCTGGACGCTGCGCGGATCCCCTTGGCCGTTCGCGCCGTGGCAGCGCGCGCAGAGGTCGGCGTAGAGCCGGTCGCCCTCTCGCAGCCGCCGATCGTCGGTACAACCGAGCGCGCCGGCCGCCAGGACGAGCGCGAGCCCGCTCGCCAGGAGAAACCGCGGGCGGCTCATTGCGGGCGCGGCTCCGGAGCCTTGTCTCCGCGCAGGACGCGCACGTAGTCGACGACCTGGTCGATCTCCTCCCGGCTGAGCTTGCCGGTGTAGCCGGGCATCTCGCCGAAAACCCCGCTCTCGACGACGGCCTTGATCGCGCCCGCGTCGGGCCCGGTGTGCCACTCGTTGTCGCGCAGGTCGGCCCAGGCATTGCCCATGTAGTTCGGCGTGTTGCCGGCGCCGTCCAGGCCGTGGCATTCGGCGCAGTTCTTCCGGTAGACGATCTCGCCCGGCGAGCGGTAGGGGAACAGCTGATCGCAGGCCGAGAGGAGAGCGAGGGCGGCGAGCCCCCCGGCGCAGGCGACGGCGCGGAGCGGACGGAGCCGGGTCGGAGATCTCTTCATCGGTCGATTCTCCGGTGATGTTAGCAGGGAGCTCACGGCCGCCGGTGGACCAGTGTCGAGGTCGCCTGGTCGCGCGGCCTGACCACGATCTCGTCGATGTTCACGTGCGATGGGCGCGTGGCCGCCCAGACGACGCAGTCGGCGACGTCTTCGGCCGCGAGCGGCGTCATGCCGCGATACGGGGCCTTGGCCTTTTCCTCGTCGCCCGCGAAGCGAACGAGCGAGAACTCCGTCTCGACCAGCCCCGGAGAGACGTCGGTGACGCGCACCTTCCTGCCGAGGAGCTCGAGCCGCAGGGTCTTGGTGACCGCCCGCAGCGCGTGCTTGGAAGCCGTGTAGCCCGCGCCGCCGGAATAGGTCTCGAACCCGGCGGTCGATCCGACGTTGATCACGTGGCCGTCGCCCGTCGCCTCGATCTTCGGCAGCAGCGCCCGGATCAGATGCATCACGCCGAGCACGTTGGTCTCGAACATCAGCCGCCAGTCCTCCTCGCGGGCGCTCTCGATCGGGTCGAGGCCCAAGGAAAGCCCGGCGTTGTTGACCAGCAGTTGGACCTCCGGGATCTGGGCGGCGAACGCGACGACGCTCTCGGACGAGGTGACGTCGAGCGGCAGCGCCCGCGCTCCGATCTCCGCGGCGAGCCGTTCGAGCCGCTCGATGCGGCGGGCCCCGACGACGACCGAAAAGCCGGCGGCCGAGAGCGCTCGAGCCGTCGCTTCGCCGATTCCGGCCGAAGCGCCGGTGACGACCGCGGTCTTCTGGTTGGGGTTCGGCTCGGGCATACGGGCGAGTCTCCTGAGAGAGCTGTCCGATCGGTCGGTCAGACCAGGGAGGACGGGCAGAGGTCCGAGAGGACGCAGCGCGCGCACTCCGGCCGGCGGGCGACGCACACCTTGCGGCCGTGCTCGATCAGCAGGTGCGACCAGAGCGTCCAGCTCGGCTGCGGCACGAGCGCCATCAGGACGCGCTCGATCTTCTCGGGATCCTTCTCCGCCGAGAGGCCGAGCAGCCCGGTCAGGCGCTGGACGTGGGTGTCGACGACGATCCCGACGTTGTGCCCGAACGCGTTGCCGAGCACGACGTTCGCCGTCTTGCGGCCGACGCCGGGCAGCTCGACCAGCTCGGCCATGGTGTCCGGCACCCGTCCGCCGTGCTCTTCGACCAAAGCGATCCCGAGCCCCTGGAGCGCGCGCGCCTTGTTGCGGAAGAACCCCGTCGTCTTGACCAGCTCCTCGATCTCCTCGATCGGCGCCTCGGCGAGGTGGCGGGCGGTGGGCAGGCGGCGAAACAGCTCGGGCGTGACCTTGTTGACCCGCTCGTCGGTGCACTGGGCGGAGAGGATCGTCGCGACCAGCAGCTCGAGCGGGGATCGGTGGTCGAGCGCGCAATGGGCATCGGGGTACTCGCGCTCGAGCCGGGCCAGGATCTCCGCCGTGCGTTCCCTCCGGCCGGCGGCGGACTCGCGTCCCAGGCGGACCTTCTTGGGTTTTGAGCGCGGCGCGGCGGCGGCCGCCCGTTTCGAGCCGGCTGGGGGGGAGGCGGGCATGGCTCGGACGATCAGTCTTTGCGCGTCAGGCCGCCGACCAGCCAGTTGCCGAGCGCGATCAGCACGCCGCCGAGGATCGCGGGCAGGCAGCCGTCGATCTTGAGCCCCTCGACGAGATACGAGGCGAGCTCCAGCATCAGGCCGTTGATCACCAGGTAGAAGAGGCCGAGCGTGAGCACGATCAGCGGGAAGGAGAAGAAGCTGACGATCGGCTTGACGATCAGGTTGACGAGACCGAGGACGAGCCCCGCGACCGCCAGGCTCGGCCATCCCCCGGTGTAGCTGATGCCGGGGACGATGCGGCTCGCGAGGTAGAGCGCGAGGGCGTTGACCGCCACGTGGAGGACCGCCCGGACCAGGGTTTTCAAGCCTTGACCTCCTTGCCGGCGCCGGCGAGCGCTCCCTCCGCCCAGACCTCGCGCGCGGTCGAGACGACCTGCCGTTCGTTGTCGAAGCTCAAGCGGGCGATCCCCTCGTCCCAGGGGAACCAGGAGGCGCCCGACACTTCCGTCGGATCGTAGCCGTCGGTCGTGCCGCTCACGTAGTCGAGCAGATAGTAGTCGACCTTCTTGTGGATCCGCGCCTGGCCGCGCTCGACGTACCAGTACTCGACGCCGGGCAACGCGGCGAGGATCCGGCCGGTGACGCCGGTCTCTTCCCGAACTTCGCGTACCGCCGCCTGCTCCGCCGTCTCGCCCTCTTCGATGTGTCCCTTGGGCAGCTGCCAGCGGCGCCCGTTTCGGGTCGAGATGAGCAGGACCCTTTCGCCGTCGACGACGAGGCCCCCGGCCGATCGCTGGTGCTCCGTCCGCATCGGGGGCCGCTCCATCCGCGCGCGGTCAGTTGGCCCGGTCGTCACCGGCGGGGGTCCAGGAGGGAAGGGCGGCGGGATCGACCCCGACCGAGCGCAGGGCCGCCGACCAGACCCCGTCGGGCTCGGTCGCGAAGACGAGGTCGCTCGCGACCGGCGCGGTCAGCCAATCGTTGCGCAGGATCTCCTCGACGAGCTGGCCCGCTCCCCAGCCGGCATAGCCGAGGAAGAGCCGGAACCGGTCGGGCGGGGCCGTCGCGAGCTGTGCCAGGTCGCCGACGTGCTGGGTGATCGACAGACCCGGAACGACCTCGCTCGCGGCGTCGGCGAGCTCCTCGACCGAGGGGGTCGGTTGGAAGAGCACGGTCCCCATCTGAGGCTGGACCGGACCGCCGAAATAGGCGAGCGAGCTCTCCCGGCCGGTCCAGTTGACCTCCATCCCCTTCAAGATCTCGCCCACCCGGATGCCCGTCGGCCGATTGACGATGAACCCGAAGCTGCCGTCCTCGTCGTGATGGATCAGGAGCACGACGCTGCGATGGAAGAACGGATCGAGCACTTGCGGCATCGCGAGCAGGAAGATCGGGGCGGAGAGGTCGGTGGTCTCGGAGGACATCGAGAGTCCATTCTATCCCGGCGGCGGAGGCGTCCGCCGGGGGCGAAAGGGTCCCGGGGAAGGGTTCGGGGCGAGCCCGAGGCCGAAATCAGGCCCCGCTGTCGCGATCGTAAGGGACGATGTTCTCCCATTCGCTCGCATCCGAGCGGGCGACGACGGCGACCACCGGCTCCGTGTCGCTCAAGTTGAAGACCTCGTGCGGCACGCCGGGCTCGATGTAGATGAAGTCCCCCGCCTCGTTGTCGACCACGGTTTTGAGCCCCGGGCCGTACTCGTGACGGACCTTGCCTTCCAGGATGTAGAGCATCAGCTCGAAGCCGACGTGGATATGGGCCTTGGCGACGCCGCCCGGCGGGATCGTCGCGACGTTCATCGACAGCTTGGTCGAGCCGACGTTCTTGCGCGACATCCCCACCTTGTAGTGGATGCCGTTCCAGTCGCGGACCTCGCCGCTGCCGCGGATCACGCTGATGCCGTCGCGGCCTTCGACGAACTGGGCGAGATCGATCA